>CAUZAE010000235.1:0-2513 GCA_963577685.1 Gemmatimonadales bacterium UBA6960 | reverse complement strand
GCGGTGACGCGAGTAGGCGCTGCCAACAGCACCAGCAGGAGCGCTACCACGATCGCATGCGTGAGTCTCATGGGGCAGCTTCCAGCCCTGAGTCTAGCGGCTCGCCTGCAGGTCGCGACCCTCCATCCTCGACAGGAGCAGTTCCCTCTCTCGCACGAGCCTCTCGAAATCCTCCTCGTTGTCGAAGTATGTCATGCCGATTCTCGAGTGGGACATCTCGTCGACGGTGCGGTCACCCCGGACCACCCATTGGTTGGGGTCGGGGTTGTTGGGGTTGTCAGCCGTGTTGTCGAAGTGGTTGGTGACGATGAGTACCGTGCCCTTGGGCAGGAGTGGCATCACGTGGTCCTCGTAGAGGAAGGCCGTGTGCCAACCGTGGGCCCAGTTGAGCTTGTTGATGATTTCCCATCGCCCGTCTGGGTACACGGCCTCGATGACCTGGTATTTTCCGCGAAGATGCATATGGCCGCGTACGCTGTGGATCCGGGCAGGCCGGTCCATCACGTAGACGCCCTTGTACGTGGCGGTGCTGTTCGGTGGGATCAGTAGGTCGACCTGGCGCGGGAACTGGGGTTCGCTGCTCGTGCCGCCCCGTCCTCCACCGATGCCTCGATCAGGACCATATGCGCTCGTCGAGGAGGCCTGATGGCCGAAGCCCGTGCTTTGACTGGCTTCGTGGAGCACTTCTCCCGGGGTCTCGAACTCGGGCCGCTCTCCCTCCGGGTACAGCCAGAAACCGAGCTGAAGCACGGCGTCCACGTCGCGTTCGATGGGAAAAAGGTGCATGCCGAACCTGACCCGGGCTCCGGGCTTCAATGGCTGACCGGTATCCTCAGGGAAGATGTACCCCACGGTGCCAGCCGCCGAGTGCCCGACGGCGACACGGCCTCCGTCCTGGAGGATCGAAGGGTTAGCGTGGTGGAAGACGTACCGCGTGTCGGGGTCGGCGGTTTCCCGTAACTCCAGGGATGTCGGTTTCGAGGTCTGGCCAGTGATCGAGCTCGTTGCCTGGCACGGTATAGGTAGGGGAAATCACCACGATGTCAGGCGGGCTACCGAAGTACTCCTCGTACTGCCAGTCGTTCTCGAAGGACGCCCACTGAACCGGCGGTGGCATGTCGGCGGGGTCACCCTTGGGAGCCCCAGCGTCGACCCAGGCGACGATGGTCTCGATCTCCTCGTCGCTCAGGGAGATGTCGTTCTTGAACTCCTGGATGCCGATGGTGTGATCGAGTGGCCACGGAGGCATCACCCGGTTCGCCACGCGGTCCCGGATGCGGGTGCTGTAGCGCCGAGCCTCGTCGAAGGTGGTGAGCGCCATTGGGGCGACCGACCCGTCTCGGTGACACGTCTGGCAGTTTTCCTGGAGGATCGGGGCCACGTCCCGCGTGAATGTCGGGGACGGACCCGACTGGGCGAGCGCGGGGACCGCGGCGATCACCCAGATGCCCACGGCTGCGAGTCCCACTGCACTCCGTGTCTTAGCCACTCTCGCTTCTGCACGCGCACGCCGTTCGGTTTCTGTCTTTATCATCCTGATGTCCTCCAGCGTTATCCACCCATGGGGAGGCCCCGCTCCGTGAACACCTCGGCGGCCACGCGCGCCGCGGTGAAGCCGGTAGACCTACCCGCGTAGAAGGTCACGTTTGTGATGATATCCCGGATCGTATCCTGGCTTAGGCCATTGTTCAGCACTAGACCAAATGATTATACTCGCCCGCACCTGGGGAGCGCTCTGGCGCGGAGTCGGCCGGGCAGCGCATTCTCCGTGAGGGCCACCTAAACCCCGGAGGGGGACTTACCAATGAAGCTGCAAAACGAATGGAGCCGTCGCGACTTTGTCCGGCTGACCGCTAGCGCCGCCGTAGGCGCCGCGGCCCTCCCGGCCTTACCCAAACGCTCGCACGCCCAAGCCCCAGCTGCCACGGCAACACAATCAGACGAGCTAGCGCGACTGACGATCGCTCAGGCTTCCAGGATGATCCGTACGAGAGAAATCAGCTGCACAGAGCTCACGCAGGCCTGCCTGACACGGGCCGAGGCATACAATCCAAAAGTCAACGCTATCATCACGATCATGTCTGAAGAGGCCCTCACGCAGGCCCGGCAGCTGGACGTCGAGGCGAGCGCGGGGTCCTTCCGCGGACCTCTACACGGAATTCCCCTCGGTCTCAAGGACAATATCGACACGGCTGGAACCCGCACGACCGGAGGTAGCCTGGTGTTCGAGGAAAACGTCCCCGACGAGGACGCCTTCGTGGTCAAACGCCTGAAAGAGGCCGGAGCCGTGATCATGGCCAAGGCTGGCCTTCAGGAGTTCGCAATGGGTGGGAGCAACGTTTCCACCTACTTCCTTCCGGTCCGTAACCCGTGGGCGCTTGACCGGATCTCGGGCGGCTCATCTGGGGGGTCGGCGGCCGCGGTAATTGCCGATATGACTCTCGGAGCGTTGGGAACGGACACCGGCGGCTCGGTTCGTATGCCTGCGGCGTATTGTGGCATCGTTGGACTTA
>CAUZAE010000234.1:0-2526 GCA_963577685.1 Gemmatimonadales bacterium UBA6960 | reverse complement strand
CATTTCCGCATCGGCAGCCCACCGGTGCGGTTCCCCTGCTTCTACGGCATCGACATGCCCAGCCACGAGGAACTCATCGGCTCGAGACTTTCCCGGGACGAAATCGCAGACGAGCTCGGGGTCGATTCCCTTGGGTACCTATCACTGGAAGGGATGCTCTCCGTCGTCTCGGACCACGGCTCCTTCTGCGACGCCTGCTTCTCCGGCAACTACGCCGCACCCCTCGTCGATCTCGAAATGGGCTACTTACCCGGGAACCACCCCATCAAGTGCTAGAGGCCAGAAAAGCCTCGGCCAACCCAACGATTTCAGAAGACCCAACGTAGAGCGGGGTCCGTTCGTGAATCGCCTCTGGAATGAGGTCCAGTATTCGGGTTCGCCCGTCAGATGCTCGCCCCCCCGCTTCCTCACAAATCATCGCCATCGGGGCAGCCTCGTAGAGGAGTCGCAGCTTCCCACGCGGACTCTTGGAGTCCGCTGGATACATGAAGATTCCGCCTTTGAGAAGAGTGCGGTGAAAGTCCGCCACCAACGAGCCGATGTAGCGTGAGCTATAGGAGACCATCCCTTCACCATCGAGCCCCTTCAGATGCTGCATCAGCCTCTGTTGACCAGAGGACCAGCGGGGATAATACGCCTCGTTGATCGAGTACATCCGACCCGGGGGGTCGGGCATGACGAGGTTCGGGTGGCTCAGCAGAAATTCACCGATCGACGGGTCGAGCGTAAAGCCGTACACCCCCCGCCCGCTCGTATACACGAGCATGGTCGACGATCCATAGAGCACGTAGCCCGCTGCGACCTGCCTGCACCCGGCCTGAAGGCAATCTTCGACCGTGCCGTCTACGCCGTCGGTAATCTTCTCGTGAACCGAAAAGATGGTGCCGATCGAAACATTGACATCGATGTTCGAAGAGCCGTCCAGCGGATCGAAGATCAAGACGTATTTCCCCTTCGGAAACTTCTCCGGAATGGGCAGGATGTCCTCCGACTCCTCGGAGACCATGCAACAGAGCGCACCTGTATGATCCATCGCACGGTAGATCACGTCCTCTGCGTAGAGATCGAGCTTCTGGACACGCTCGCCCTGTACGTTCCTGTCTCCGGTGCCTCCGAGCAGATCAACGATGCCCGCCTTGTTCACCTCCCTCGAAATGATTTTCGCGGCTAGGGTGATCGAGTAGAGAATGTTGCTGAAGGCGCCGGTCGCCTCCGGGCGAGTCCGTTCCTCTTCGACGATATGTCTCTCTAGTGTTACAACACTGCTGTTCGTCATAGCCTCGCGGGACTTGGACTGTCGGGAAGCTCTCGCACGCCAAAACATAGCTGGCGTCATCCGGAGGTCAAAGACACCACTCGGGTCTCACCACTCGGCGCTGGCGTCGTAGAGTCTGCTGCGACCAAAGCCACGGGTGGCGGTCTCGGCCTCACGGTGGGGAGCCCTGAGCCGCCAAAGGGTGTCGACTTTGAGGCTAGGGCACCGGACCTTCACCGCCTTTATCCTCGGGGGGACGTGACGGAAAAAGATCCTGCTGGGTCCGATCAATGAGGGCCCGCTCTTCACGATCTTCGTCCTCCAGTCGCTGCCGAAGCACGGCTCGGACCTTGAGATCGCTTCGGATACCCGCGACGAGCATCACGAGCATGCCCATAAGTAGCCCTGTGAATCCCACCAAGATCAACGGCACGCCGTAGAGGACCCCCATCCCTAGATTGAGCGTGATCCGTTGCGGGTTCAGCGCCGCGAACACGATCGAGATCACCAGGACCGAGAGAACTCCCAGTGGTCCGACGAACCGGGTCATGTGGACCCCGTCAGAGCCGGAGCACCTTGCTCCCGCTCCCCGACGAACGTCGCTCCCGTCGTGCCTGTGAGGCGTACCTCGAGGTAGGTGCCAACCAAGTCGGGAGATGCCGGGAACGCGACCACTTTGTTCCGCCTGCTCCTTCCCAGAATCTGACCTGGATCACGGGCCTCTTTTTCCACGAGCACCTCTTCCACACGTCCGACTTCGGCCTCGTTGATTTCGGCCTGGATCGCTCGATGGGTTTCGATGAGGCGCTGGAGTCGTTCCTGGGCCTCCCCGTCGGGGACGAAATCCGCAGCCGGGAAACGCGTGGCGGGCGTGCCCTCCCGAGGAGAATACCGGTACGTGTAGGCATCGTCGAAGCGGACGGTCCGCATCACCTCGAGCGTTTCTTGGAACTCGTCGTGGGTCTCACCAGGAAAAGCCACGATGACGTCGGTCGAAAGCCCAATGTCAGGTATCACGGCGCGCGCCAGGTTCACCTTCTCCAGAAACCCCTCAACCGTGTAACGCCGAAGCATCCGTCGAAGCGTTCGATCGCTTCCTGCCTGAAGTGGCAGATGGAGCTGCTCACACACCGCAGTTTCCTCTGCCATGACATCGAGCAGATCGGTGGTCACGTCGTTGGGATGCGGTGACGTGAATCGAACACGACGGATGCCGGGGACGCGAGCCACGGACCGAAGCAGGTCGGGGAAGGACTGCCCGTCGGCCTCAT
>CAUZAE010000233.1:0-2526 GCA_963577685.1 Gemmatimonadales bacterium UBA6960 | reverse complement strand
CCGCCAGTTCCTGGGGCTCATGGAGAAGCCCGACGTCGATTCGATCGAGGGCCTTTCTCCGGCGATCTCCATCGAACAGAAGACGGTGAGTCGAAACCCACGGTCGACGGTGGGGACCGTCACGGAAGTCTACGACTATCTGCGGCTCCTTTGGGCCCGTGTCGGCGTCCCGCACTGCCCCGAGTGCGGCAGGCCGGTTCTTCGGCAGTCGGCGTCCCAGATCGTCGAACGGCTGCTGCTTCTGGACGAGGGTGCCAAGATCCAGGTGCTGGCGCCTCTGGTTCGAGGTCGGAAGGGCGAGTTCCGCGATCTCTTCGAGAAGGCTCGAAAGGGCGGCTTCGTCAGGGCCGTCGTCGACGGAGAGATGATCGATCTCTCCGACCCGCCCGCGCTCAATCGATATGAAAACCACGACATCGCGATCGTGGTGGATCGGCTGGCCATTCGGTCGGAGGAACGCGAGCGGCTGGCCGACTCGGTGGAGACCGCGCTGCGGGCCGCCGAGGGAACGGTGGAAATCTTGGAGGCAAAGGGCCGTTCACGTGTGTCACACCTCTTTAGCGAGCACTACGCTTGTGCCCACTGTGGCATCAGCCTCCCCGAGATCGAGCCTCGACAGTTCTCCTTCAATTCGCCCTACGGGGCTTGTGAAGAGTGCGGTGGTCTCGGGACCAGCAAACACGTCAATCCGGACCTACTCCTGGCGGACGGGACTCTCTCTCTTCTGGAAGGTGTCTTGCTGCCATGGGGCGAACCTTCGGGACACCTTCGGAGCTCGGTGATCGCGGGGCTGGCGGAGGCCTACGAATTCGACCCAGGGAGTCCTTGGAAAAAACTTCCGGAGGAGGCGCGTCACGCCATCATGTATGGTTCGGGTCGGATGAAGATTCGCTTCCCGTACCGCTCGGGGTCCGGAAACGCCAAAGGCCACTATGAGGACACCTGGGATGGTGTCATCGAAAATGTGGAGTCTCGCTATCAGGAGACCAAGTCTGATGCGGTCCGCACGCAGCTTCATGAGTACATGTCCACGCTCAGGTGTACGGCCTGTTCCGGGAGCCGGCTGAGGCCGGAATCCCTGGCCGTGACGATCGCGGGGCGATCCCTGGGTGAGATCGTCGACCTTTCCATCTCCGACGTACTCGAGTTCTTCCGGAGCCTGGCGGTGGACGAGCCGATAGGCTCCGGGGCGGACCGGCATGTGTTACACGGAGAGATTGCGACGCCAATCCTGAAAGAGATCCAGGAGAGGCTTGGCTTTCTCAAGGACGTGGGCCTGCGCTACCTGACACTCGGCCGTTCTGCCGACTCTCTGTCCGGTGGTGAGTCTCAGCGTATTCACTTGGCCACGCAGATCGGGAGCCGTCTCGTGGGTGTGCTCTACATTTTGGACGAGCCCTCGGTGGGGCTCCACCAGAAGGACAACCAACGGCTTCTGGAGACCCTTCAGGCGCTTCGTGACTTGGGCAACACCGTGATTGTGGTCGAACATGACGAGGAGACGATCCGGGTTGCCGACCACATCGTAGACCTGGGACCCGGAGCCGGACGTGCGGGTGGCGAGGTTGTTGTGCAAGGGAGCCTGGCCGATGTGCTCGCAGAAAAGGCTTCACTCACGGGAGCGTATCTGGAGGGTCGGCGGCAGATTCCGATTCCTGATGGACGCAGGAAGGGTAATGGAGATCGTTCGCTTTATCTGCGAGGGGCGAGTGAGCACAATTTGTGTGATCTCAACGTGGCCATCCCGCTCGGCTGCTTCGTTGCGGTGACCGGCGTGAGCGGGTCGGGCAAGTCGACGCTCATCAACCAGACGCTCTATCGGGTGTTGGCCCGTCACTTGTATCGGAGCAGGGTGGTCCCGGGGCGCCACGAGGGAATCGATGGAATCGAATTGATCGACAAGGTGATCGAGGTCGACCAGTCGCCGATCGGCCGTACGCCGCGGTCGAACCCCGCGACCTATACGGGCTTGTTTACGCCGATCCGGGAGCTGTTCGCCGGCCTCCCCGAGTCCCAGATGAGGGGGTATGGGCCCGGCCGCTTTTCCTTCAACGTGAAGGGAGGGCGCTGCGAGGCCTGCAAAGGGGACGGCCTGGTGAAGATCGAGATGCACTTTCTGCCCGACGTGTACGTGCCGTGCGACGTATGCCGAGGAAGGCGTTATAACCGCGAAACTCTGGACGTTTTCTACAAGGGAAAGAACATCGCCGACGTGCTGGACATGACGGTCGACGAGGCCCTCGGTTTCTTCGAGCCCGTGCCAAGGCTCAGGGCCAAGCTCGAGACACTTTCGGACGTGGGCTTGGGCTACATCCACCTCGGGCAGTCGGCGACCACACTTTCCGGTGGAGAGGCTCAGCGGGTGAAGCTTTCCAGCGAGCTGTCCAAGCGGGCCACTGGGAGCACGCTTTATATTCTCGACGAGCCCACGACCGGCCTCCACTTCGAGGACATCCGGGTCCTGTTGGAGGTGCTCCACCGGCTCGTGGAGAAGGGTAATACCGTGGTCGTGATCGAACACAATCT
>CAUZAE010000232.1:0-2543 GCA_963577685.1 Gemmatimonadales bacterium UBA6960 | reverse complement strand
CGGCCTCAATCTCAAACCCGCCGTTCAACCGTACGGTGGCTCCCATCGCCTCGAACGCCAAGAAGTGGGTATCCATTCGGCGACGGCCAATGACGTCCCCCCCGGGAGGAGGGAGGTTTACCCGGCCAAAACGTGCCAAAAGGGGTCCAGCAAGAAGCAGTGAGGCTCGAATGCGCTCGGCCAGAGCCTTATCCACGTCCCCCGATAGCACCCCAGATGCGTCGATGGTGACCACGTTCTGGTCAGTCCAAGTAACGTCCGCCCCGAGTGACTCGACGATCTCCAAGAGGGTGACGACATCTCTGATCCTCGGAATGTTCTCGAGGGTCACGGGGGCAGACGTGAGCACTGTCGCGGCAATAGCTGGGAGCGCGGCATTCTTGTTGCCGGCTGGTCGAATTACCCCCGTCAGCGGGCGGCCGCCTTCAATGACGAAGCTTGGCATGTCCTCCTTTGCGGTCTCCTGGGTTACGACACGTGCTCGCCACAGGCGGTGTTCCACAGGATCGGCCCAACCTACTCCTCCGTCCCCCGGCACAGCAACCGGTCAAAATAAGCCTCGCCGGCTCCCGAATGTTACACCGGCTTGTTATCCCTTCACAGCAAGACAAGTGCCAGAGAGATGCGTAGCCTTTTCTAGGGCTCGGGGTTGCGTGATCCCCCATCGACTCGACGCACGGCAACGTTGCTCAAGGTGGCCCGTACTAGAACTCCGAGGTGGAGAGCTTGTACCTTTTTGGGATGATCACCCATCCACCGGTTCCTTCGCCGCTGTTGCAGGAGGCCGCGACGTCGGCCACCACAGGGGCCTTTCAGGTAGCCGCCGACGTGTCCGCTATTATTCTCGCGGTCGTGGCGATCCTCTTCATGGTGGTAGCGATCGTCATCCTTGCCCAGCTGAAGAGGCTCCTCGGTTCCCTACAGTCGCAGGTCCAGCCCGTGACCGACCGTGCGCGAGTTGCCGCCGAAAACGTAGAGTATATCTCCGCGGTGGTTCGGGAGGACGTGCAGCGCCTTCACTCTTCGGTGGCGGGACTGTCGGACCGGCTCAAAGGCGCGTCGGAGCGTATGGAAGAGAGGGTCGAGGAGTTCAATGCGCTCATGGACGTCGTGCAGGACGAAGCGGAATCGGTATTGCTGGATACGGCAGCCGTCGTGCAGGGCGTTCGGGCCGGCGCACGAATCGTCGGAGATAGCATGGCCAAGCAACCTCTCGAAGAGGCCGCCGGGGTGGACTCCGACGTCGCGAATGTTCAAGTGAAGGACGCCGATGACACTGAAGGGCCGATCGCCGGGGAGGAGGTCACGGCTCCCGAAGAGCATCGCGTACCGTGAGGGTACTCGCCCCGCTCGCGATCGCTTTTGGGTGGCTCGTTCTCCAACCTGAACCCTTGTTCGCCTGGGGCCCGGGAGCGCATATCGCGATCGGCGAAGGGGTGCTCGCATCGATCTACCTGCTCCCCCCCGCTATCCAGGCCATCATCGGCTCTCATCCGCTGCATTTCCTGTACGGGTCGATCGCCGCCGATATCTCCTTCGCCAAAAAGTACGTGCCCGAGGGACGCCACTGTCACCATTGGCACATTGGAGAAGAAATATTGGCCACGGCAGACAGCGACCGACTCAGCGCCGTGGGGTACGGGTACCTCGCCCATCTCGCCGCCGACACCGTCGCTCACAACGTTTTCGTACCTCGACAGCTCCTCGTGACGAGTACGACCAAGGCGATCGGCCATACGTACTGGGAGCACCGCATGGACATGCATGTCGGTGAGGAGTACCTGACGAAAGCGCGACATCTCGTGATGGGAAACGACCACTCGGAGGCCGACGATCTCTTCGATCGAGTCTTGAGCGAGACGATATTCGGTTTTCCAACAAACCAGAAGATCTTCCGAGGCATGATCCAGTTCGGAGACAACGACCGCTGGAAGCAAATATTCGAGCGGGTCCTCAAGAACTCGCGGTTCGATCTTCCGTCCGCTGCCGTAACCACCTATCACGCCCTCTCCTTCGAGTACGTGATGGACTACCTCATCTCGCGGGAGAAGTCGCGGCCGGCCCATCTCGACCCCATCGGTGAACTGAACTTGAAGTTGGCCAAGAAGGTCCGACGACTCATGATGGCACAGGGTGGTGCTGTGGACCCCGCCCATTTGGAAGAAAGCGCCGACGCATTCTTCCCCATTCCCAACGAGCCCCTGATCCATTGGCCCCGTAGGGATGCGGCGCCCGGGCTCAGGAACCGAGTCGGTCCCGAATCAGCGTCGACAGTGCCTTAGGGTCCGCCCGACCTTCGGATTTCTGCATCACTTTGCCGATGAAGTAGCCGAGTAGCCGGGTCTCTCCAGACCGATATCGCTCCACTTCCTTTAGGCTTTCCTGCATTACCCCCTCTATCCAGGCGCCGAGTTCGACCGAGCTCTGGACCTGGGAGAGGCCTTCGGACTCGACGATCTCCCGGGCAGTACCACCCGAGGCGATCATGCGTCCGAGAACGGTTCTCCCCATCCCCCCCGAGATTACGCCGTCCTCTACCAGTC
>CAUZAE010000231.1:0-2573 GCA_963577685.1 Gemmatimonadales bacterium UBA6960 | reverse complement strand
ACGAGAACTGATTCGTGTTGTAACGCGCCCGGCCCGACGGATAGAACATGTGCTCGTGGAGCATGACGAGGCCGGGGATCAGCGTTTGACCTGTACCGTCGACGATCTGCGCACCGGGGACGTCACCCACTTCGCTCATGGGCCCCACGAGGACGATTCGTCCGTCCCGCAACACCACCGACATCCCCTCTCTAGCCGCCGCCCCCGTGCCGTCGATCAGACGGACGTCTCGGATGAGCACGTGGGCGGCCTGTACCGCGACGAATTCTCTGACCTGGGGCGACAGCTGTTCGAACTGCTGCGCCGCTACCCGCCCGCCCACATGGCAAGCACCGAAAAGGGTCAGCAGCAGTACCACGCAGATCTCTCGACGGCGATGGGTACGCCCATCTCGGGTGCGGATCATGAGAACTCCTCGAGCTCCAAGTGCCGGTTCGTGACGAACCCGCGTGGTGAGTCACAAGGTCGCCGGCATTCGTGCGGCGCCGAACGTCTGACTCAGGACACCAGGAGAATGGGACGGAGAGGTTCGCTCGAAAAGGCCTGTTCGCGCAGTTCGCCTCAATCCGATCCAGGATGGACCGCACTGTCGCTGCCCACTGAGTCCGACTCTCCCTCGTGCCGTAGCACGGCGATCATTGGGTATACGAAATTGAGGAGGTTCACAAAGAACTCGTTCGGCCAAGCGTCCGAACACGAAGATGTCGGGCTCCGCTCCTACCTCGTAGTCGACCGGGTTCGCACGGAGCGGCAACCACAGGTAATCGCGCATGGGGAAAAGGAACCCCTCGGGCATCACTCCCACGACCGTGTGAGGCGTGCGGCCAATGCCTATCTGCTTGCCGATGATGTCCGGGTCTCGCCCAAAGCGGGAGGCCCAGATTCCTTCGCCGATGACCACAACCCGAGGCGCGTCGATCGACTCGTCCGCGTCGATCAGATATCGCCCGAGCAGCGGCGGAACACGGAGCATGGCAAACTCGGACGCCGAGACCTCGGCGCCCCGAACCTCTTCCGCTTTTCCGTCTGGCGAGTGCACGTTCCATGGATCGGAGCGGGCGGCCGCGACCTGATCGAAGGAGCTCAGCTCATTACGCCAAATATCGAAGTCGTGCAGGGAGCAGACCGTGGCTCTGTTGTCCTCCGTGTCCCAATTCCGAATACCGACGATTCGATCACCCTCATCGACTGGAAACGCCGAGTCGAAGATGCTCAGCATATGGGCCGGGGTCAGGCTAGTCGGAATTCCGGTCGCCAAGGTGAGGATCGCCACAGCGGTCAGCAGCGGCTCCTTGCCCAGCATGCGCACGCCGAGCTTCACATCCAGCCAAGAGATACCCAAGCCCGTCCGGCTGTCGAGGACAGCGCGCATTCGTTTCACAGGCCTGCGATCGGTCATGAGCGCTCCGGCACTCCTGGAGAGCCTTTTGACCGGAGCTCACAAGTTGAGCGGTTCCAGTTTGCTGAACGCCGTACCCCCCGGGCAGGGCTAAGGTGTCCCGACGAGGCCACTTACATTCGCACGTCACACTTGGCCCGATGAGTGCCCGATGGATAATACTGACGCCCGTTGACGCCAACGACGGCTCGCCCGTTTCGCGGACCTATGCCTTCGCTCCGGTCGGGAGCGCCTGGATCGTTTAGCGTCCTTCGGACCGTAGCTCCAGAATCTTCTTCAGCCAGCGTGCCTGGACCTTGGGGATCTCGTGGCGCACGGTCTCGCCTCTGACCAGTCCCCGCCCCGCCACGCGATCCAAGAGGCCCAGGGGTGCGAAGCCGGACTCCACGCCAGGGACGCTCACGTCCTCTCCGGCCAGCAACTCGGCCCACTGCCGTGTGGAGAGGCTGACCAGCTTCGACACGACCGCCTTCTCGAGAACTCGCAGAAGATGATTCGTGGGACGTGGACGACCACGGTAGTCGGGGACCATCGCGCGCAGACCGACCGACACGACCTTCCATCCGTCACTCTTCCCCCAGCTGTCGAGCGGCCACGTCCCACATCGGTGCACCCACAGATCACTCCCACGCGCCATCCACTGGAGGTCACTGAGCGCACCGGACTCGACCCCGAAGTGTTCCGACAGTCGCTCAGCGCCCTCCTCGATAGTGCGTGCGGCCACGTCCGGGTCAGTTTTCCCGTCCGGAAACGCGGTCGGTATGGGGGTCCAACCCGGTAGCTCCCCAGCACCATCGGTTGAAGCACCATCGGGTGCATCGCCGCCGGTACGTCTGAGGCGCGCCATGAATAGCCCCCCCGAATCGATGTGGTGGGGATAAACGCGGCAGGCGCCTTCCAGGCGCGGATCGTAGTCCTGCCCCTCGAAGTGGGTCAGTCCCGGCGCGTGTGGAGCGTCCAGCTCGATCGGATCCAGCTCCACGGGTTCGGTCCTGAGCACGCGGTCCACGACCGCTTCGTTTTCCTCCGGTGCGAAGGTACACGTGGAGTACAGAACGACTCCGCCCGGACGGGTCAGAGCGACAGCGCGCCGGAGAAGCGCCTCCTGCCGTAGCGGGGCTCGCTTCCGAAATTTCGCCGTTTGCTCCCTCAGACGCCCGCCCTTCCGCCGAAG
>CAUZAE010000230.1:0-2679 GCA_963577685.1 Gemmatimonadales bacterium UBA6960 | reverse complement strand
TCAGGAGTTTTAAAAGGGGTTCCCAAGGAAGAGCATATGCGGAAAACCGAAAGCCCATGAGTGAAGGCTCGGAACTTCATCCGTTGGTTGCCGAGGCGGCGCAAGGGCGGTTGCCGGACTGGGCCGTGGCCGGGAAGAAGCGCAGGGAGCACATGCAGAGGGTAGCCGAGCTTCTTCGCGAGTGGAGTACCTCTCGAAGTGAGTCTCCGATCGAGGTGGACCGTTGGACGGCACTGGGGTTCCTCCACGATGTGCTACGAGATGCGAAACCGAAGGATCTGCGTGGGTCCGTGCCGGCTCCCATGAGTCACCTGCCGGGCGGCGTGCTTCATGGACCTGCCGCCGCGACGAGACTCCGCGAGGGCGGCGTAACGGACGAGGCGTTTCTGACGGCCGTCGCCTACCACACCATAGGCAGCCCGGACTTCGGAGTTGTCGGGAAAGCGTTGTACGCGGCGGACTTCCTGGAGCCGGGGCGGAAGTTCCGCCGGAAGTGGAGGGGTGGGCTCCGGGCCACGATGCCCGAGGAGTTGGATGCGGTCGTTCGCACGATCTTGAGCGCGAGGATCCGCCATCTGGTGGACAAGAAGCGTCCGGTGCGACCTGAGACTCTGGGATTCTGGAACATGTTGGTGAAAGGGAGATCATGGGTGAGCGCCTCCGAGGTGTGATCCGCCTCGTCATCGTGCTCGCCGTAGGGATCTTCGTCGGCTCGGCGATTTCCCAATGGAGACCCCTGCCCAAGTCGGAGCGTGTGTCGTCGCCGAGGAATGTGATGTCGGAGGAGCTCGGTCGCGTACGTGTGGAGGTGCTGAACGCCGGGGGAGAGGACGGAATGGCCCGACTCGCGACGGAACACCTTCGAGACCACGGCTTCGACGTAGTTTTCTTTGGCAATGCGGAGGCCTTTGGGCAGGATTCGACGGTCGTGCTGGACCGTTCCGGGAGAATCGAAGCGGCCCTTGCCGTGGGGGGAGCTTTGGGCTCCACTTCCGTCGAGAGCAGGCCTGATGCGAACCTTTACCTCGACGTGACCGTATTGCTTGGGAGAGATTGGGTCCCGGGAACTCCTCCAGAGGAGGCGATCGCGGACGGTGTTCCGTGGTGGGATCTTCGCGGGCACCTTCGTTAGCGGACGGATATGGCGAAAAAAGACCGGCACAAGAAGAGCAACAGGGGTCACTCGCAAGTTGAGGGTGACGGTCCCGTTGGCTCTGGGAAAAAAGACGGTGACGTCCCAGAAAATGCCTTGGTGGAGTGGACCAAGTCCCTACTGATCGCCGCCGGACTCTTTCTCCTGATCCGGAGCTTTCTCCTCCAAACGTTCGTGATCACGTCGGGATCTATGGAGAATGCACTGCTCGTCGGAGACTTCTTGATCGCGAATAGGGCGGCCATCGGTTCACGGATCCCCGGGACCCAGATTCGCATTCCGGGATACTCGTCGCCGCGGCGTGGAGACGTGTTGGTGTTCGATCCCCCTCACGAACCCGATCTCAAGCTCGTCAAGCGTCTGATCGCCATGGAGGGGGATACGGTCGCGATGAAGGACGGGGTCCTGTCACTCAACGGAGTCGCCCAAGAAGAGCCTTACGTCAAGCATACGGACCCCGGAGGTGACGATCCTCACCTTATGATGGTCTGGCAAAGTCAGTACTTGGTGGACTCCGTGGGCCGCGCCGGCTATCGGCCGACCCGGGACAACTGGGGTCCGTTGGCGATTCCAGAGGATCGGTACTTCATGTTGGGCGACAATCGGGACACGAGCCTCGACTCGAGATACTGGGGACTCTTGGAGGGGTGGAGGTTGGAAGGGCGCACCTCGTTGATCTATTTTTCGTACAACAAGGGGTCTTTCAGGCCGTTCCCGTGGATCCGTGAGATACGGGGGGGACGTATCTTTTCGCTGATTCGCTGACCGGATTACTCACGGCGGCCTCGAGCGCGTCGGCCCGAAGTTGACCGCATGCTGCGGCGATGTCTCGGCCGCGCGGAACCCGCACCGCTACGGCAACCCCTCGAGCCGCGAGAACCGACCGAAACTCTTCGATTCGCCCACCCCGGCTGGCCGTCCACTTCTGGTATGGGATGGAGTTGAAGGGAATCAGGTTTACGAACGCGTCGAGTGAGCTGGCGAGAGCGGCCAGCTTCGGAGCCAATTCAGGAGCATCGTTGATGCCCCGGATCATCGTGTACTCGAATGTGATTCTCCTGCCGCCGGCTTGATCGAACCGACGTAGCGCCTCCATGAGTTCATCGAGGGGGTAGCGTTTTTCGAGTGGGATGAGCTCCTGCCTCAGTTCGGACACCGGAGAGTGGAGTGAGACCGCGAGGCGAAACTGCTCGGGTCGCCCGGCTAGCTCCAGGATTCCGGGGACGACACCGACCGTGGAGACGGTGATGCGACGTGCCCCGATACCGTACCCCTGGTTGAGAATCGTGAGAGACGGGTGCAGCGCCGTCCTGTTGCTGAGCGGCTCGCCCATGCCCATGTACACGACGTTGGAGATTCGGCCGTAGTCGTTCTCTTGGGCCCATCTACGAGAGGCTCGGTACTGTGAGACGATTTCTCCGGCCGTGAGGTGCCGCCGAAATCCGGCCCATCCGGTTGCACAGAAGGTACAGCCCATCGCGCACCCGGCTTGCGAGGAGATGCAGAGTGTCAGGCGCTCGGCGCTT
>CAUZAE010000229.1:0-2684 GCA_963577685.1 Gemmatimonadales bacterium UBA6960 | reverse complement strand
AGCCGAGTGCTGTCCTGTGGATGTGCGCGCCTCGGGTATCGTGCTCAGCGCGCGGTCGACGCGACCGCCACCGAGAAGGCGGTTCCCCTCGAAGAAGACCGCAGACTGACCTGGGGCGACAGCTTGCTGCGGCTCGTCGAAGGCGAGCGTCACTCGATCGTCGATCGAGAGTACCGTCGCTGGAACGTCAGGGGCCCGATGACGGATCTGAACCCGTAGGGGTGAACCCGCCGGTGGCGGCTCGCCGAGCCAGTTGATCTCGCCGACCTCCACACCCGTCGACGTACACTCTTCCAACGTTCCTACGACGACTTCCCGGGATTCGGGGCGAATCTCGACCACGTATACGGGATGCGGGAAGCCGCCTCCCAGGCCTTTTCGTTGTCCGACGGTGAAGTTCGCGTAGCCATCATGCTGGCCGAGCACCTGTCCATCCAGCGAGATCAAGGGGCCTGGCTGCATCGCCGGGTGACGAGCGGGAAGACGAGACTCCAGGAGATCCCGGTAACTGCCGGTGGGCACGAAACAGATTTCTTGGGATTCGGGCTTGTCGGCTGTCACCAAGCCCAACGCGCGTGCCCGTTCACGAACCTCCGGCTTCGTCAACTCTCCGAGCGGAAAGTACAGGAGCGGGAGCATCTTGCGGGGCAGGTCCCAAAGAAAGTATGCCTGGTCCTTCCCCGCATCCGCCCCCCGAAGAAGTGTGGGGTCGGCGGTGTCTGTCCGATCGATCCTCACGTAGTGACCGGACGCGATGCCGTCGCAGCCCAACGCGTGTCCCCTTTCCATCAGGTCCGGGAACTTCGTGTTTGAGTTGCAGCGAACACAGGGGTTCGGCGTGCGCCCTCTCGCGTACTCTGACACGAAGTCATCGATGACGTCTCGCGTGAAATTTTCTTCGACGTCGAAGACGTAGTGCGGGATACGGAGCTTGTTGGCGACACGCTGCGCATCGGCGATACCGTCCAGACCGCAGCATGTCTTCGCGGAGGCCTTGGTGCCGGAGTAACAGAACGTCTTCATTGTGGCACCTACGACGTCATAACCTTGCTGAACGAGCAGCGCCGCAGCGACCGAGGAGTCCACGCCGCCAGACATCGCCACCAAGATGCGCTCGGACCTCACGCGCCTGCCGCCCGGCTCCGTATCCGGTCCACAACAGCGACGGTCGTCGTCGCAGCCGTGGCCACGTCCTGTCGGTTCGTTGTGTGACCGAGGCTGAAGCGAAGCGCCGCAAAACGATCCGCTTCACCGTAAAGGGCCTTAAGGACATGACTCTGCGCCTGGCCTCCACTCTCACAAGCGGACCCACCGGAGACCGCTATCCCCTCTAGGTCGAGCGCTGCGAGAAGTGCCCCGGGATCAACTTCGGGGATCCCCACGTTGAGAATGTGAGGTGCCCGGCGCGCCTCTTTTCCGTGAATGCGGAGGCCGGCGATACCCTCGACGAGGCTAGACTCGAGCGTCTTGTTGAGGTCGCCCATTCGACCAGCCTCGGATTCTTGCTCGCGCACCGCCAGGGCCACGGCCATGGACATGCCGACGGCGCCCGCCACGTCCTCCGTGCCCGGCCGCAACGCACGCTCCTGCCCCCCACCGTATAGGAGAGGGGCGATCTCCACTCCCCGTCGAACGAAGAGAACACCTGTCCCTCTGGGGCCGCCGATCTTATGGCCGGTGAGGGTCAGGAGGTCCACGTGGGGCGTGTCAACATGGACCGGGGTCTTGCCGAGGGCCTGGACCGCGTCCGAATGGAGGACAACTCCGTGAGCTTCCGTCCGTTCGGCTACCTGCTCCAGGGGTAGGCGAATTCCCACTTCGTTGTTCACCGTCATGATCGATACGAGTGTGGGACGCTCAGCGAGCACGTGCTCCAGCATATCGAGGTCCAGCGTCCCGTCCTCTCGCACCTCTAGGACGACACATCTCCCTCCACGTTCCTCGACTCTGGCGGAGGACTCGAGGACCGCCTTGTGTTCCACCGCTGACACGACGACGACGGGCGTCTCCCCTTTGCTCTCGGCCACATCAGCCCTCCCCAAGATGGCCAGGTTGTCCGACTCCGTCCCTCCTCGTACGAAGTAGATCTCATCTACTTCCGCACCGATGCCGGTCGCGATCCGTTCTCGAGATCCGTCGAGCGTTGCCGCCGCACGGCGCCCCCAACCGTGGTGGCTGGAAGGATTGCCGAAGCTCTCCGTGAGCGTCGAAGTCATCGCTTCACGGACCTCCTCGCGCACCGGCGTCGTCGCGGCGTGATCTAAGTATATCTCATGCATGCAGATTCTCGTTTGCGCTGCCCCGCGCGGTGAACGTTATTTAGGGCGGGGCCCTTGTCCATGGAAAACATACGCAATGATTGAGGGACGGTGAACCGTTGAACGGAGGGTCCGATCTTCCGATGAAGAAGGCACGACCACCCTTCCCCGACGGGTGCCCTCTGCAGTTCCGAGCGACCGTTCATGGTATCGTCTTCGCGGGCCGGGATCGTCACCTGACAGAGCTGGAGATCGGCGATGTACTCTATTTGATTCCGGACCCTCCCGATCAGGATGTACCCGAAGTATGGGTCCACCGCGAAGGCGGAGATCTTCTGGGCCACCTCCCGTCGGAGATCAGTGCTTGGTTGGCGCCGTGGCTGATGAGAGGCGGGGGAGCTGACGCCAAAGCGCTAAGGGTCCACG
>CAUZAE010000228.1:0-2697 GCA_963577685.1 Gemmatimonadales bacterium UBA6960 | reverse complement strand
TAAGGGAATCGAATCGTCGCGATTGGGGAACCTGCCAGGGCCTGCCAGCTATTAATGACAGACCCGAGGGGATCCTGGGGGAGCTTGGGGGAATGCCAAACCCGGGGGAGTCGCGAAGCGCTAGGGGGCAGAAGGATGCGTAGTCGGGATCGAACAGTCGGATTTGCCGCGCTACTGATGGTGTCCGCGTTGGCGGCGTTTGCCGGAGCCGCGTCGGCTCAGCTCTCAGGAGTCGTCACGGCCCGCGGTGGGATACCGCTCGAGGGTGTGGCCGTCGAAGCGTGGAGCGGTGATCGAAGGCTCGCGGCGGTACTGAGTGATGCCGATGGAGCTTTTTCCTTTCCGGAGATCGTGACCCTACAGACGGTCATGCTTCGGGCTGGAGCGCTGGGCTTCGACGTGCTTGAGGTCGCGGTGGTGGAGGGGGTGGACTCCTATGACCTGCGCCTCGCGGAAGCTCCCCTGGTGCTCGAGGGGCTTCTCGTGACCACAGAGGAGGCTCCGTGCGAGATGCGACGGGACGAGTCACGTGCGAGAGGGCTATGGGAGTATGCCCGCTTGAGGTATCACGGGATCATGGACACTCTCGGGATCGCCACGTATCTGGCCGAAGCGGATACCGTCCTACCGCTCGGGAAACTCGGCCCGTTGGAGCTCCCTGACCTGAATCTGAGTCAGCGCGGCTCCTCGTCTCTTCTCCGATTCAGTTGGACGCGACGCATCGAACGGGAAGGTTATGCGTTCAAGGTTCGGCGAATGGACGGGGCGCAGCCCTACGACTCCTGGGTTTATCCTCCGCTCGAGGCGGACTTCGCTCCTCACTTTGTCGACGATTTGTTCGGTGAGCGCCATCGCTTCATCGTGGACGATGAGCGCGAGGATGGTTGGAGTCTGGCCTACTGTCCCGAGAAGGACGACAAGCCTGCTATCGCGGGGACGATCGAACTCGCGCGCGACACCACGTTCGTTTCGGTCGAGTGGATCTTCCAGACACCCGAGCCGGTGGAGCACGCAGGGGGTCGAGCCGTGTTTTCTCCGCTCTTGCCGGGTTCCGAGAACACGTATTTTTTACCGTCCGAGGCGATCATCTGGCGTGCCGTGCCTGAGGGGGACTACGTCCAGCGCTACCAGCGGTACGAGAAATGGTTCGTGGCTCCTGGAGACTCGGTTCCCCTCCTGCCGTTGCGGCGGGCCGGCGGGCGGTGACGCCCACGAGACCCCCGAGAGCCGGACCACCCCGGCGGACCTAGTCCATGAGCGTTCGCTGCAGGTAGGCCCGAACACGTCGCCACGCGTCACGGGCGGGCTCCTTGCGAAGGGCGCTGGATCTTGACCGACACGGAGCTAGAAGCCGTGGTTCACGTCGTCGTAGATGTGAACGTCGTTCTCCACTCCCGCCGACCGTAGCGCTTCGACGAACTTGTCGACGGTCGCGGGCGGGATGCCGCTGTCCATCTCCGCGAAGGCTCCGTAGACCTCGTGGTCGATGGACGCCAGAATCTCCGGATCGGTCACGAGGCTTCCGTAGAAGATCGCCGTACCCTCGTGCCGCTCCCCACCGATGGCGTAGCTGAGAGCGATACCACCCCCGAAACACCAACCCATCGTGGCGATCCGACCGGTCACGTCGTCGCGGCTGCGAAGATAGCGGGCCGCCGCGTCGAGGTTGGCGATGACTCGATCTGGGCTCGCCTGCGTCTCCCGCATCAAAGCCACGTTTTCTTCTTGATTGGTACCGGTCCGAGCCGAGTATAGGTCCGCGGCCAGAGCAACGTATCCTTCCGCGGCCATGGCATCGCGGTCCGCGTGTTAGCGCCGCAACTCCTTGATTTTCACCCGAAAAAAGTCGAACGTTTTACTCCTTCTTCCGTGATCCGAAGACCCTTTCTTGTTCATTCTCGGAAAGCTGTGAGTCGACGATTCTCGTTCGTTTCGAGCCCGCCCGCGTTTTTCAATCGGGCCCTTGCCGGCGTCGGTCGCACGTCTAGTGGCGTCGCCGAGCACGCCGGTCAGCTCGGTCAACTGGTTTGGCAAATGGGCGTCGCCATGTTCCGCTTCCGCGTCCCCCGTCGCCTCATCCTTCGTGAAATTCGGACCCTGGGGATACAGAGCGTCCCCATCGTTCTCGTAGCCGCCGGGCTGATCGGTATTGTGACCAGTCAGCAGGGCGGCTATCAGCTGCAGAGTAATCTGCCGCTCTACATCATGGGATCCGTGGTGGTCGAGAGCGTGATTCTGGAGATGGGCCCGGTGCTGACGGCGGTCGTCATGATCGGCCGGGTTGGTGCCCGCATCACGGCTGAGCTGGGGACCATGAAGGTGTCCGAGCAGATCGATGCGCTCTACTCCGTAGGGCGCGACCCCGTAGAGATCTTGGCCGCCCCCCGGGTGATCGCCATGATCATCTCGATGCCGCTCCTCGTGGGAATGGCGAACGTCGTGGGGATCATGACGGGTATGGTGTCGGCACAGTACACGCTCGGCTTGGGCCCTGAGACCTTCTTTTACGGTGCTCGGCTGTTTTGGCACTCTTATGACCTGTTCTACTCCCTTCTCAAGGCGTTCGTGTTCGGAGCGGCGATTCCCATTATTGCCATCCACATGGGCCTCAGGACCACGGGTGGCGCCGAGGGTGTAGGCAGGATGACCACGCATTCCGTCGTCTTCATGACGCTTACGATCCTGATTCTAGACGCC
>CAUZAE010000227.1:0-2753 GCA_963577685.1 Gemmatimonadales bacterium UBA6960 | reverse complement strand
CCCTTGGTTACCGCCATGGCGCCACTGCGTACGATCGTCTCCGTCTCGACGATCTCGGCCACCTTGTCCATGAACCGATCGATCTCCGACCCGCCATTGACCAGCTCGACGGTGAAGTGTCCACCGTGATCGTCCAAGATTCGACCGCCAAAGTCCTCGACCACCTTGGCGAGCTCCTCTCTCCCACCCTCGAGAAGTCGAAGCTTGAAGAGCGCCAACTCCCGCTCGATGTGGTCCGTGCCTGTCATGTCTACGATAGTCAGGACATCTACGAGCTTACCGAGGTGCTTCGAGATTTGATCGATGACCGAGTCCGAGCCGATGGTGACCAACGTCAGCCGTGAGACCGTGGCCTCGTGGGTCGGGGCTACGTTCAGGCTCTCGATGTTGAAGCCTCGAGTCGAAAACAGGTTCGTGACGCGGGACAACGCCCCGGCTTCGTTCTGCAGTAGGATCGAGATGATATGTCGCATGCTAGAGGTTCGCCTACTGCCTCGCCTCTTGCAATACGCTTCGCTTCATCCACCTTCCTGCTGTGCATCGCGACTAGACACCACGAAATTCCCCCATTGACCCGTGGACCTAACAACTCCAAGCGAACCTCGTCCGCCGCACCCCAGGGCCGGCGAGACGTTGAGTGGCGCCGAGATGATCATCCGGGTGCTCTCGGACGAGGGCGTGCAGGTCATCTTCGGCTACAGCGGCGGCGCCATCCTCCCGACGTACGATGCCGTATTCCGGTACAACAAGGAGCATGCGGAGAATGGGGTCGATCCGATGCCGCTCATCGTGCCGGCCAATGAGCAGGGGGCCGGGTTCATGGCGGCGGGGTATGCGCGGGCCAGCGGAAAGGTGGGAGTCGCGATCGTGACCTCGGGTCCCGGGGCTACCAACTGCGTGACGCCCGTCCGGGATTGTATGGCTGACTCGATCCCCATCGTCCTCATCTGCGGTCAGGTACCCACCGCCGCCATCGGCACCGATGCGTTTCAGGAAGCACCGATCACGGGGATTATGGGATCTGTGGCCAAGCACGTGTTCCTCGTCACAGACCCCGAGCGCATCGAGGAGACTGTGCGGACTGCCTTCGAGATTGCGCGGACCGGGCGACCCGGCCCGGTGGTCATCGACATTCCCAAGGACGTGCAAAACTGGGAGGGGGCCTTCAAGGGAGAAGGACTTCTGCCCATCCCCGGCTACCGGAGTCGGTTGAGCGCCGTCCAGGCCAACGTTCTCGACGACGACCGCTGTGCAGAATTTTTTGCTCTGATCTCCGAGAGCCGTCGCCCCCTGATCTACGCAGGAGGTGGTGTCATCAATGGCAACGCTTCGGAGGCGCTCAGGGAGATCTCGGACGCCTTCGGCATCCCCGGCGTGACCACGCTCATGGGGTTGGGAAGCCTCGACACGACACGTCCGCTCTCCCTTCACATGTTGGGAATGCACGGGACGGCGTATGCCAACTACGCGGTCGAAGACTGCGACCTTCTGATAGCCGTGGGTGCGCGCTTCGACGATCGCGTGGCCGGAGATCCGAAGAAATTCGCACCCAAGGTGCGCAGTGTTCTCCACTTCGACATCGACCCGGCGGAGATTCACAAGGTCGTCGAGGCCGACTGGCACTACGTGGGTATCCTGACGGACGCCCTCGAGGCGCTGGTGGCCTATGGAAGGAAGATCGACTTCTGTCCGGCCTACTCCGACTGGCACGCGGAAGTCGCGGAGCTAAAGAGCACATACGCCCTGAACTACGATCGCGAGAGTGACCTCATCCAACCCTACTACGTGTTGGAGACGATGAACCGGATCACCAAGGGCGAGGCGATTATTTCGACCGGGGTCGGTCAGCATCAGATGTGGGCGGCACAGTACTGCGACTTTAGGGGCCCGCGCCTGTGGCTAACGTCGGGGAGCATGGGCACAATGGGCTTCGGGCTACCCGCGGCGATCGGCGCTCAATTCGCGAGGCCCGAGAAGCTCGTCATCGACATCGACGGTGACGCGAGCGTTCGCATGAACCTCGGTGAGTTCGAGACCGTGACCACCTATGGGTTACCGATCAAGGTGATGGTGCTCAATAATTTCGGTGACGGGATGGTCATGCAGTGGCAGCGAATGTTCTTCAAGGGGCGGCTCTCGGCCAGCGACAAGTCGCTGAGGAAGAAGGACTTCGTGAGATCTGCTCAAGCCGACGGATTCGAGTACGCGAAACGACTGGACCGGAAAGAGGATGTCCCGGCGGTCGTCGAGGAGTTCCTGGGGTTCGAGGGTCCGGCGTTCCTCGAGGTGATCATCGACCCCTTAGCCGATGTCTATCCCATGGTAGCCCCTGGGCTTTCCTACCGCGACATGGTTACCGGCGACTTCATCCCCAACCGTTATACGGGCGCTGGCGCGCGCAAGCCTGATCCTTCGGAGATGTTCTGACGCCGATCCGTCTGCGTTGAGGGTGGCACGCTTGCGGCACGGTAGGCGGCGCACCGAGAGTCGGCATGTCGCCCGGGCACCTAGTCGAGATCCGAGATCAACGGCGCCAGGTTTCGCTCCAAGAGGTTCCGATTGAACTGCGCCACGTCTTCCTCGAACAGCCGATTGAATTCTCCGCGGTATTGGATGACGCGTTCATTTAGAATGGTCTGAACCTCTCGTGCTTGATTGGTCGGCCGGAAGTCCGCGTTACTGATGTTCTGTGACAGGTAGCGCAGCTCCTCTGCGAGCTTGGGTGCCCAGCGGACCCCGTCGCCGCTTCCGGT
>CAUZAE010000226.1:0-2875 GCA_963577685.1 Gemmatimonadales bacterium UBA6960 | reverse complement strand
GATCTCATGGCCCTCTTCGTGAGCGAGGGACAAGCTACACTGTCCGAAGAGATCGTGGGACACTCCGTGTTGTCGAATACGGCACGTCAAAATCTCAATGTCAGGGTTGCGCTGAATCTAGACTCTCTCCAGGCGTACCCTTGGTACCTCAATCCGTGGGTTGATATGGTGTACTACTTCGGTTGGCCTGCGGACCGGGATGCTGACAAGATCGAGGGCGCGCCACAGGAGTGCACGTGGATCGCCAGCGACTCGGATCATCCGTGTGGAGGCCGTTCGTTGTGGTACGGAGTCACCTGGTCGCTCTTGCGATGGCTCTCAGATCAGTACGGGGATGCTCTCGGTGGTGAAGCTGCCTTCCAGACTGCCATTATCGACGGAGATCGATCCGGGTTCGACAACCTGGGCGACGTGCTTGCCGGTCAAGGAAGCTTCGACGATCTACTCGCACAGTGGGCAGCCACGCTTTACATGGACGATCGCCCCGGAGCCATAGCCCCCCTCACCATGAGCAGTTGGGATCTCCGTAGCGTGGCAGATGGTCTGTTGGACACAGCGTGGTTACATCCGACCGAGTATGGCTTCGTCAACTTTGCGGACGACGTTACGATCAGAGATCCGTCGACGGCTTACTTCTTGGTGGGTGGGAACGGTGCCCCCCAATCGTATACGGTACGCGTGCGCGCGACGGGCGGGGGAGACATGTCTCAGTTGCTCCAAGTCTGGCTTGTCCGGACTCAGTGACCGTGCAGCCGTGCTAGTAGCCGTCTAGTGTCGAAGACGGTCACCTAGCGACCTCGTGGAGGCGCTTCGGATCGAGGTTGCCTCCGCTCAAGACGATCACTGTGGGCCCGCTGTCACTCAGCGGGAGCCACAGCCCCGCTAGGATGGCCGCGAGCGCTACGGCACCACCGCCCTCAACCACCAGATGCAAGTGCGAGAGCGCATAGGCCATCGCCTCCAGGATGGCCTCCTCAGGCACGCTCAAGTGGCGGTCGATCCAATCCCTGACCATCGCGAACGTGTAGGTGTTGTCGAGTCCGATCCCACCTGAGAGAGCACTGGCGATCGTTCCCTCTTCCGCCATCTCGATGGGTTTCCCGGCGGCGAGGCTCTCCAGCATCACCGACGCCCGCTGAGCCGACACCGCAGTCACGGTCGCGTGAGGGGACACACTCTTCAAGGCGTATGCCACACCTGCCGCGAGACCACCCCCCGAGAGGGGAACCAGGATCTCGGCGACATCGGGAAGGTCCTCCTGGATCTCCAAGGCGAGTGTCCCCTGCCCCGCGATCACCAAAGGGTCGTCGAATGGGTGGACGAGGGTCATGCCCTCCTGGCGTTGTAACTCTCCCGCTTGCGCATCGGCTTCATCGTAGGTCTTTCCGTCGGCGAGGACGCGAGCGCCGGCCCGCTCCATGGCCGAACGCTTCACGGGATCTACCCATTCGGGCGTGCAGATGACGGCGGGGATGCCGCAGGCGCCCGCCACGTGAGCGACGGCCTTCCCATGGTTTCCACTCGAGCATGCGACGACACCCCGTCGACGCTGCTCCTCCGTCAGCGCAGTGATCCGGTTGGCGG
Source organism: Gemmatimonadales bacterium UBA6960 (assembly GCA_963577685.1). Taxonomy (GTDB): domain Bacteria; phylum Gemmatimonadota; class Gemmatimonadetes; order Longimicrobiales; family Gaopeijiaceae; genus UBA822. Next base: position 1,291 of record CAUZAE010000226.1, on the reverse strand, counting down.
CGCCCCGAATCTTGAAGGAGCCGGTCACCTGTAGGCATTCCAGCTTCAGATAGATCGGAGTCTTGGCTCGGGCCGACAGCTCCGGCTCGAATAGAAGTGGCGTAGGGATGGCGAATCCGCCGACAGCACGACGGGCGGCTTCGAGTTCTAAGTCCGGACCCACGGTAGTTTTTGGGGCTATGCGCCGGCCAATCGAATCGCCTCGACCTCGGAAGCGATGTAGCCGAACGCGGCCCACTGCGCTTCGACCGCCACAACCTGGTCGAAAATCTGGGCCGCACGTTCCGTGTCTCCGGCCATCACATACCAGAAGCCGATACCGTACCCCAAGGTAGCGCCGTTCAGGGTCTCTTCCCCGCCCGGGCCCAGGAGGTCGTCCGGCGTGCGCTCTCCCTTGAAGAGGAGAAGCAAGTCGAGGTAGGCACCGTTTTCGATGATGTCGAGGTCCGCGTTGATCGGAGTCAACGCCTCCCGCGCCTCTTCGTCTCGTCCAAGCCTGACCAACGTCATGTACAACCAGTAGCTAGCGGCAACCACCGCATCGTTGTTCTTCGACACGGCCATCAACTCGAGGTAGGCCGCGCGAGCCAATTCGAAGTCGCCTTTCAGATAATGGGCGAGACCGAGGTGGTACCAAATATTGAACTGGAGCGTACTCGTCGGAATCCCGCGGGCATTGGGCAAACCATCAGGCTCGACCTCGTCGGCCTGCCCTTGAATGAGTCCTGCCGCCTGCCGGAAGTCCTCGACGGCTCGATCAAGCTCTCGGACGGACAGGTACCGGTGGCCCCGGTGCCGCAAGAAGCGAGCGTCGTCGGGGAAAAGCTCTGCTCCGGAGGTGAACAAGTCGATGGCTGTGCGGTAGTGGGCCAGATAGCCGTATCTGCGTCCCGCCCAGATCAACGCGTCCGCATCTTCCGGTGAGGCTTCGAGGTCCGCCAACGCGGTGACCAGATTGGCATCGTAGACCGCTCGCACCTCGTCCGGAAAATCGGGAGGAAAGAGAGCTCTGCCCGTAAAGGACCTGGCTTGGGCACCCTCCGGGAGTGGCGCGGACGAAATCGTGGCGCCCTCGTCGGTTGATCGAGTTCCGTCGGCGCCATTGCTTCCGTCGACGCACGAGGAGAGCCCCATCAGGGCCCCCGCGAGAAGACACACCGATGGGGATTTACGCAGCATCTTGTCGCTTACCTTGTTCGAACGTGACGCCACCACTTCCCTGGTAGCGGTAACGTAGCGTGATACAGCCCGCATGGGCTCCGGGACAGTAATAGCTCAGAATCTGAAATAC
>CAUZAE010000225.1:0-2897 GCA_963577685.1 Gemmatimonadales bacterium UBA6960 | reverse complement strand
AAGAGAACGTCGTGGGGCGTGGCTCCTCGCTGTTGGGATCTTCCCAGCTGACGCGGTGTCTGCGTCTCGGCATTCCTGGTTGTTCGTCGGTCGGACAACGCCCGGGGTCTTCGACGTTGGCACTAGAAGGCCAAGAGCCGGGTTGCCTTCAACGTGAGACTCTGCTGGGTACGGAGATCTCCGCGCACATCTCGCTGTTCCGAGTACACGAGGTAGAGATCACTCAGGGGGGCGTGGATAAAGCGGAGGCGTAGGTTGGAGACGACCGCGTCCATCAGGCTGTTGTATTGGACGAAAGCGGTCATGAGCAATTCCGTGGTCGGATTCAGACTCAACTGGAGCCTCGCCAGGTCGGCCACCAACTCTTCACCAGGAAGAGCGATCTCGCTTCGTGTAAAGGTCAGGTCAAAGGCCACGTGGGGGCTCGGACGCCAGACCCCTCCCACCCCATACGACGTCTGCGTCCCGTTGAAGTAGCCGCCGTGTGAGACCGACACGTTCCCCGAGAACACACGGGAGGGATTAGTGCTGTGCGAGAGCGCCACTTCATGCGTCTCGTAGTCCCCGACTCCGATAACCAGGTCCGAACGACTCACCCGGAAGGGTTCGAAGAGTCGTTCGAAGAGGTGCTTGTACGTCAGGTTCGACCGGGATCTGTCTTCGAAGGTGAAGCCGAGGCCACCCTGGGCGCTCCGGGTCTCGAGCACCGACTCCAGATTCGTGAAGTAGTCGATCATGACGTAGGGATTGATCTCCTGAAGGCCAAAGCGGTCGACGGCGGGATGTACCCCGAACGTGGCGTAATAGTGGTTGATCCCCCGGCGACGGACGAACCCGAGGCCCGGATCGAACTCTGCTCCCAAGCGACGGTAGAGGACGGACGTGTTCCAGAACCGGTCGCGCCATCCGGCCGAGAGCCTCAGGGCTAATCGGTCTTTCAGCCCACCCTCCAGATTCGAGCCCTCGGCGGCCGCAACGTAGGATGTCAGAAGGAGGTTTTCGGCAAAGAGGAAGTTTCCGTCCGCCCCGTATGCCCGGTTGCGGACGCTCTGCCCGTCCTCTCCGACAAGGTCCCGGTGCGTCACCATGAGCCCGACGTTGGAGCCTCCCAACAGACGACGTCGGAGGCGGACCACGCCGAAGTTCTCCCGGGGCCGGAGGGTGGCCGCACCGGTGCGCATCCCCAGAGCCCCGACTTCGAACTGGCCCGTTCTTCCCGTGATGCGGGCTCCACCCATGATGGGGATGACTTCGCCTCCAGGAGCCAGGCCGATGCGCCGGGTGTGGAAGAGAGTGAAGTCTCGAGCGGAGACGCTCATGCGATACTCCCGCTGTGTGCCGTCACCGAACTCGAAGGTACCGGAGTTCTCGATGAAGAAATCCCGGCGCTCGGGGAAAAAAAGCGGGAATCGGGTCAGATTGACCTGGAGCTGGTCCACCTCAACGTCGGAGAAATCAGTCCGGTACGTGGCGTCCAGGGTGAGACTGGAAGTGATAGCGAATTTGAGGTCCCCTCCGGCGTCGACCTCGTCCCCGGTACCAGCCACGCCACCTGAGCCCGAGGCCACCGATCCCTTAACATAGGGTGTCAGCCCGAGGTTTCGTCCCTGTTTGAGTCCTACGAGCCCCGTCAAGGTTCCCGCTCGCGAAACCTTCGGAGTGTACTCGTGGCGCTCGAGGGGCGACCAATAAGAGACCTCGTTGACCCGCGGGACACGTCTCAGAACGTTGAAGCCCCAGTCCTGGCCCTCTTCGGATGCCTCGAAACGAAGCGTAGTCCAGGGAATCGCCATCTCGAACGTCCAACCGAAGTCGGTGAGCTGCGTCTCCACCTGGACCACTCCGTCCCAGGCGTAGTTCAGGATCCGATTGTCGTCGAACGCCTGCGCGTCACCGATGGCCCCGTGCGGGTTTATCGTGAAGAGGAACGCATTCCGGCGATCCAGCATGGGATCCAGGACAATTGAGAGTACGTCCGCATTAACGGCATTAAAATCCCTCTCGAGGCTCGTTACCGTAAGGTTGTCCGGCTGCGTGTCATAACAAAGGCAAGCGAAGTACAGGGCCTCGTCGTCGTAGATGATCCGGATGTTCGTTTTTTGGGTGGCCGGATAGCCCAGGTCCGGCATTGACGTGATGAAGCGGGTGATGGGCAGCGCCTCCTCCCAGGCGGCCTCGCCCGGAAAGCCATCAATGATGATGGGGCCGGTGGCCCGCGTCGCCCCGTGGGTGGGCCTCGCGTAGGTGGCCGGATCGACGGGCCACTCAGGCTCCTCCGGCACCGGCGTGTACTCCTGTCCGAAGGCTACTTGCCCCCGCACAAGGGCCAGGGCCAGAACGGCTCCCAGGACCATCGAGCTGAAGCGGAGCGACGTTGGCGCCGAGGCGGAGTACGTGGAAGGGCCCACGGTGTTAGCGGTGGCCTTTCTTCACATGCATGCTCCACTAAGGGTGAGAGGAACGTGCCCATCGCCGACGATGTCACGCAAGAGCCCAAGCCCCGAAAAGTCGCTTGATTCCGGCCCCGCTGCTTCGATCGATAGCTTGTGCCTTGACCGGCCTAGCGCGAGCATGTCCCGATCGTCGAGACATTCTCCAGGGGCAGGTCAGTCCACGCACTATAGGCCGAGACGGTTCGGGATGGACGGTCCACAACCATTGAGGGTGGAGTCATGAGAGCATCAAAACGGGTCATAGTCGTACTAGCGTGCACGCTAGGCATCGGTCTCAGTGGCTGTGGGGATTCCTCAGCCGACACGATCTTCTTCGGTGACAACATCGTCACGATGGATCCGGGTCAGCCGACCGTCGAGGCTGTGGCGGTCCGGGGCGAGACGATCGTAGCCGCCGGATCTATGGATGACGTGATGGCCCTCGAGGGGGCGTCGACGCGCGTC
>CAUZAE010000224.1:0-2897 GCA_963577685.1 Gemmatimonadales bacterium UBA6960 | reverse complement strand
ACAATGCGCACACGCCAGGTTGCATCTCTTCGTGAGGTTCCACGCCACGATATGGGGCGTGTAGGGTCCGCCACGCCTGGGGCGTGAACCCGTTTCACGCCCTAATGGACTGGGTCGAGTGTCGGTGGCTCCCCCGATCACGCTTCGCTGGTTTCTTTGTTCATGAATTGCTCGATCGCCGCCTTCGCGTCGTCGGGTGAGACCGTCTTGAGGTCTACCGGACACTGCTCGGCGGATTCGGCTACGTCACGAATCGGACAACGCGTGACCCCACTCGCCTTGGCTTCTTCGATGAATTTTCTCATCTCCGGAGTGAGGCCGTCGACTCCCTCTGCCGCCGCTTGGATCTGCTTGGTCTGGAGCTCTCGAAACATGACCAGCATGGTGTCCATGTCGAACTCGTCGGCATCTATCATGGCCTGCTTGTTCTCGTCCATGACCGGTGTCGTGACGCGCCAGAAGGCGTTCTCACGGGCGAAGCGTTCTACGGTATTACGTGCGAGCGGCCTTGCGATCAACGGCACCAGCCTCAGTCGCTCGAAGGCTTCCTGGGTCCACTCTACAGGATCGCTCGCCGTGCGCTCGCGGTTGATAGGATGGCCGCTGTACGGGCACGTGGCGGAAATCATCGGAGTCTCCGGCTCGGGATCCGCGTCGAGGCCGTGCACCCTGGTCCGCTTCATCGCCTCCTCCGCCTTCACTTCGGCGAGGACGAGCTCCTCGGCGGTCCCGATCCCCATGATCAACTGCATGTGGGTCGGCAGCAGCTTCTGAATGGCTTCGTCCAGTCGGTCGCCGGTCACCATCGGAAGGCCACCCTCCCCGAGAGGAGGCACTGACTCACCGGGGGTCGGGTCGGCCTCAACTACATCGGCATCGGCCGGAGCGCCGCCGTTGGCGACCCCGTTGGTGGCCCCGCTGGTACCGTTGCTGGTCGCCGAAGCCCCGTTGGTCGCCAACACTCCGTTGGTCGCCCGCACGATCACGTCTTCCTTGTACACTCCGTTGGCCCCCGGACCGTAGTTGTCGAGCACGTATTCCTCAACGGCCTTACGGGCGATACCGAGAGCGAAGGGCGGAACGCGCAGGATCCGAACTTCGGCGTCCGGCGACCATTCCAGCCCCGTCTCACCGTCTTCTTCGATCCACGGAATGTCATCGGGGCGGACGTCCGTCGTACCCACGAGAAGAATGTTCGTGGGAGCCAGCCGGCACAGGTTTTCGGCCTGGGACCCCATGTCCGTCCCCTCGACTCGATGCCCGCCGTGGCGGGCCAGGATCAGGAGGCTCGGCTCGATCTCTTCGACCCACTGCAGGATGCACTGGAACGGCTTACCGACCAGGATTTGCGTCTCCACTTCGACGTCCGGGAATTCCTCGGCCATCACCTCGGCGCGCTTGAGGTTGGCCTGGGCCAGCTTCAGAAGCCCCTTGTCGATGATGTTGTTGTGGAGCTCCTCCTGCTCCTCGAACTTGAACACCTTCGCGGCCTGAGCGGAGAGGATGTCCTTGATATTGCCGAAGACGGCGTGGTGATACTCCACGTCGAACGCCGAACACACATAGAGCTTGACCCCGAACTCCCGAGCCATCTCTAACGCATGGCGCATGGCCTTGTATGCGTAGGACGACCCGTCGACGCAGATTACCCAGGAGCCCCCGTCGAGGGGCCGATCGTCCTTGACGATCAGCGTGTCCTTCTCCACCTGGCGGATGACCCGCGAGACCATCCCCCCCAACTGCGAATACGGTTGCTTGCCGATTCCGTGGGCCCCGATGGCGAGAAGGTCATAGTGGCGGTCACTGGATCCAGCCAGCTTTTCGTCCTGCTCCTCATCCTCGGCGACGATCCTGCCGTCGTCGTCCAGGATTACATCGCTGCGGACGACGTCACCCCCGTCGTACTTGTCGGCGATGTTGGGGTCGAATCCGATGAGACTCGGTAGGCGCCCCTCACCGCGGTTGGCCTCACGCGTGACCTCCTCATAATGGATCCCCTCGAGGAGCTGCCGCGTCAACGGGACGCCCTCGGCCTCACAGCTCTTCGCGGTCTGGTCCAGGAATGAGTCCGAGATGAGCTGTAGGCCCTTCTCGATCAGCTTGTCGTGGATCTTCCGCTGGCGCTTGATCTCTTTGGCGCTCTGAAATTGAGCGGGGAGCCCCGTCTCGAGCTGCCGAAACCTCACGTCATGGAGCCGGGCGGCGTAGACGTGATTTCCGGTGATATGACCCCCCGAGCGTTTGCAGATCTCGATGGCCCGATCTACGGCCCAGTGTGAATGATCGGAGTTGTCTACAGGTACGAAGACTTCACGATACATGAGAACCTCGAGGCGTCAGCCCTCTGTTCAGCGCCTATGCGTACCGGCAACATAAAGGCCCCCGCTCCCCGAGAACTTCCAGGGTCTCCGATCCTACGATCGAAAGGGGGTCCCGCGTGCTATGTAACCGTCCGGCTCGCTCGCCCGTACGCAGGCGACATTTGCGTCTTGTGATCTGAGATCGCCGAGGGGGCCGAAGCCGGGCCATGCGTCGACCCAGGCGGTCGGAACCCGCCGCAATCTCTGGAATATCTCCTGCCGTTGCTTCTTATTCCAGGCCCACCGATCAATTCTCGGGGCCCTACGGTGACCGAAGCACGAACCGATGCATCGATCTTTCTAGTGGCACACATTCTCTCCAGAAGTACGGGGCCAGTATACCCCGTTTTGCGGGCGTGTCAATGTCACTGGCGAGGGGGTTCCCATCCCCCTCGAATACCAGATTAGATGACCGCTTTTTAGTCCCCGTCATCGACGGAGCCCGGGCTGCATGAGAGCCCTCCCGACCATACCCGTGAAGGCGAGTATTCCGAAGATCGCCAGGACCGGCGGCAGGAGGTGCGAATGGACTCCGCT
>CAUZAE010000223.1:0-2899 GCA_963577685.1 Gemmatimonadales bacterium UBA6960 | reverse complement strand
CGTAGGAGTGTTGAGGAAAGCTGTCCCTAGTACGAGAGGACCGGGATGGACCGACCCCTCGTGTACCGGTTGTTCCGCCAGGAGCATCGCCGGGTAGCGACGTCGGGAAAGGATAACCGCTGAAAGCATCTAAGTGGGAAGCCCCCTCCAAGATGAGCACTCCCAGAACGCAAGTTCTCAGAAGGGCCGTGCGAGACTAGCACGTTGATAGGCGGCAGGTCGAAGCGTGGTAACACGTGTAGCCGAGCCGTACTAATCGCCCGAGAGGCTTGACCAGTTTTTTCCTTTCGTCCTCATCCCAAACTTCCACACACTTTGGACATTGTTGGACGACACATCGACTGTGGTCTCTTTTTTCTCTCTCTCTACCCTGTTCTTTTTTGAGGCCCTCGTGGCCTCGCCAGCTGTTGCTGGTGGTCATAGCGCAGGGGATACACCCGTTCCCATCTCGAACACGGCCGTTAAGCCCTGCCGCGCGGATGGTACTGCCGGGGCAACCCGGTGGGAGAGTACGGCGCTGCCAGCACATATATGGGGCTCACTCCCGTAGGGGGTGGGCCCTTATTTTTTGTCCTATATCGGCATGAGTCGGCGCCGTACTCTCCTTGCGTCTCGCGCCGTCCCAGCTGGTGGGCCCGGTACGTGGGTCTTATCAGGAAGTCGGTCCTGCAACCATGCCCGAGCCTTCGGTTTGTCCGTGATCCGGCAATGAGGTGGAGCCTTGGACGTCCCTTGCTGGTCTCATGTAACAACTTAGGTAACTAGCCTAACTAACTATGAATCACCATTTTGTCGATAACGGAACGATGATCTCGAAGGTCAAGGTTAAAGGTCAGGGTGACAGGATCACGGTTGATTGCCCACACCTTCCCGGGGGGTGATCTTTATCCCATGACCTCCGAAACTGGCCACCAGGGGCCGCCCCTTCCGACCCGGGCGGGATACGTTTCCTTGGTCGGGCTCCCCAATGCCGGCAAGTCCACGCTCATGAACGGGCTGATCGGCCGGAAGCTGAGCATCGTCACCGCTAAGGCTCAAACCACTTGGCAGCGCGTGACCGGTATTCGTACTACGGACAACGCACAAGCCATCTTCCTGGATACGCCAGGCCTGCTCCTACCGCGCGACTTGCTTCAGAGGTGCATGTTGGCCGAGGCCCTTGAGGCGCTCCGGGAGGGCGACGTCGTGGTCGTTCTCCTCGATGCCACGGTTTCCATGGCCGGCCCTGAGAAAGGAGCGATCGTCGAAGCACTCTCTGGGACGAGCGCTCCGGTCTTTGTAGTGTTGAACAAGATCGATGAGGCTGCTCCCTATCAGATCGCGGCCCTCTCACAATGGGCGGGTTCTGAGCTCGGGTACGAGGTACGGGGTATCTCCGCGCTTCGTGGGGACGGTCTGGAGGAATTATGGGCCGACCTCGTAGAGGCTCTCCCACCGGGTCCGTTTCTTTATCCAAGGGACGAGATCTCCTCGGCGTCCGTGCGTTACTTCGCTGCGGAATTCATACGTGAGACCGTTTTCGAGCAGTTCCGCGAAGAGATTCCCTACTCTGTATTCTCGACGATCGAAGACTTCCGAGAGGATCAGGAGCCCATCTACATTCAGGCCAACCTGTTCGTGGAGCGGAACTCACAGAAGGGAATCCTGGTTGGAGACAAGGGGAAGGCCATCCGCGAGTTGGGTCGAGCGTCTCGAGAGAAGATCCAGGATCTTGTGGATGGGCCCGTGTACCTCGACCTATGGGTGAAGGTGCTTTCGAACTGGCGGCGGAGACGTGGCGATCTCCGCCGGCTCGGATTCCAGGTTCCGGCGGGTGATGATGAAAAGACATAGGCCCTTGTTGCCGGTGCTCTTTATGCTAGTGATGCCGGTTCTGCATGAGGGTGCGCTGGGGCAAACAACCTCTGACGATGCGACGGCCACGGAGGGAGCCCTGTTTCTCCTGCTTCCAGTTGGGGCCCAGGGTGTGTCGGTGGGTCGTGCCATGACCGCCCGTGGGAGCGCAGAATCGGCGTTTTGGAACCCGGCCGGACTGGCTGGTGTGTCGGAGAGTCGCCTGCTGGTCATGCGCGGGGATTACTTAGCCGGGGAAGCGACAGCGCTATCCGGGTTGGTGGTCCGGGATCCTGTCGGCGTCATCGCCCTCTCATATCAACTCCTCGATGGTGGGGATCAGGACCTGACGGACCGGGACGGCAACGTCCGTGGGGCGATCAGCGTGCGGAGTCATGTGGGAATGATCTCCTTTGCCACGTCGTTGACGAGCTGGCTGGATGTGGGATTCAGCGGCAAGCTCATCCGATTCAACTTGAACTGCAGGGGGCAGTGCAACGACGCCGGTGTTCAGTCGACGGGTTGGGCCATAGACCTCGGGGCTCAGATCCAACCGTTTCCCGGTCTTCCGCTTCGATTGGGCGCCATGCTTGCTCACCTCGGCCCCGACTTTCAGGTCGTCAATGCGGAGCAGGCCGATCCACTACCAACGCGGGTGCGCGTGTCGGCTGCTTACGACCTGTTCCAGTACTTCGGCAACGCTGATGCCTTCGATCTCTGGGCGCAGGTAGAAGTCGAGGATCGATGGACGGGTCCGGGGAGGTCTCCGTCGTTCTATGCTGGGACCGAGTTCATCGCAGGGACCGGGAGCCTGATCTCCGTCCGGTCAGGGTACGTTCGCGGCGAAGTGGGTCAGGCGGATGGCTTCGCGGTGGGCGTCGGATTACGGTTCGAGCGCTTCGACCTCGGGCTCGCCAAGAGCCTCGCGGGCTCGATCGCGAGCGAAAGAGAGCCCGTTCACGTTTCCTTCAGCATCGTCTTCTAGAGGTTCTTGGTGTCGGACCGTAGAGTCCCCAAGTCGGTGGTCATCAGTGCAGCTTTATCGTTCCTGCCTATGTCCGGTGCG
>CAUZAE010000222.1:0-2902 GCA_963577685.1 Gemmatimonadales bacterium UBA6960 | reverse complement strand
GTTGAAGAAGTATAGCGGGTCGCGCTGAAATGACCCCCGGAACCTGATCCAGTTATTGTGGGACTCCTTGGGCGGAGGAGTCATGCAAAAGAGGCGGTTTCGGGAAGAGCAAATCATCGGGATTCTGCAAGAAGTGCAAGCTGGAGCGACGATCCGTGAGGTGTGCCGCAGGCACGGGATCGCGGAGACGACGTACTATCGGTGGCGCACGAAGTACGGAGGTATGGACGTGAGCGAGGCGCGACGCTTGAAGCAGGTCGAGGAGGAGAACCGACGGCTGAAGCGGATCGTGGCCGACCAGGCACTCAATCTTCAGGTTCTGAAGGACCGGTTGGGAAACGGATCGTGACGGCCCGGGAACGGCGCCAGGTCGTCGAGCAGGTGCAAGCCGTGCGAGGGGTTTCAGAACGAAGGGCGATCCGATACACGGGTTTTCCGCGCTCGACAATGCGGCATCGCAGTATTCGCGATCCTCAGGAGTTCCTACGGACTCGCATCGTGGAGTTGGCGCAGGAGCGTACGCGCTGCTACCGGATGATCCACGTGATTCTTCGACGAGAAGGCCAGCTGGTAAACCGGAAGCGGGTTCAACGACTCTACAGGGAGGAAGGACTCGCAGTGCGTTCGAAGGGAAAGAAACGTAGGAGCCAGGCCCCACGTCCAATCTGAGAGGCGCTGAGTGGGCCGAACGAGCAGTGGAGCATGGACTTCGTCTCGGATACCCTGAGCAACGGCCGCCGATTTCGGTGCCTGACCATCATGGACGAGTTCAGTCGTGAGTGTCTGGCGATTCACGTCGCGCATTCGATCCCGGCCGGCGGCGGGCGTCAAGGTAATGGAGCGCCTCAAAGAGTCCAGGGTCCTGCATGAGGTGATCATCACGGACAACGGGTTTTCTGACACCCGAGGAGTTTATGGATATTCATTCACTGAGCGAGCAGGACCTCGCTCCTAAAGGTACCTCAGAAGTCCCATGACTCTTGGATCAACTTCGGGGGTCACTTCAGGTGTGCAGCTTGAAAAGGATACCTTCCTCACGTCGCTGGACTCCGAAGGGTTCGTCAAACGTGGCGACACCTACTGCTCGTTGGACTACGACGAGTCGGAGTACCAGATTACTGTCGACATCGACGCTGCGTTCGGAAGCATCCGCGTCGAGTGGATGGATTGATTAGGAGGTAATAAAGATGATCGGTACGCTGCTGACCTTCCTCGCTGTCGGTCTCGCTACACTGATCGTGGCGGGAATCGTACTGTCGATCCTCGGCACCGTTCTGTCCATTGGATTCGGTATCGCGACCTTCCTCTTGTTCAAGGTCGCACCCATCGTGCTGGTCGGGTGGGTGGTCCTGAAGGTGATCGACAAACGCTCAGGGGGCGGGAGCCTTTCTGCGGCGGACCGCCGTTGGCTGGAAGGGGACTAGGTAGGTAGGTAAGCCCTAGCCGGTCGGCACTGGGGTCAGTGCCTCCGCTACTGTATCCGCGATTGCGTTTAGAGCCTTCCCCGCGCTCGAGTCCGGCGCCGACAGGACCGTCGGTGCGCCTTCGTCCCCGGCCGACCGCACCGCGGGGTCTAGAGGCACCCGCCCGAGCAACGGGAGTTCCATCTCCTCCGCGAGGCGCTCCCCTCCTCCATTTCCGAAGATGTCGACCTCTTCATCACAGTGGGGACACACGAAGCCCGACATGTTCTCCACGATGCCCATAACCGGAGTGTTCACGCGCTGGAACATCTTTATGCCGCGGCGTACGTCACCGGTGGCCACGTCTTGCGGCGTCGTGACCATCACGACTCCATCGATGTCGACGATCTGCACCAGGGAGAGTTGAGCATCGCCAGTGCCAGGGGGCATGTCCACCACCATCACGTCGAGGTCTCCCCAGGTGACTTGCTCGAGAAACTGCTTGAGGATCCCTGAGATGAGGGGGCCCCGCATGATGGCGGGCTGCTCCTTCTCAAGCAGAAAACCGATGCTCATCAGTCGAACACCATGCGCCTCCATCGGCTCGATCATCTCCTGGCCTTTGGCCCCCGACACGCCGGGCCGGCCCTCGGCTCCGAACATCAACGGAATATTGGGTCCGTAGATGTCGGCGTCGAGAAGACCCACCCTCTTTCCTGCAGCGGCGAAAGCGGCAGCCAAGTTACTCGCCACCATGGACTTACCGACGCCCCCTTTACCAGAACTCACAGCAACGACGCGTGTATTTTCGCCCAGGACTCCGGATTTGGGGGTCGGAGCGGGTACGACGCCGGGGCCTCGCGCTGCCCCTCGGGCAGGGACGGAGGAGGTCGGTGGCCCCGAATGCCCTGGCCCCTGCGCGGACTGCGGGAGCGTGACATTGATCTTCACGGCTCCGATTCCGTCCAGTGCCTCCACTGCACCGCGAGCGGCCTTCACAAGGCCACCAGGATCGTCCGCCTGAATACCAAACGAAAACCGGACGTCCCCGGTGTCACCGACCTCTAATCCTTGGACGTGCCCACTCTCCACGACATCACGGCCGGTCTTGGGATGGAGAACACCGGCCAAAGCCTGGAGTACACGCGCCCGGAGGTCCCCATCACTCATTTCGACTCCCTGGAAGAGGTGCTGATTCGTGAAAAAGTGCTGATTTCGTAGGAGGCGCTGATTCGCGCTACCGGATCTGGTCGAACTGCCGAGCGGAGCGTGGGGCCCTAAATCGCCTGAACCTCCGGTAATGCCCGGGATACCACTCTTGAGACGCTGTTCGATCCCCCCCCTTCAGCGTCATCATGGAGATCGGGCAACCTTCGCACCCACCGAAGAGGCGAAGCTCAACCACCCCACCCTCCTCATTGAAGCGCAGAAACTAGACATCTCTTCGATCTTCGTCTCGACGGCATTCGGCATGAGAACGCTTCCGTGATCGAATGCTT
>CAUZAE010000221.1:0-2914 GCA_963577685.1 Gemmatimonadales bacterium UBA6960 | reverse complement strand
GCCACCGATCCACCCCAATGCCTCACCATCCGGCTCGGAGCCGTCGTGGACAGCCTCGTGGCACCCGAGACCGAGGGCGCTCCTCTGGAGGTGCGCCTCCGCCACGAAGACGGACGTATCGAATGCGTTCACGTCCATCGGGTTCTGGCCCTAACAGGGAAGGTGGGCGATCACCAACTCTATCGGCAGCTCCAGGTCCACGAATGTTGGGCGACGTCGGGGCCTATGAAGCTGGCCGGAGCCCTCCTGGCCCAGAGCGGAAGTGGCGCCGACTGTCTCGATCAGAAGAGCCTCGGCGCGGAGACCCTCGCCCATCCGGAACCGGGCTTCTTCATCCTCGGCGTCAAATCTTACGGCCGGCGGAGCGACTTCCTCATGAGGGTCGGCTGGGAGCAGATCGAGGACGTTTTCGGGCTGCTAGCAAGCCCTACGGCGCCTCGGTAAGGGGGCCTACAGCTCCAGTCCGTATTGAAGACCCAAGAAGCTCTGCCGGTGGTGTGGCGTAGCTCCGAGTCGGTCCAAGGCGTCACGGTGTTCCTGCGTACCGTACCCCATGTTGCGATCCCATCCATATCCGGGGTAACGCCGAGCCAGCTTGGCCATGAGTCGATCCCGGCACACCTTCGCCACGATCGAGGCGCACGCCACCGAATGCACGAGCGCATCCCCACCGACCACAGCCTCGTGCTTCCAACGCAACGACTTCATCGGTAGCCCGTCCACGACAACGTGATCCGGCTCACGAGGCATCCGGCCGAGCGCTCGGTTCATAGCCCATGCGGTTGCCACCAGAATGTTAGCGCGGTCGATCTCACGAACGGAGGCAGCCCCAAGCGTCGCGAACTGTGCGCGCGCCAAGATCAGCTGGGACAGCTCTTCCCGCTCCGCAGCACCGAGTGCCTTGGAGTCGGTTGCCCCTTCGATCAAGGCGCCTTCGGGAAGTACCACCGCCGCCGCGAACACTGGCCCGGCCAGCGGCCCTCGTCCAACCTCGTCCACGCCGGCCACCCCAAAAAAACCACGGCTCCAGAACCGCCTCTCATACTCGAGGGGGTCCGGGAGCCGTGCGGTCCCTGGATCGTCCGGCGGCCTCGCCGGTTCGCGCACGCCTAGCGCGTCCGCTTTTCCGCGATGCGAGCTGCCTTTCCGCGCAGCCCTCGCAGATAGTAGAGCTTGGCCCGACGTACCCGACCGCGCCGGACAACCTCGACTCCCGTCACGGTAGGTGCGTGTAGAGGGAAAACTCTCTCGACGCCAATACCGCTAGAAATCTTGCGCACCCTAAACGTCGCTCCCGTGCCGGAGCCCCGGCGTCCGATGCACACGCCCTCGAACACCTGGATTCTCTCCTTCGCGCCCTCCCGGACGTTATAAAGCACCCGGACCGTATCCCCCGGGGCAAAGTCCGGGGTGTCTTCCCGGAACTCCGCCTTTTCGATCTCCCGTATCAGATCAGACATCATTCGCCCTTCGAATTTCGGCCCCACGCATGCTCATGAGCCTATTAAGGTAATGTCGAGCCCCGCATCGGTGAAGAGCTCGGCAGCGACGTCGAGCTATTCCCCTCCACGCTCCTCCGTGAGCCTTCGCGCCTCCGCCTCCCTCCATGCTTGGATCTTAGCGTGATCACCCCTGAGGAGAACGTCAGGGACAGGGTGACCTCGGTACTCAGGGGGTCTCGTATACGAGGGTGCGGACAGTGACCCGTCGTCGTAAAACGAATCCGTAGATGCCGAACCGTGGTCTCCCATGGCACCGGGGATGAGACGCACCACGGCGTCGGTCACCGCGAGAGCTCCGACCTCTCCCCCCGACAGGATATAGCGGCCCATCGAGATCTCCTCAGTGGCCAGATGGTCGGCGACACGCTGATCGACGTCCTTGTAATGACCACAGAGGAAGGTCAGTTCTGGTTGGACCGCATAGCGGACCGCATCCCGATGCTCGAAGGTCCGCCCGCGCGCAGAAAGCAGTACGACTGGACCCGCCGGTTTGATGTGATCGACCGCATCGAAGAAGGGTTCGGGCTTCATCACCATCCCCGCCCCTCCTCCGTATGGCGTGTCGTCCACCGTCCGATGCGGGTCCGTGGTGAAATCCCGCAGGTCCACCACCCGATACCGCACGAGTCCCGCCTGCTGCGCGCGCCGAGGGATGCTCGTCGCCAGAGGCGTCTCGAAGAATCCCGGAAAGATCGTGACGATGTTGATCGTCAGCGGCTCGCGATCACCCATGGCAGATCAGAGGTCGAGGAGGCCGTCCGGCGGGTCGAGCACGACTCTGTTCTGCTCCACGTCCACCGAGCGGACCATCGATGAGATGTAGGGGATCATGTGAGTCTTGTCCGGTCCTCGAATTTCCAGGAGATCGGCCGCTTGTAACTCGTAGACCTCCACCACCTCCCCGACGCTCCGACCGTCCACGGTCACCGCCTCCATGCCGAGCAGATCGTGATAAAACACTTCTCCCTGCTCCGGCGTCCCCACCTGGTCGAAATCCCGGAGAACATAACGATCGCGCAGCGCCTCGGAACCAGCCCTGTCATGGACTCCTTCGAAGCGAACGAGAAATCCCCGGCGGTAGGCGCGGCTCTCTGCGATGACAAGCACCACGGGTTCCGGGGGAAGGGCCGCTTCCCCATCACCCAAAAGGAGAGAGGCCCCGGAAGCGAACGTGCTCTCGGGATGATCCGTCAGGGGCCAGACGAAGACCTCTCCCTTGGTCCCGTGGGCCTTGTTGACGTGCCCCACTACGAGATGTTGTGGAGCTTCGGTCTTACCCATGATCGTGGACCTGAGGGGTTACTCCGACTTCGCGTCCTCTTCCGATTCGTCGGCCGCCGGCTCCTCCGCGGCAGCCTCAGCCTCTGGGGCTTCTTCCGTAGCAGCCTCAGCCTCTGGAGTCGCTTCGGCGG
>CAUZAE010000220.1:0-2930 GCA_963577685.1 Gemmatimonadales bacterium UBA6960 | reverse complement strand
TTCCACTGCGTCCAAAGCGGAGCCGCCCCTGTCGAGGATCTCCCATGCCTGACGCATGGCCTCCTGGCCGGTCTCGTTCGAGTGACTCGTGATGATGAAGGGAGTACCCGCAGGGCTCTTGGGCGGGTCGGCGATACCGTCGGGTAGATGCCCCAGCGCGAATGCCCCGGCCCCCACGCCTACACTGTGGCGGAAAAAATCCCGCCGATCGATCCCGGATGGCTTGTTATTCATCGTCCTGCTCCATCTGTGCGTAAGACGTCCGCATGCCCCGCTCATCGGTGACGTACAGATCGATGCTAGGGCTTACCTGGACGATGTGGCAAGCGGGTTGGCCTTGAGCGAGGGCCGGCCGTGGCGCAGGTTGTCTGCGAACAACGGATCTCAAGCCTTGCTAAACAGAAGGGGGCGTCATGCCTACCGATCGAAGAGACTTCTTACGGCTCTCCTCCGCTGCCGGGGGAGTGCTAGGCGTAGGCGGCATTCCGGCGTCTTTGTTCGCCTCGGCTCCGAGGGTCCCGATCAGCGGTTCTCCGCGAGCGTTGCGTATCCTCATTCTGGGCGGCACCGGCTTCATCGGACCCTTTCAGGTGCGTTACGCATTGGAGCGCGGCCACACCGTCACGCTGTTCAATCGGGGCCGGACGAATGCCGACATGTTTCCGGAGGTCGAGACACTGATCGGCGACCGGAACGGCCAGCTCGAGGCTCTGCGTGGACGGAACTGGGACGTGGTGATCGACAACTCACGGTCAAACCCCGACTGGGTGCGCATGTCCGCGGAGTTCCTGAAGGACTCGGTGGATCGCTATTTCTACGTTTCATCTCGATCCGCATACGCCGACACGAGTCGCGTTCCCATGACGGCGGACGCGCCGGCGTTCACGTATGAGACGGCTGGCGTGCCACGGGACTCCGAGCGACTGCCCTACGGGCTGGCCAAGGCGCTCTCGGAACGAGCGGCGCAGCGCATCTTTGCGGGACGCACCAATGTGGTGCGCCCGGGGCTCATCATCGGACCCGGTGACGAGACCGATCGGTTCACGTATTGGATCGTCCGCATCGATCGGGGTGGCGAGGTGTTGGCTCCCGGGGATCCCTCCGACCCAATTCAGATCATCGATGTGCGCGACTTTACGGAGTGGATGATCCGGATGGCGGAGACCGGGCACACCGGCGTGTTCAACGGGGTCGGTCCGGCCACTCCTCGTCCTCTCGCTGAACTCCTGTACGGGATTCGCGCCGTTACTACGGCGGAGACCAC
The DNA here is from genome assembly GCA_963577685.1 of Gemmatimonadales bacterium UBA6960. GTDB lineage: Bacteria > Gemmatimonadota > Gemmatimonadetes > Longimicrobiales > Gaopeijiaceae > UBA822. Next base: position 1,666 of record CAUZAE010000220.1, on the reverse strand, counting down.
GTTCACCTGGGTGAACTATGATTTCTTGACCGACATCGGGATCCGGCCCTATTCGGATATGCCGGTGTGGATGCCTCCGACCGACGGCCGGCAGGGGTTCGCTCGTTTCGACCTCACGCCCGAGGTGGAGGCGGGGCTTACCTTCCGGCCGCTGGCCGTGACTGCGCAGGACACGCTCGAGTATCACTTTTCCCGACCGCTGGAGCGGCAGGCGGAGCTTCGCGCCGGTATCTCCGCCGAGCGCGAGGCCGAAGTGTTGGCCGCCTGGCAGGCACGATGACGGAGGAGTACGGTTCCGACGGTTGTATCAGAGGAAAGCTCTACGACAGCGAGCTACTCTGACTCCAGGAGGAACTGGTCGCCCTACAGGAGCGGATCAAGGCGAGGAGCTTGAGGGTCGCCGTGATTTTCGAGGGCCGCGACGCTGCCGGGAAGGGCGGCGTGATCAAGCGGATCATGCAACGGCTCAATGCCCGCACCGCGAAGGTCGTCGCCTTGGGGGTCCCGACGGAGCGCGAGAAGAGCCAGTGGTATTTCCAGCGCTACGTACCTCACTTACCCGCGGCCGGGGAGATGGTCCTGTCCGGAGTTAGAGCGAATGCTCGTGAGATCCGGGACCATTCTCATCAAGTACTGGTTCGCCATCAGCGCCGAGGAGCAGGAGTGGCGGTTCCGAGCGCGTATTAGCGACCCGAGCAAGCGATGGAAGATCGGCCCTGTTGATGTGGCGTCACGTGCGAAGTGGGTTGACTACTCACGCGCGAAGGACGCGATGTTCACCTACACGGATATTGATGGCGCTCCGTGGTATGTGGTGAAGGCAGACGTGAAGCGGCACGCTCGGCTCAACTGCATCCATCACCTGCTGCAGTCTATTCAATATGAAGATGTGCCGGAGCCGCCGGTCGAGTTACCAGATCTTCAGCAAGACCCGAATTATCAGGGTCCGGCGCTGGACAGCATGAACTGGGTTCCCGAGGTGTATGGCGGGGAAGCGAAGACCCAGGGCTCCTCAGAGGTATCGGAGTAACGTCCGGGAGGCCTTTGGCAAATCAGGAATCGCTCTTAGTTTTAGGCGAGCCTAAAACCGTCCACATGTGGGGTGCCCATGTCCCGTCTTCGTTATGTCGTTCTTTGCGTCCTCGTCCAGGCAGTTCTGCCCGGGGCGGTCCTTTCACAGTCCATCGGTACGGACCGACCCGACTTCGTCGAGTCGAGTTCAACGGTGGGAAAGGGCAGTATCCAGATCGAGGGCTCGATCGCGTTCGATGAGACCGAGATCCTCGACACCGAGGTTTCCAACTGGACCACACCCTTTTTGTTCAGAGTGGGCATTGCCAACGATTGGGAGCTACGTGTCGAGTCCGACTGGTTCGTCCGCAGTACGCGGGAAGACGGTGAGGACGCCTCCGAAATGACGACCACCGGAGTCACCGACTTTGCGGTCGGCGTAAAGTGGTCGTTTTTCGCTCCCGCCACGGGTAGCGCCCCCTCGATGGCCGCCCTCGTCCACGCCACTCTGCCGACCGGGTCGGACGACCTTCGCGGCGAGGGTACTCGGCCATCGCTCCGGGTGGTCGCCGAATGGGCGGTGGCCGACTGGGGAATCGGCGTCATGCCGGGAATCGTCTATTATCGAGGGGACCGCGGGCGCTTTGTCTCCGGA
>CAUZAE010000219.1:0-2949 GCA_963577685.1 Gemmatimonadales bacterium UBA6960 | reverse complement strand
CGGGCTCCGGCGAGGTGACATCGTAGCGATTTTAAGGAACCTTTCCGGCGGAGAGCCGGTAACTGGACACAAATACGAGGGCTGCAGAAATGGCCGTACTGGACAAGAAGAAATCGAAAGTCAGCGATAAGGTTCCGTCCTCATCGATGGCTGACATCGCGTTCTTGCTTCTGATCTTTTTCCTCGTGACCACGACGTTCCCTAAGGACAAGGGACTCGCGATCGTGCTCCCTGAGGAAGGCGGTGAGGTCGCTGTCAGTTCACAGAACATCATTCACATCATCATTCAGCCCAATGGGCTGATTGAAGTCCAGCGTGGTGAAAGCCAGAATGTACAGACCACGCCGGCCAATGGGATCGAGGCTATTTGGCGACAGGAAGTGAGTACGAACCCGAATCTCATCGCCGCGGTAAAGACCCACCCCGGAGCGCCCTACAAGTTCATGGTAGACGTCCTGGATGCGCTTCACACGGCTGGTGCCGAACGTATTTCCCTCCAACTCTTCGAGGGTTAGGCCATGCCGATCAAGTCGGGAGGATTCGAGCGGAAGTCCCAGGCGTCTTCGAAGGTACCGGACTCCTCAATGGCCGATATCGCCTTCTTGCTGCTCATCTTCTTCATGGTGACCACCGTTTTCCAGAAGGACCGAGACCGGCCGATCGTCTGGCCGGCGGCGGAGGCCACGCAAAAGATCGATGAAAAAATAAAGAACATTCTCAACATCTGGGTGCAGCGAGACGGTAGCATCTTCATCAATGATCGGCCCTATTCTATGGGTGAGGTTTCCGCTGTGATAGCCCCGCTTTACGCTGCTTCGGATCGGGCTTTGGTGATCTCGATTCGAGCAGATCGGGAAGTACAGTACAACACGATCGACTTGCTTCAGAAGCAGTTGGTGGCGGCCGGAGTCGTTCGGGTCGTTTTCGCCACGGAGTTGGAGCAAAGCATGACACGGGAGAGACGATGAACGCGCAAGCTATTCCCGCCGGTGGGGAGTTGGAAAAACTCGAGACGGAGAACGACCGATTCAAGCGGTCCTTCGGCTCATGGTTTTGGGGTTCGATGATCGCAGCGACGGTCGTCCACTTCATGCTATTTCAGTTCTGGCCGACGCTTACGGCGGAGGACGTGTCCTTCAGCGTCGAGGAGTTGGAGATGATCGAGCTTCCGCCGGAAATCGAGATTCCGCCGCCGCCTGAGGCGATTTCGCGGCCGGCGACGCCCGTGATGGCCACGGCGGACATCGACGACGACATCACGATCGCCCCGACTACGTTCGCGGATAATCCGGTCGAGGATCTGCCGCCGCCGCCTACGGACGATGGGGTGACCGATATCTCGGCAGCTCCTGTGTTCACACCGATGACGGTCCGGCCTGAGATCAGAAATCGGCCTGAAGTCGTGGCAGCCTTGATGAGGGAGTATCCTCCGATCCTCCGGGATGCCGGAATCGAGGGGACGGTCGAGGTTTGGTTCTTCATTTCGGAAGAGGGCATTGTTGGGGACAGGCGAGTGTCTAAGAGTTCAGGTCAAGCGCAGTTCGACGAGGCGGCCCTCAAGGTCGCGGATGTCTTCAGGTTCACGCCTGCACTGAACCGTGACCAGAGGGTTGCGGTTTGGATTCAGGTGCCGATTACGTTCCAGGTCCGATAGCGGCTAGGCCCGACGGTTCTTCGAAGAAGACCCCGCCGGCCTGGCCGGCGGGGTCTTCTTTTTCGATCGGTACCTCCTTCTGGCCCGATGCGATAGAATGATCACCTCCACCTACGATGAGCGGGTCACGGCATCGCTGCCGGAGATCCGGGACCGGATCTCGGATGCTGCGCAGCGTAGCGGCCGTGCCTCGGACGAAATCACTTTGGTGGCGGTGACTAAAGCGCATCCGATCGAGGCCGTTCAGGCAGCGCTTTCGCATGGTCTGTTCTACTTGGGGGAGAATAGGACGGAAGAACTCGCACGGAAGCGCGCGACATTGGAGGATGGACGGGCTCACTGGCATATGATTGGCCATGTCCAGCGGCGAAAAGCGCCGCAACTGGTTGGAATGGCCGACCTGGTCCACTCGATCGATTCGGTCCGGCTGGCTGAGAGGCTCTCGAACGCGGCGATGGAGGCGGGCGAGATCGTTTCCGTATTGGTGCAGGTGAACACATCTGGAGAGGAGAGCAAAGCGGGCTTCCCGGGCGAGGGCTTCGAAGAAGAAATTCTGAGGGTCCTTACTTTGCCGGGCCTGGAGGTTCGGGGCCTAATGACGATGGCCCCGTTCACGGATGACGAGGCACCGCTTCGACGCACCTTCGAGGGGGTTCGCATTCTCCATGAGGAGCTTCGGGCGGTCGAGGGGTATTGTGGGGAGCATCTTTCAATGGGTATGACGAATGATTTTGAAATTGCCATCGAGGAGGGCAGCACAATGATTCGGATCGGTACCGCCCTTTTCGGGAAACGAATGGCCCATGATTGACCTTACGCCGTTGGATGTCCGCAAGAAGCGAGGAGATTTCGGTAAGAGGCTTCGGGGCTACGACCCGCAGGAAGTGGACGGGTTTCTCGAATTGGTCGCGGAGCGGATGGAGGTTTTGGTCAAAGAAAATCTCACCTTCCGGGTAAAAATCGAGCAGTTGGGAGAGAAGGTCGTCGTTCAGGAGGGACGTGAACAAGCAATTCAGGAGGCTCTGGTGACGGCGCAGGAGCTCCGCCAAGACGTGAAAAAACTGGCGCTCCGGGAAGCGAAGCTCCTGGAGCGGGAGGCAAGAACGCGCATCGCGGGAATGATCGAGGAGTCTGAGAAGCTCCTCACGGAGAACGGCTCGGTCCTGAAGGAGTTGAAGCGCCACCGCGATCGCTTCTTAAAGGCCTTTCGGACTTTCTTGGAGCGTGAGATGGATACGGTCGAGGTCGAGCTTGGCCGAGCTCCACTCGAAGATGTCACGCTGGACTTCGAGTTC
>CAUZAE010000218.1:0-2961 GCA_963577685.1 Gemmatimonadales bacterium UBA6960 | reverse complement strand
AAGATTTCCGTTCGCAGGTCGTACATGACCCGCTGGCCCAGCCAGGTCGTGAGGACGGTCTGGGCGTAGAGCAGGACGAAGCCGAGCACGACCGACCCGAGGTATGCGGCGGCGAGCGTAGCCAGCAACGATGTGTCGCCATTCGGAATCGCGTCGTCCAGGGCAATCCGGGTCAGCCAGGGCCCGACGACTTGGAGAAAGGAAGCGGCCACGAGGACGGCGATGGCCAGAGCGACGTACCGCCAATACGGCCGGAGGTACTGGAGGAGCCGCCTCATCAGGCGGGCGTCGTACCCCTTTCCGAGCGTCTCTTCTTCCTGGAAGCCGTCCTGCGCCGGAGGCACTTCGTACTTCCTTCGTTAGGTGGATGACCAAGAGCGGACTAGAAAGTTATCGAACTAGAAGGCTATTGAAGAAGTGGTACGAGCGCGATGGGGGGCGAAGGTGTGGCGGTGTGCTGCGAAGGTGGCGTTGCGCTGCTCCCCGATTCTGGTGCTATTCCGAGCATGGACGATTGGATTCGGATTCGAGGCGCACGCCAGCACAACCTCCGGAATCTGGACATCGATCTACCCAGGCGGGCCCTCACCGTGATCACCGGACCTTCGGGCTCCGGTAAGTCTTCGCTGGCGCTGGACACCCTGTTCGCCGAAGGGCAGCGCCGGTACGTCGAGTCGCTCTCGACCTACGCGAAGCAGTTTCTCGAGCGCATGGAGAAGCCCGACGTCGACTCGATCGAGGGAATCTCGCCCGCCGTGGCAATCGAGCAGAAGAATCCCACCAAATCCAGTCGCTCCACGGTCGGAACCGCTACCGAGGTGTACGACTACCTCCGGCTGCTCTGGGCGCGGGTGGGTCGTACGTACTGCCGGGAGTGCGGGGACGAAGTGCGCCCCGACTCCGTGACGAGTGCGGCCGGCGGCGTGCTCACCTTGCCCCAGGGCACACGGATCCAGGTGACCTTCCCGTTGAAGCTTTCAGGCCGCGTGAAACACGGGCTCGTGGTCGAGAACCTTCGGGCGATGGGGTTCGTCCGGATCCTCGCGGACGGGGTCTTGGTCGATCTGGGCGAGGATGGAGCTGAGACCGTGGAGCACGTCGGCTTCGACCTGACGGAGGTGGCCGAGGCGCTCGTGGTCGTGGATCGTCTGACGATTTCTCAGGAGGACCGCGATCGCCTGGCCGATTCGCTGAGCACGTGCTTCATCGAAGGAGAGGGTGAGGCCATCGTGCTGATCCACGGTGGTGGCGCCGACGGTGCTGGCGCCGCTGGGCGGGAGGTCACGGAACGCCTGGCGTTCACCGAGCACTTCCGCTGCCCGAAACACCCCGAGATCGAGTTCTTCGAGCCGACGCCCAAGCTGTTTTCGTTCAACAATCCTTATGGATCCTGCCCGGTGTGTACCGGTTTCGGCTCCACGCTCGACTACGACGTCGACCTCATCGTACCCAATGACGCCCGCTCGATTGATGAGGGGGCGGTCGATCCCTGGTCGAAGCCCCGATATCACCGCGAGCGAGCCAAGCTGCGCTCCTTTACGCTGGAGCAGAACGCGTCTCTGTACAGCCCGTGGGCGGAGCTTCCCGAGGATTTCCGGGAAGCGGTCCTCTACGGAGCCGAGGGGTTCAAGGGGGTGATCCCTTTCTTGGTGTCGCGGGAGCGGAAGCGCTACAAGCACTACATCCGCGTGTTTCTTCGCCAGTACCAGAGCCCCCAGGTGTGCCGCGCCTGCGGCGGAGCACGGATCCAACCGGGGGCACTCTACATCAAGATCGGCACCTCCACGATTTCCGACGTGAACAGGCTCCCGATCGAGGATGTCCAGGGTTGGGTCGGCGGCCTCGAACTGAGTGAGATGGAGGCGCGGATCGCGGAGACGATCCTCCGGGAGCTGCATGCACGCCTCGCTTTCCTGGTCGACGTGGGTCTCGGGTACGTTGCCTTGGACCGGCAGATGCGGACGCTCTCCGGGGGTGAGGCCCAGCGCATCAACCTTGCGAACTCTCTGGGCTCTCGACTGGTGGATACGCTGTATGTTCTCGATGAGCCGACCGTGGGGCTGCACCCGAAGGACACGTCGGCCCTCTTGGCCCTTCTTGGACAACTGCGCGACGCGGGGAACTCCGTGGTGGTGGTCGAGCATGACCCCCTCGTCATCCGCGAGGCAGACCACGTCCTCGAGTTGGGCCCCGGGTCGGGTGAGAAGGGCGGGAGTGTCGTCTTTCAGGGTTCACCCGACGAGCTCGCCGGGGCCGACAGTACGACGGGGTTGTACATCTCGGGTCGTGCCGAGATTCCGGTTCCCGCTGAACGACGGCGTGTGGATGGAGCGAGGTTGAGCCTTACGGAGGGGCGCCTCCACAATCTTGAGGGTGTCGACGTAGAAATCCCGCTCGAAGCGATGACCGTTGTGACCGGGGTCTCCGGGTCCGGTAAGTCGACGCTCGTTCACGACCTCCTGTACCATGCTTTGGAGGGGCAGTTGAAGGGTGGCGAGACGAGTGCCAAGGAGCACCTCGGAGAGGTGATCGGAAAAGTTGCGTCCCTCGAAGGCGCCACCATGCTCGACGAGGTCGTTCTGGTCGATCAGTCGCCGATCGGGCGAACACCACGATCCAACCCGGTGACCTACATCAAGGCGTGGGACGAAGTCCGGAAATTGTTCGCAGCTCAGCCGCTCGCGCGCAAGCGGAGGTATACCGCCGGGGCGTTCTCGTTCAACGTAAAGGGTGGCCGGTGCGAGGCGTGTAAGGGAGCGGGGAACGTCGAGATCGAGATGATTTTCATGGCCGACGTCTACGTCCAGTGTGATGCCTGCCGGGGCACCCGCTATCGTCCGGAGATGCTGGAAGTGCGGTTCAAGGGGCGCAACGTGGCGGAAGTGCTCGACCTCACGGTGGACGAGGCGATCCGCTTTTTCATCCGTCAGGACCGGCTGGGGCGCATCCTCTGGCAACTCC
>CAUZAE010000217.1:0-2977 GCA_963577685.1 Gemmatimonadales bacterium UBA6960 | reverse complement strand
CTTCACCTCCTCGAGCACGTGCTCTCGGGAGGCGTCGGCAATGTCTTGCCCGAAGAACACGATGCGGTGATCCCGCTCCATCTCGTCCCGAAGACAGGCGTTGAGTAGATCGACCATCGTGACGGGGCGTTCGTCCCCGAATTCGGGTGAGTCCTCGGTGTCGAAGGATTTTGAAGTCGGGTCCACTTCTTCGGAGTAGAGGTGGAGCAGCACCGTCTCAGGTTCAGGCTGTGGGTGGTTGCCCGCCTCGTTGGCAGCGGCCTCGACCTCGTTCTCGACATCCTCCTCCAGGCCGTCGAGCTCCTCGGGGGTTACCACGCCCCGATCGATCAGGAGGGCCCGGGTCTGCGGGAGCGGGTCTCTGGCCAGCTCTTCCTCGCGCTCGGCGGCCGCCCGATAGGCCTTGGCGTCATCGGACAACGAATGTGAGTGGAGGCGTACCGTGTGAGCGTGTACCAGGGCAGGACCCCGTCTCATTCGGCAGTGACGTACTGCCTTGCCGGCTGCCCGGTGGCTGTCCGTAAGGTCGGTGCCGTCGCACTCCACGATGAAGAGATCCGGAAACCCGGATACGAGCTTCGAGATACTTCCACCCGCAGTGTTGACCTCCACCGGCACCGAGATCGCGTATCCGTTGTCCTCGATGAGAAAAACCACGGGAAGCTTGAGGTTGCACGCCGTATTGAGGGCTTCCCAGAACTCACCTTCCGAGGTGGCTCCCTCGCCTGAACATACGAGGACGACCTCATCCTCCTCGAAGTCTTCCATCGTGGCTCGTAGCTCAGGGATGAGCATCGCCCGATATCCTGCCTCCGCCGCGCCGACTGCTTGCAAGAACTGCGTGCCCGTGGGGGACGACATGGTCACGAGGTGAAGTCCCGGGTCCGTGAAGTGGGAGGGCATCTGCCGGCCAGCACTGTTCGGATCGGTGCTGGCCCCGACCGCCCCGAGCAGATGGTCCAAGGGCGTCTGCCCGACCGCGAGCGCCAGCGCTCGATCTCGGTAGTATCCGTAGAACCAATCGTGTCCGCTCTTCAAGTGAGCGGCCATCGCCACCTGCACCGCTTCGTGCCCGGCACCGGAGACCTGAAAGAAGGTCTTGTTCTGACGCTTGAGAGTGATTTCCCGGTCATCCACCCGCCGGGAGGTGAACATCGTTAGGTACGCCTCAAGGAGCCACTCGGAGGACAGGCCCTCCAAGTCCTGAGTTCGGGAGATCTCTTGCTCCTTAGTCGCCATTTATTCCCGGTGAAGTTGGGGTCCGTTGAGGTGGACTGGTAAGATAGCAAATCTTTCTTTGGAGCACTAAGCCTAGGAGGGTTTCCGGTCGCCCACCTCACTTAGTTGGGCTGCCAGGGCGGCGGCGTCCGAGACCGGCGCCTTACATGCGTAACGTTCGCAGACATAGGCCACGGGCTCGGGACCCGGCTCCGTTCCAGGATCACGACTCTCGAGAACGGGAAGCTTGTGGGGAAGGTCCTCACCCGGAGCAGTGCCCGCGATGGTCCGGTTCGGTATGTATGGGGTCAATGCGGCCCGGAGCAGGTCGATGGTGCGCGCATCGTCTCGCGCGCCAACGATGGCGATCTCCACGGGGTCGGCGACCGTCTGGTCGAGGACTGCGAGCAAGCGGCCAAACGCGGCCGGGAAGCGGGCCATGAATCCCGCCTCCCTGTCGAGCACTCTTTGGGCGATGTCCCCTTGGCGCTCGTCTCCGAAAAGGTGCGCACTGCGAATCAGGAGCTCGACGGCCAACGAATTTCCGGACGGCGTGGCGTTGTCCATCAGGTCCCGGGCCCGGACGGCCAGCGCCTCGCCATCCTTTGGTGCGTCGTGGAAAAGGCCCGATGCGTCGTCCCAGAAGAGGTCGACAACCCGCTCCGTAATCCACGCTGCCTCGTCCAGCCAACGAGGTTCGAGGGTCGCTTCATACACGGTGAAAATCGCGTTGCCCACGGCGGCGTAGTCCTCCAGGAAGGCATCGATCCGCGCAGTGCCGTCCTTGTACGAGTGGCGAAGCCGGCCATCCTCCCGCATGCTCCCGAGCAGAAAGTCGAGCCCGTTCACGGCTGCTTCGAGAAAACGGGGCTGACCCAGCGCTCCACCTGCCTCGGCCAGCGCTCGGATCGCCATTCCGTTCCAGTTCGCGAGGATTTTCTCGTCGCGGAAAGGCGGCTCCCGGAGTTTGCGGGCCTCTAGCAGGACCTGCCTCGCGTCCTGGAGCACCTCTCGCAGATGCTCGACGTCCATCCCCTCGCGTTGGGCGACCGCAACGAGGTCGTGGGCCAGATGGAGGATATTGGCCTTCTCGAAGTTGCCGGCCTCACTGACGTCGTAGCAGCGCATGAAGAGATCGGCCGCTTCCTTGTCGAGCAGTTCGTGTACTTGTGAGGGCGTCCAGACGTAGAACGTTCCCTCTTCTCCTTCTGAATCAGCGTCCAACGCGGAGTAGAAGCCTCCTGTGGGTGCACACATGTCCGTGAGAAGGTGGTCTAACGTGTCTTCGGCAACCTGTCGAAGCTCCGGGTCGCCTGTGGCCTGGTAGGCGTTCAGGTACAACCGTCCGAGCAGGGCGTTGTCGTACAGCATTTTTTCGAAGTGGGGAACCAGCCAGCGGGCATCGACTGAGTATCGGTGGAAGCCGCCGGCCAGGTGATCGTGGATCCCGCCTCGGGCCATGGCGTGCAGTGTTCGAGTGACCATTTCCAACGCCTCGGGGTCACCGGTACGCTTGTGCACCCGGAGCGCGAACTCGAGCGTGACCGGCTGTGGGAACTTGGGGGCTCCTCCGAAACCGCCATGTGTGGGGTCGAAACGCGAAGCGAGGAAGCGAAACGAATGATCGAGCAGCTCCGGACCGGAGAGTGCTTCCCCGTCCTGCGTTACCGGCCCTTCGGTACGCTCCGTCGAACTCTTCTCGAGCAGCTCCTTCAACTCTCCTGCGTTGCGGATGATTTCCTCCCTCCGCTCCTCGTAG
>CAUZAE010000216.1:0-2990 GCA_963577685.1 Gemmatimonadales bacterium UBA6960 | reverse complement strand
TGGGAAGCTTCAAGACGCTGCTCGTTGAGCTCTCCAGGGACCCCGCTATGATTATCTGGCTCGACAATCAGGATAATCACAGGGGCACCATCAACGAGAACTACGGCAGGGAGCTGCTGGAGCTATCCTCCCTTGGAGTCGGCAACTACACCGAAGAGGACATCAAGGAGTGCGCCCGGGCCTTCACGGGCTGGACCATCGGCAACGCGGAGTACATGACGCTTCGCGCGATCAGGGACTCCATATGGCCGTACGGACGGATCTCCTGGCACTTTGCCTACCGGGAGGAAGACCACGACGATGGCGAGAAGACGTTCCTCGGCCAAACGGGCCGGTTCAACGGAGAGGACGTCATCGACATCATCTGCCGGCAGGAGGCTACTGCAAACTTCATCTCGAGGCACATGTACCATTACTTCGTGGCGGATGAGCCTCCCGTGGCGCAGTGGCCCTATACGCCGCCAAGAGACCCCGGAGCCATAGATACGTTGTCCCGAGCCTACTTCGAGGGCGACGGGGACATCCGATCGATGCTGCGGACGCTGTTCACCTCGGACTTCTTCCGCTCCGAGGAGTCCTGGTACGAGAAGGTTAAGAGTCCCGCAGACCTGGTGGCCGGCGTACTCCGGCTCACCGGCGAGTTCCGCGAGCCACGGCGGGAGATCCTGGAAAACACTCAGAGATTGACCTTCATGGGCCAGCAGCTCGTCAACCCTCCCTCGGTCGAGGGCTGGCATCAAGGCACTGAATGGCTTGACACAGGCACGCTCGTGGAGCGCATCAACTTTGCCACGGAGCACCTCGGGAACGTCACCACGCCCGGCGTTCAGTCGATGATCGAGAGCATCTGGTCCGACGGCGAAGAGGCGATATCCCCCGAAGGTCTGATCGACGCGTGTCTCGACCAGTTGGGAGCCAGGACGGTGTCGGAAGAGACGCGCGAGTCGCTTCTCGACTTCGCCTCGGCGGGAGGCGACCTGGACGTCGGCAGCGACGCTCCGGATGAGGCCGCCCAGCGGCGCGTGGCCGAGATTCTCCAGCTCGTGGCGGCGACGTCGGAGTTCCAGCGCGCGTAGCGGACCCCCTCTCAGTCTCCCCTGCGAGGGGGGAGAGGTATCATCCCTTCCCCCGGTCGGGGAAGGCTATGAAGGGGGCCGCACCAGCCCATCAATCGACGTGTCGACCATCCTGGGCATCGCGCACGGAGTCATCGATATGCAGACCCAAGAGCAACAATTCCTCAGATACAGCCACACCATAGGGCTGTCGACGATGGAGGGTCGCGGCTTCTACTACCCCACCGACACGACAGTCGGGGCGAATGGACGCCTGTACGTGGTGAGCCGCTCGCTGGAAGGCGACAACAGGGGCGTGCGCGTCACAGTCACCAACGCGGACAGCGAGTACTTCGGCACGTTTGCCGCGTGGGGAGAAGGCGACGGCCAGTTCATCTGGCCTACCGCCATCACCCAGGACAGTCGGGAGCGCATCTTCGTAAGCGACGAGTATACCCACCGGATTTCGGTGTTTGACACTGATGGGACGTTCCTGACGAGATGGGGAGAGCGAGGCGACGCGCCGGGCCAGATCGACGGTCCATCGGGGCTGGCCTTCGACCGCGACGACAACCTCTACGTCGTCGACCACCTGAACAACCGGGTGCAGATCTTCACCGCGGACGGCACATTCCTTTCCAGCTTTGGATCGGAGGGCTCGGGCGACGGACAGCTCTACCTGCCCTGGGGCATCACGATAGATGCGAAGGGCGAGGTATACGTCGCGGACTGGCGCAACGACCGGGTCCAGAGGTTCTCGCCCGAGGGATCTTTTGTCGCCAGCTACGGGACGTCGGGACAGGGAGATGGCGAATTTCATCGCCCCGCCGACGTGGCGGTCGACCTTGACGGGTACGTCTACGTGGCCGACTGGGGCAACGAGCGCGTGCAGGTGCTCGACCCCGATGGGGGATTCGTCGCGAGCCTCCGAGGCGAGGCGACCCACTCGAAGTGGGCGGAGGAGTTCCTGCAGATCAACGTGGAAGAGGCGGATGCGCGTGCAAAGGCCGATCTGGAAGCCGACATCGAGTTCTTCGAGGACACCCCGTACGAGGAGTCGTCACACATCGAGAAGCTCTTCTGGGCGCCCACCTCAGTCGTGCTGGACCCCGAAGGCAGGCTCTACGTCACCGAGAGCAACCGCCACAGGCTTCAGGTCTACGAGCGCGCGGTCTGAAAATCTCCTCCCCCAAGTCTGGCAGAGGGCTAGGGTGAGGGGTTCGGGTCTCAGTCAAGGGGTCAGCCATCCTCCAGTGCGGCTAGGACAGTCGCCTCGACAGTGTCGGTGTTGTTTGGCACCCTGTTCCCCTTCCAGATAAATCACGTCGGCGGTGTACCTTCCGAAGGGCCGTTGTCCGCTGAACCTGTGCGCTTCAGGCGACGATCACGGAGATGCTTCCACGGAGCACGCCTGGCGTCTGATTTCTTCGTAGCCCGCTGGCTCTGCTCGTGGCTCCAAACCCTCACCCTAACCCTCTCCCACACTTGGGAGAGGGGATCAAGGCTACCACCCGCTCGCCCTGAGCTTGTGGAAGGGCCGCCTGAAGTGGTCCCAGCATCTAGTAGTGGATCGCGCGTCCGACGCCGCCGCCGGCGGCGATGACGTCGCCGTTGATCGCCACCGATTTGGGTGAGGCGAGGAAAGTTACGACGTAGGCGATCTCACGGGCATCGACGATGCGCTGCGTCGAGTTGCCCTGTGCCATCTGCCGCTCCGCCTCTTCCTCGGTAATGCCCTCGCTGCGGGCCCTCTCGGCGATCACGCCCGGCGTCCGCTCGGTGCGGGTCGTTCCCGGATGGACCACCGTGACGTTAATCCCATCCGGGCCGAGTTCGTCGGCCAGGTTCTTGGTCATCGCCACCACCGACACGTTGCGGATGCTGCCGATCGTCGTGCCGGTCCCGCGGGCCGCCATGCCGCTGATGTTGATGATC
>CAUZAE010000215.1:0-3018 GCA_963577685.1 Gemmatimonadales bacterium UBA6960 | reverse complement strand
ATGCCCGTCCCCGCACCCACGTCCGCGACCCGGTTCGAAAAGCGGCTTGTCGGATCTGCACGATTCGTAGTCACTCCACCACTCCTCGGTCGTGAACGGCTTGGCGTCCCCTGCCACCGCCCCCTGCCACCGTTCGGTATGGCGGGCGGCAGCGCGTCAACTAAAATAGGGCGATGTCGAATCACGAAGAATTTTCCGATCGCTCCGGGCGCGTCTGTGTGATCGGAGCCGGGAGCTCTGGTCTGGCTGCCGCCCGTAATTTCCGGGGTCTCGGCTTCGAAGTCGAGATTCTCGAAGCCTGTCCGGATCTGGGCGGAAACTGGAACTACGAGTCTCCAGCCGCCCGCGTCTATCGGTCTACGCACACGATTTCGTCGAAACCCGGTACGGAGTATCCCGACTATCCGATGCCAGCCTCCTACCCGGATTATCCCCACCACGAGGAGGTCCTCGCCTACCTGCGAGGCTACGCCGAAAACTTCGGACTCACGCCGATCATCGAGTACGAAACGGAAGTCGCGCGGGTTGAGCCAAGCGACGTCGCTGGACCCACCGGGGAGCCGTGTTGGGATATCCGGCTCGCATCAGGCGAGCGGCGACGCTACGGGGCTATGGTCATCGCAAACGGCCACAACAATGTTCCCATGGTGCCACGATATCCGGGGCACTTCGAGGGCGAGTCGATGCACTCGGCCGAGTACAAGGTTTCGGAGATCCTACTCGGGAAGCGCGTGCTCGTCGTAGGGGGCGGAAACTCCGGTTGTGATATCGTAGTCGAGGCCGCGCACCGGGCGACAGCCACGTTCCACAGCACTCGGCGGGGCTACCATTATGTGCCCAAGTATCTGTGGGGAATGCCCTCGGATCAGGTTGCGGATCTGATGCACCTGCTTCGGATCCCAATGCGGGTTCAGCGTGTGGTGGGCGACATTTCATTGCGTCTGTTTCGCGGACGTCAGCGGGATCTGGGTCTGCCTGAGCCGGATCACCGTCTTTTCGAGACACATCCGATCGTGAACACGCTCCTTCCGTACTTCGTCCAACACGGAGCCATCGCGCCGAAGCCGGACATCGAGAGGCTGGACGGGCACCACGTCTACTTCACCGACGGTACGAGCGAGATCATCGATCTGCTGATATGGGCGACGGGCTACAAGATCACCTTCCCGTTTCTGGACGAGGAGCACGTCGGCGCCGTCGACGGTATGCCTAGGCTCTACAAGCACGTCTTCCACCGAGAGTCCGACAACCTCTTCGTCGTGGGTCTCGTCCAGCCTGACAGTGGCCAGTTCGGCATCGTCCATTGGCAGTGTCGAGCCGCTGCCCTCTACCTCCGCTCCGCATGGGATGGGGGCCTGGCAAACCCTTGGCTGAAGACGAGAAAGCGTGACCCCGTGGAGGATCTGGGCGGCGGCATTCGTTACCAGAAGACGTACCGTCATCATCTGGAGGTTGAGCACGCGAGCTACACGCGCGGACTCAGGAAGTTGGTACGTCGGTTGGAGGGGTGAGCTCTCGCTCGAGAGCGGCTTCCCTCCTGCCTCAGCCCGACCAAAGCGGCCCGGCTATTCGTAGGCCGTAGATGGCGATCATTCCCAACACGCCGATCACCGTGAGGTAGTAGATCGTCGGCAAGATCGTCTTTCGGAGGGTCGCCCCCTCTTTGCCCAAGAGCCCCACCGTCGCCGAGGCGGCCACCACATTGTGAATGGCGATCATGTTGCCCGCCGCCGCACCCACAGCCTGGAGCGCCACCACCATCGAGCTCGAGATGGCCAGCCGTGCGGCCACTCCGTGCTGGAAGGCGGCGAACATCAGGTTGCTCACGGTGTTCGATCCAGCGATGAAGGCGCCCAACGCCCCCGTCACTCCGGCGAAGAGCGGCCATATGCCACCCACCGAACTCGCCACCCAGCTGGCCATCGTCAGGGGCATCGATGCCAGACCCGCAGCGTTGACACCCGAATTGATGTAGACGCGCACCATGGGGACGGTGAAGACGAGAACGAAGCCGGCTCCGAGAAGCACCTTGCTGGAGTCGACGAACGCGTTCTTGAGGGCCGCTCCACTCATGCGGTGGAGCAGCGCAGTGATCCCGACCACCACGATCAGGATCGTGCCCGGCAGGTAGAGCGGTGTGGTCACTGCGCTCACCGACGTGCCGAATATCTCTGGCCACTGGATGCTGAAGCTCCGTAGCGCGGCACCCAAAGGCAGGGACGGCAAACGGCTCAACACGAGGAGGACCGCCAGGATCAGGTAAGGAACCCAGGCCTTGCCGGCCGACATCTCCGGGTGCTCCCCCACATCCTCGGAGTCGACTTCCAGTCCACTGACCCAATCCGAGGGCCATGACTCTCGAGCCGGGAAGTCCCACGAGTCCGAGGGAACGAGAAAACCCTTCCGGGCGGCGCCCGATACCACGGCGAGGCCCACGAGACCTCCCAGGAGGGAGGGGAACTCGGGGCCGAGGAGCCAGGCTGTCAGGAAATACGGAACCGCAAAGGCGATGCCCCCGAATAGGGCGAATGGAACGATCGATAGCCCTTCTGTCCACGACTTCCGCTCACCGAAAAAGCGGGTCATCATGATGACCATGAAGGTAGGCATGATGACCCCCGTGATCGCGTGGAGGCCTGCGGCGCGGACCGTCACGGCCCTCACGTACTCGGTCATCGTCACGCCCGCCTGACTCAGCGCCAGCGTGAATTCGGGGCTGGCCACCCCGCCCTGAACGCCCACCAGTATGGGAGTGCCCACGGCGCCGAACGTCACCGGCGTGCTCTGGATCATCATTCCGATCATCACGGCGCCGGCGGCAGGGAAGCCCATGGCGACCATGAGGGGAGCGGCCACGGCGGCCGGCGTCCCGAACCCGGCGGCGCCCTCGAGGAACGACCCGAAGAGCCACGCGATGATTACGACCTGGACCCGGCGATCGTCACTGATGCCATGAAAGCTCCTCCGTATCGACGCGACTCCGCCTGATCGCTCCAGTGTATTCAGGAGAAGGATCGC
>CAUZAE010000214.1:0-3137 GCA_963577685.1 Gemmatimonadales bacterium UBA6960 | reverse complement strand
CAGGCTTTCCACCGACGACTTCCGCCAACGCTCTGCCCGCATGCACGCTGAGATTGAGCGACTCTCCCGCGAGACCGACATCATCTACGTGCACATTGACATGGACGTACTCAATCCCCGCGAGGTCCCCGGTCACCCCCTGACCGTCGCAGACGGTCCCACCAGCCGTGAATTGGCGGACGCCCTCACGGAGATTTTCCGTTACGAAAAAGGCGCTGCTCTGGGCGTCGCCTCCACGGCCGGCGCGCCCCTCGATCCGTTGAGTACGCCCGGCGGATGAATTTGCAGCGCGTGACGATCCGGGTAGCCATACTCGCTGGATCCGTATTCGCGGTCTCGTTCCTTCTCTCGCTCAGCGCCTCCGCACAAGTGTACCCGCGGACGGAACTCACGGCTCGAGTCGACGAGCTCTTCGCAGATTGGGATACGGACGACGCTCCGGGTGCGGCGGTGGGTGTCTTCCAGGATGGGAGCATCGTGTACGCGCAAGGTTATGGCGTCGCGAACCTGGACTACGGGATCCCGATAACACCACGGTCCGTTCTGAGGATCGGGTCCATCTCCAAGCAGTTCATCTCGATGTCCATAGCGATCCTCGCCGAGCAGGGACGCCTGTCTTTCGACGATGACATCCGCAACTATCTCCCCGAGATGCCTGACTACGGCGGCGAGCCGATCACGATTCGCCATCTTCTACATCACACGAGCGGAATCCGCGAATACCTCACTCTCGTCGACCTGATCGGCAAACCCGAGGGCAGCGTATTCGGCTATACGACGCCGGAGCTCGTCGACCTTCTCTCTCGCCAGCAGAACCTCAACTTCGCCCCTGGGGACCGATTTTCCTACACGAATTCCGGCTATTTCCTGCTCGCCGAGATTGTCACGCGCGTGAGTGGCTTGAAGGCCAGCCTTTTCGCACAGGAGAACATCTTCGAGCCCCTGGGCATGACACGCACTCGCTTCTACGATGACCCGAACGCGATCATCCAAGACCAGGCGCTTGGCTACTCCCCGCGACGCGACGGCGGGTATCGCCTGGACATCCTCCGCTCGGAGGTGATCGGGGACCTCGGCGTCATCACGACGATCGAGGACTTCTTGCACTGGGATAACAATTTCTACGAGAACAAGCTCGGAGCCGGAACGAGCGAGCTGATCGCGACGATGTTCACGAGGGGACGAACCGACGCCGGAGAGGAACTGTCGTACGCCCTGGGTGTGGGGTTCGGCTCTTATCGCGGACTAAACACGATGGGACATGGTGGATCGGCGGTTGGATATGTCGCGGAGTTCTTGCAGTTTCCCGAGCAGAAGCTCTCCGTCGTGGTCCTGTCGAACCTGAGCTCATTCAGTCCCGAGCGATTAGCTCGACAAGTCGCGAACCTATACCTCGCCAGTCAGTTCACCGAGCCCCCACCCCCGGAGGAGGAGCGGGACCGATCTCGTCCTCCATCGCCGGAGCCTGCTGCACTGCCGATGAGTGAACTGGAGGCTTTTGCCGGTGACTTCTACAGCGAGGAGCTCGATTTCGTGTACTCCCTCGCCGTTCGAGAGGGTAGCCTTCGGATCGATCTCCGCGGAACCTGGTCGGAGCTACTTCCGTACGGAGATGATCACTTTGGCTGGGGTCGACGAGATATCAACTTCCACCGAGACGACAGCCGTGCGATTTCCGGCTTCACACTGGATGCCGGCAGCGTCGAAAACCTGTACTTCCGGAAGGTCGCGAGCCGCCGTTACTAGAGTCCGACCTGCGCGTTGAAGTCGACAATTTGACGGTCCCACTCTTCCACCTGCGCGTACGTTTCGGTCCAGAAGTCCGGATCCCAGAGGCACTCGAGTTCGTCGACGTGGCGACCCTGTTGTTCGATCCACGTGAAGTACTTGAGGTTGTGAATGGCCTTCCGGTCGTGATATCCCAGCTCTCGCATGTTGTCGGTACCGATGCCCGCCAAGTGGCGCGCGAAGTCCGCCGCGGCTGTTGGCTCTCCGTATGCGCCGTGGCTGCCGCGACGTTCCTCGACCCGTGAGCCGTACAGCTCCATGGAGTCAGTGAGCGGAACGAACAGCACGTCGCGAGAATCGAGCTCGAAATACCGGGCCACTTTGATCGCCGCTACCAGGTTGCAGATGGAAGAGATGCCGAGTAGATCGAGCGCCTCCACCGAGTCGGAGGGCACCCCATGGCTCAGGAGATGATCCCGGCCCACGGGTTCCGCGAACAGACGCATCAGGGCCAGGCACTGCTCGTCGTCCACGGCGACCACCGCGTCTGTGTTGCGCACGTTGTGAATCCAGGGGATATGCTTGTCGCCGATCCCCTCGATGCGATGCTCCCCGAAACCACAGCGTAAAAGCGTAGGGCATTGAAGCGCCTCGACAGCGACCACCCTGAGCGAAGGATGGAGTGTCCGTAGATAGTCCCCAGTGGCGAGCGTGCCAGCACTACCCGTGGCCGAGACGAAGGCCGCGAGGCGGTCGGACGGGCCGGCGATACGATCGAAGATCTCGTCCACCACAGTCCCGGTCACATGGTAGTGCCAGGCGGCGTTCCCAAACTCTTCGAACTGGTTGAAGATCACACACTCGGGTCGTGTCTCACGTATGGTACGGACCTCGTCGTAGATCTCCTTGACGTTGGACTCGCCACCGGGTGTCGCGATGATTTCGGCGCCCGCGGACTCGAGCCAACGGAACCTCTCGGCCGACATCTCTTCAGGGAGGATAGCTACCGACTGGCAGCCCAAGAGAGACCCCACGAACACACCGCCACGACAGAAATTTCCCGTACTCGGCCAAACGGCCTTGTGGCGCGTCGGGTCGAACTCGCCCGAGATCAGCCGCGGCACGAGACACCCAAAAGCGGCGCCCACCTTGTGGCAACCCGTGGGAAAGTGCTTGCCGACAAGCCCCACGATGCGTGCCGACACGCCCGTCAACTCCGTGGGGAACTCGATCCAGTTGCCCCCGTTGAACGCCCCGCCCTCGGGAACCGATTCATTCTTCCATGTGATGCGGAAGAGGTTGGCAGGATCGGGGTCCGAGAGCCCGGTTCCGCCGAGCCGCTCCATGAGCGGAGCGTCGGCACCCGAGGGTTCCTTCATCTGGGCAAATGTCGGGACGACGATGCCCAG
>CAUZAE010000213.1:0-3157 GCA_963577685.1 Gemmatimonadales bacterium UBA6960 | reverse complement strand
TATTCGGACGTGGAGATTACGGTTCAGGTACAGAGTACGGTGTTCTGAGGCTCTAGTAGCCACGCTATCGTCGCTCTTGGCCCTCCAGGTCTTTGACCTGGGGGGCTTTTTTTCTCCTTCTCAATCAGCGGTTCCCAGCGAACCCGCGCCCCGATTCCCGAACGAGGCCGCTCGGGGAAAGAAGCGACCGGTGCGTTCCATATACCCGCGGTAGTCGTCGCCGAATCTCGCGATCAGGTTCTCTTCTTCCTTAAGTTGGTGCGGAAGACCATCACCAGCCACGCCGAGACTCCGGTCAACAAGATGAACCAGTTGGCGGGAACGGTGGAATTAGCAAGGACGGCGAGTATGAAGGCGCAGTAGAACGGATGCCGACCAAAACGATACGGTCCGCCGGTTACCAGCTCGTGGTCCTTCCTCGTAACCACGGTGTCCGTCAGGTTCTTGCCGAGCGTGTGCATCGTCCAGATCAACAATGAGCCCGTCGCCACGCCCACACCCAGCCACCGCACCCACGTGGGTAACACCACCACCGACCACGCCATCGAGGCAGGGTTGATCGTGTAGGCGATCAATCCCAACATCGACGCGAGTGCTAGGGGCCGTAGCGTCGCCAGCACGAAGAGCCCCTCCTGTCGGCGGTCGAGGCTTTCTCCGCTGGCCTAGGATTTCACCCGGTAGTAAATGACTGGAGGCATGATGATCGCGAACCCCGCGATCAGGATGAGGGGAAAGATCTGGTCGTCGGCCACAGAACCTCGGCTTGCCGGTTGCCCGTGTCCCCTCGCTGGGTGTTTTCGCCTTCGGCGTGATGGCGAACGTCTGTTATCTGCTTGGGCCTGCCATCGAGATCGCTTTTCAGAAACTCTGGGGCGAGAAGCTCTTGCCGGTGGGACCAAGTCTTTTCCGGATGGGGCTGACGTTTTCGGTGGGTCTTGCCCTATTTCCCGCCCTGCTTTTTATGATCGCGTGGGTCGTACAGCTCGTATCAGGCATGTTCTAAAACGTCCCAACCACCCGAAACGCGCTGCCGCCGAGCTCGCCCTTGTGAAGGAACCTGGCAATGGACCGCTTCATATTAGGAGTGTCTTTGGAGGGCAAGCTCCTCGGTTCATGTTAAGAATGATATTGGCAGGCCGTGATTCCCCTTGCCCCCCCCATCACTCTCGGGCACGTTAAAGGTCCCCTCATCCCGCTTGCGCGGAGAGGGTGAAATACATCCGCCAACGGCCGGAGACGGTCGCGAACTATTTTTCCCATCTTATAAGTCCCAAATGTCCGAGCGTACTATAGAGGGTCTCCGGATCCATATCGACCGAGACCTATGTGTCAGCTTCGGGGACTGCATCGAGGCGGCGCCAGGCGTGTTCGAGTTCGACGACGAAGAGATCGCGGTCTTTGTGAGTGACACCGGTACGACCAGTCGAGAAGGACTGATCGAGGCCTGCGCTTCTTGCCCCGTAGACGCACTGACCGCATTCGACGAAAAGGGGGAGCAACTCGCCCCTTGACGGTCGCCCCAGAGGCGTCGACGCGATTCTTGGGCCCTTCAGAAAAAGACTGATCCCATGCGAAAGATTCGAACTTACCAAGACGTTACCCACGACACCGGCTCGGGCCTGCTCGAGCAGGTCGTGGACCAGCAACACCGCCTCGCCGACCGCCTCGCTCGGGTTCGGTCCGTCGTGGCGGTCGCTAGTGGCAAGGGCGGTGTCGGTAAGAGCGCAATCACGGCCAACCTAGCCGCTGCTCTCGCGGCGAGAGGGCTCGCCGTGGGCGCCACCGACGCGGACCTGAACGGACCGTCGCTGGGCCGCATGTTGGGCGTGTCCGGCGACCGGCTGTCCGATCGGCCAACCGGGGTGGAACCTGCGCAGAGCCCGTCGGGGGTTCGGGTCATGTCCATGGAGCTGCTCCAACAGGAAGAGGATGCTCCCCTTCGCTGGCGAGAGCCCGAAATGGGGGGGTTCATCTGGCAAAGCACGCTCGAAACGGGGGTCCTCCGCGAGTTCCTGGGGGATGTGGAGTGGGGAGACCTGGACGTACTCCTGGTCGACGTACCCCCTGGGACGGACAAGATTGGACGGCTCCTGGAGCTTGTCCCGGAGGTCGATCAGATGCTCCTCGTCACGATCCCGTCCGAGACGTCTCGATTCGTGGTGTCCAAGTCCGTTCGTATGGCCCGTGAGGCCGCCGTGGGGACAGTCGCACTGGTTGCGAACATGGTCGGCCATACGTGTCCAGAGTGCGGCCATGTGTCCGAACTCTTCACGGGTGACGGCGCCAAACGCCTCGAAGAGGAATCCGGCGTACCCGTCTGGGCCGAGATCCCCTTCGATCCACGGCTCGGCGCCGCCACGGACTCGGGCACGCCCCTCGTGATCACAGACCCCGACGCCCAGTCGTGCCGGGCGATTCTC
Source organism: Gemmatimonadales bacterium UBA6960 (assembly GCA_963577685.1). Classification (GTDB taxonomy): domain Bacteria; phylum Gemmatimonadota; class Gemmatimonadetes; order Longimicrobiales; family Gaopeijiaceae; genus UBA822. The sequence goes on along the minus strand of CAUZAE010000213.1, from coordinate 737 downwards.
GCATTAGCCGACCGGGTCGAAGAGCATATCGGGATCCGGCGCCGTGACACGGTCGAAGGGGTGAGCTGATGAAGTTTCTCTGCTTAGACTGCGACGAAGTTATGGAGTTCGCCGAGCGGCAGATTCCCGGAGACGGAACCCTTGCCGCCGTATTCAAGTGCGGATCGTGCGACCGCGAGATGGCGATGCTCACCAACCCGATGGAGACACAGCTGGTCTCCAGCATGGGCGTGAAGATCGGTGGACGCGAGGTCCCTGCTCAACCCATGGAGCTGGCCCGCACGAAACTCGAGGGCGGCCGCGACGATGCGTTCGTTTTGTCGGAGGACATTCCGCTCGCCTCTGGCGAGGCCGCCGCGGGCCGCATTCTGTGGACGTCGGAGGCCACCGGCCGGCTCGAGCGAGTGCCCAGCTTCGTCCGGGGCATGGTGAAGCGGATTTACACCGATTGGGCACGCGAGAAGGGCGTTTCGGAGATCACGCCCGAAAACATGGATCGGGCTCGCGCGGAGTTGGGCCTGGAGGGTATGTAGGCTTGTTCGGAGCCACAGAGCTTTCTTTCACCTATCCCTCGGGCCGCAAGGGCCTGGGCAAGGTCTCCCTCAAAGGAGCTCCCGGGGATCGCGTGGTTGTGATGGGCCCGAACGGGTCCGGGAAAAGCACGCTGCTTCGCCTCGTATCTACCGAGCTTCCCGCCCGCCCAGGAACGCTCAAGCTTTTCGGCGAAGCGTACGGAC
>CAUZAE010000212.1:0-3193 GCA_963577685.1 Gemmatimonadales bacterium UBA6960 | reverse complement strand
CCTCCAGGATCAGCTTGTCCACCGTCAGGTTCGCCACCGCTCGCTTCAGCCGTGCGTTCTCCTTCCCCAGCTCCCGGCTCACCATCCCCACCGTTTTGCCGTTTGCCAGACCCACCTCCGCCTCTCTCAATGCCGTGGTCATCTGCTCCGGCGTGTGTCGTCTCCTACTCATTCTGACCTCCCCCCTGATAGTTGCGACCAAAGCCGCATCCTAACATCAACTTTGGTCTCGTTTCAGGGGGTCACGTCACCGAGGCTCAGTATTGCTTGAACACCCGCTCCAATTCCTCAGGGCCGACGCCGGCGGCCAACGCCACTAGCAACAGGACCCTCGCTTTGTGCGCGGACAGGTCACGAGCCAGAATCGACCCCTCAACCAGGGGGTTGCCCGGAATCCGTCCGCCCGGTACACGCGACGAGATGACGATCGGAATTCGGCGGTCCGTCGCCTCCCGAACGGCCCGAAGCCCCCCCGCGCTCATTCTTCCACCGGCGAACGTTTGCACGATGATCCCCGCGGCGCCCTTGTCTATCCACTCCGTGATCGTAGATCCGTCGAACCCGGCGTAGTCGATCACGATCGCAACCTCGGGGAGACTCTCGACTCGGGAGAGATCAAACTCACTGCCGGCGGTGTGCCGATGTGGGGGTGAACGGTAGAAGAGGACCGTGTCTGGGTCGGCGTAGCCCAACAGGCCGAACTCCGGAGCCCGGAACGTTTGTACGCGTTGATTGTCCGTCTTACGTGCGGCTCGCGCGGAGTTGATCTCGTCGTTGAGGACGATCATTACGCCCCGGTTCCTCGCGGCGGCGCTGGCTGCCACCCGCACCCCGTCCAAGAGATTGGACGGGCCGTCCGCGGAGATCGTCGTAGCGGACCTCATGGAGCCGACCAGGACAACGGGCCGTTCGTCCTGGACCGTGAGATTCAGGTAATACGCGGTTTCCTCCATGGTGTCGGTTCCATGGGTCACCACGACGCCTGCGAGGTCCGGCTCCGTGCGAAACAGCTCATTGATCCGTTTGCTGATCCGGAGCCAGAGTTCGGGCGTCATGCGGGAGGACCCCGTGCGGGCGACTTCCTCTACCGTGATGGAGGCGTGATCCATGAGCTGGGGAACCGCCTGTACAAGGTCGGAGCCCGCGAGCGTTGGGGCTCCGGAGCGGGAGGCGATGGTACCGCCCGTCGTGAGAATCACGACGCGGGACTCGAGATCCTGCAACGCCTGAACGCCGCTCGCGAACGAAGACAGTACGGTTAAACACAAAAGTACCCGGGCGGTCACTGGCGCCGGCGTTCTCTCCTCTCCGCCGCGATCTCTACCAGTCTCCTGAGCTCCGTAATCGGTTCGTCGTGGTCGTCCACTTGGAGTCTCAGCACGACATCGTTGTTCAGCCACACGCCGCCGTCTTCTTGGACGATCAACATGGCCGCCGACTGCATACCCCGTCGGTCGCCACCGGCGGTTTGTCCGGCTTCCAGCGCGGCGATCAGGCGTAGCGATAAGTGGCCCTCCGTGGCGTCGAACGCACGCACCATCTCGTCCACCACTTCGGGTCCGGCCAGGATGTTACCCTGAGCGGAGACGTAGCGCCCGACCTTCTGGCCCGCCCAGTCACTCGCTCTGGGACCGGTATGGGTGGCGACCTCGCCTCGCGAATTCATGACGGAAAATTGTCGTCCTTCGACGTTCCAACGCTCCGGGCGGGGATTCGGATCGTCTCTCAGTACGCGCTCGACCACCTGCGCCGGCCTGACCCCTTGGCGCAGGAGCTCCAGCGACTGCGGGCCATAACTCACGTCGACGATCGCCTGAGTGGCCACGACACCCACGCCTGCCTCGGCCCACAACACACCGTTTCCGACCGAGAACACACGAGACTGCACGGCGGCTCCGACCTCCCCCGTCTCGGGATCGAAGCCGAGGATGGAGAAGGTAGCCACAGGGGGCCACGGCGCCGCATCCGCCGTTGGGCTCGATTGTGCGACGACGGAGGAGGACGACAAGAACGAAACACAAAGGATAAGGGCGGCGACCGAGACGCGCGTAGGGCCGTTCGGAGACATGAGCGGGCTCCTTGGGAAAGGTCTTAATGTTGTGATTCGGCTAAGCTGGGGCAGAGCTCCGTCGCAGGCCAGGGCGGCTTCCGGAACACCGTCGCGAGGACTGGCGTCCAGCAGGACGCTTGGCGACATTCGGGGGCTTTGATTCAGGTTCCACGTCGGGTTCCACGAAAATCAGGAAGCCAGTGAAAGAGAAAATCGCCATCATCTCCGGGATCATGCCCGTCGTGATTATTCTGGATCTGATCACGAAGCGCTGGGCCCTTTCGGCGCTCTCCGGGGGGCCTCGGATTGAGCTCTTCGGTGGACTCATTCCGCTTACGCTGGCGTTCAACCGGGGGGCGGCGTTCGGTCTTTCGCTAGGCAACAATCCTCGATGGTTCTTCATCCCGATGATGGTCCTCGCCTTGATTCTGCTGATCGTCCTTCTGACGCAGGCCCAGGCTCGGGATTGGCTCAGGTTCGTGTCAGTCTCGCTCGTCATCTCGGGGGCGCTCGGCAACCTGTACGATCGCGTCCGTTGGAATCGCGGTGTCGTCGATTTCATCGGGCCCATCGACCTGGGTGTGATGCACTGGCCGATCTTCAACGTGGCGGACATGGCCATCTCTGGCGGTGCAGTGTTGCTCGCCGTCTCATTTTGGCGGGAGGAGCAGAGAGAACGACTGTCTTCGGCGGAGTCGGGCGACGGAGCGGTCGAGTCGGACGGCGGAGCGGTCGCACCCGAGCCCGAAGGGGGCTGAGGGCGCCGACGGCGAAGCTCCAGACGAGCGGCGGGTCGAACGGTCGATACCGGAGCACCCGCCGCTCCTCTGGAGCGGCTCACTAGAGCATCAAGTGCTCGTCTAGGTCCATCGGCGAGACGTACAGACGGAACTTGTCGGCTTCGACGAGCTTGGTTGCCACTAGTTTCCGGTGGACGTCTTCTCCGAGCGCTTCCTTGAGAAATTCGCTGCGCTCTGCAACGTGGACGGCCTCGAAGAGATCGTGGGGAAGAGCGCCGATGTTCATCTCTTCCCGCTCGACCGTCGTCAGCTGATACAGGTCCATGGTCATCGGCTCCGGGCACGGGGTCTTCCGGGTCAGACCGTCGAGTCCGGCGGACAACATGACACTGAAGGCCAGATA
>CAUZAE010000211.1:0-3212 GCA_963577685.1 Gemmatimonadales bacterium UBA6960 | reverse complement strand
GACCTAGCTACGTGATATCGAGTGAAGAAACCTCGGGCCTCTCCGCCCTCTACGCCGCCTCGCGCGCGCTCGAGCAGGGCCGTATCGATTGCGCCATCGTCGGGGCGGTCGACTTGGCAGGCGACGTTCGTTCGCTGATCTCCCTCGAGAGCACGGACGGGTTGGCCAAACCAGAGGATTCACCCTCTTTCGCTGAAGACTTGGCGGGGATGGTACCGAGCGACGGCGCTGTGGCACTCGTGCTGAAACGTACTGAGGACGCCGAGCGAGACGGCGACCGTGTGTACGCGATTGTGCGAGCGAGCGGGACTGCCGGAGGTGATTTGGAATCTTCCTGCCAGGAAGTGATTCGCAGAAGCTGCGAGGAAGCCGACATCGCGGCCCGCGACATCCCACACCTGGAGATAAGCGGCTTCGGGATTGCAGGACTGGGTCGAACGGAAATGACCGCAGTCGCCGAAGCCTTCGGACCGGACACCGTGCTCGGGTGCGCCAAGGCGCAAATCGGGCACACGGGTGCCGCGGCGGGTCTCATATCTGTACTGAGTTCAGTTCTCTCACTGTACCGGCAAGTCCTGCCTGCGGCGGCGGGGAGCCGCAACTGGACCGCGGCTCAGGAGGGCCGCGGCTGGCGGCTCACTTCCCTTCGCGACCCCACACCGTGGGTTCGCGATCGCATCGACGGTCCGCGTCGGACCGGCGTCCTCGCCGTCTCGCGTGGCGCCTCGTCCTCCTACGTGATTCTCGAGGAGGCTGAGGTGGCGGCCAATTCACAGAGCGCTGGGGCCGACGCCTGGGCCGCCTACCGCGGCGATCTCCCGCTGAGCGAAGGGCTCTTCGTCGTCGAAGGAGAGGACAGAGGAGAAATCGTGGTCGGTCTCCGGAACCTCATGCACGCGGCGACCGACGCAGCCGGACCGTCGGGGACCGACACGCACGGGTCGGTCACAATCCACCACATCGCGACGAACTGGTGGGAAAGCCATCCCGACCTTCCCGATGCCCCACTCGCCATCACACTGATCGCCCGAGATGCAGGCGAGTTGAGGAGCCTGGCCCAATCCGCCGCAGACCAGCTCGAGAGAGGGCACGACCCATCGGATCGGAGCGCTGGCCGGGTGTTCTTCTCATCCGACCCCCTGGGGCCGAAGGGGGAATTGGCCTTCGTCTACCCAGGATCTGGAAGCCAATACGCGGACATGGGGCGGGAGCTCTGTCTCCAATGGCCGGAGATCCTGCGTGCTCAGGACCGCGGGAATGATCGGCTGAAATCGCAACTCAAGGCCGCCGAAATCTGGGGGGACGGTCCAGGCATCGGGGACGCCAGAACGGTCATACTCTCGCAGGTCGCCCTCGGCACGATCGCGACGGACTTGATGGCCAGATTCGGGGTCCGTCCGGACGCGGTTGTGGGTTATTCCCTCGGTGAGACGGCCGGACTGTTCTCAGTGGGCGCGTGGCATGAGCGCGACGAGATGCTCCGACGTGTTACAGAAAGTGAGCTGTTCGAAAACGATTTGACCGGACGCTGCAACGCCGCGCGGCAGGCTTGGGGGGTCGCGGAGAACGCAGAAGTGGAATGGGCCGTCGGCGTAATCGAGACGCCCGCTGCTCGGGCACGAGAGGTCCTGGAGGAGATCGACCGGGTGTATTTGCTCATCGTAAACACTCCGGACGAGTGCGTGATCGGAGGCGACCGCTCGGCGGTGGAGAACGCCGTTGAGAGGCTCGGATGTCCCTTCCACGCCCTGGAAGGTGTCCCGACGGTCCATTGCGAGGTCGCTACGCAAGTATCGGAGCCGTACCGGGACCTACACGTGTTGGACACCCGCCCGCCAGAGGGCATACGCGTCTACAGCGGAGCTTGGGGTGAGGCGTACGAGGTGGATCAGGCCCGGGCGGCGGACTCGCTGTTGGCCCAGGCGATCCAAGGAGTGGACTTCCCCAAGACGGTGCGCCAAGCGCATGACGATGGCGTAAGAATCTTCCTGGAGATGGGCCCGGGCGAATCGTGCGTACGGATGATCCACAAGATCCTCGACGGCCTCCCATTCCGAGCACGCTCGATCTCCTCTTCCACCCAGGATGAGCCCTCCGCGGTCCTCCGCGCGCTCGGAATGCTCATCGCGGAGCGCGCGCCGGTCGACCTGGCGCAGCTCTACCCGGAAGGCAGGCTCACTGAAGACGAGTCGGGCCCAGTCACTCGAATTCCCGTCGGGCAAACAAGCTTCGGACGTATACCGGTAACTCCACGATCCGACGGATTCGTGGAGGCTCCGGACGAAGGTCACCGTCCTGCGGAGGATCCGTCCCCAGTCTCCCTACCACTGGACTCGGGAGTCGTCCCGGCTGAACTGAGCGAGGCGGTCCGAGCCGCCGAGACGACGATTCAGGCCCACGAGGCCTTCCTTCGAACTGCACAGCGGACGCAGGAGCTCGCTCAGGGCGAATACGCGCGGCAGCAGGAATTTATCCGGGCCCTGACGGTCGATGGCAACGAGGTCTCGGTCGCCGCTACCGGCCGGCCGTCGGCCGCTACGCCCGTGATGGATCGAGACCAACTCATGGAGTTTGCGATCGGATCGATCGGCCGTGCGCTCGGGGAGCATTTCGCTCACGTCGACGCACACCCCACGCGCGTTCGTCTTCCCGACAAACCGCTCATGCTCGTCGACCGCGTCATGGAGATCGAGGCAGAAGCCCAATCGATGTCCTCCGGGCGAATCGTGACCGAGCACGACGTTCTCGAGGACGGGTGGTACCTCGACGGCGGGCGGCTACCGACCTGCATCGCCGTGGAGGCCGGTCAAGCCGATCTGCTTCTGTCGGGCTACCTCGGGATCGACTCAGAAACCAAGGGTCTGGCTGTCTATCGTCTGCTAGACGCGGTGGTCACCTTCCACTCCGAGCTCCCGCTTCCCGGACAGGTCGTGCGATACGACATCCGCATCCTCCAGTTCTTCCGGCAGGGCGACACGTGGCTCTTCCGCTTCGAGTTCGATTCCACGGTGAACGGGCGGCCGCTCCTGACCATGCGCGAGGGGACGGCTGGTTTCTTCACTCAGGGTGAACTCGACGCCGGCAAAGGGATCGTCCAGAGTGGCATCGATCAGCGGGAACAGGTGGGAAGCCGCCCCGCCGACTGGCGGGACCTGGTACCGATGCAGGAGGACACCCTCGGGCAAGAACGGCTGGAGGCGCTCCGCGCGGGA
>CAUZAE010000210.1:0-3243 GCA_963577685.1 Gemmatimonadales bacterium UBA6960 | reverse complement strand
GGGTCCCTGAGGTGGGCTCCCGGCACCGTCGATGAGCGTCACCCCCCGGATGATGAGCCGGCCGAATGGGCCTTCTCCCCGGTTTCGGTCGGGGGCCTGCTCCATCTGCTGCTGCGCCCGGGCCGGCGCTCCCATCGCCAGGGCCACGACGGCCGCGGCCGTAAGTGACATGAACGAGTGCTTTATCAAGTGAGTACTCATGTCCGTGCTCCTCGTGGACGGATTTGCAGTTCCCGGTGGGGGAAGGAGACATCTCCAATGAAATGGACGCCCGCTCGGCGCTCCTTGAAGAAACCGCAGGGCTTTTCGCACGTCGACGTTGTTGTTCCACCAACGATTTGCCCGTCCATGGAACGAAGGTATGCGCTACTTCGGGGCGGAGCATAAGCCGCCTGGCCGTTCCATCCGCGGAACTACGGTCACGAGATGGTCTTGGGATCCGGCGGTATGTTCTCCTTCAGGTAGCGCGTCAAGAGTTCGTAGAGATGTCGGGTAGTGCCCGGCCCCTCGAAAATGCCATGGGTGCGGTTGGGGTATGCCATCATCGTAAAATGCTTGTTGCGCTCGATCATCGCGTTGATGAGCGCTTCCGAGCCCTGGTAGTGCACATTGTCGTCCCCCGTGCCATGGATCAGCAGGAGATCGCCGCTTAGTCCGTCCACGTGATGGATCGGCGATCCGCGTAGGTAGCCGTCAGCGTGCTCGTCGAGCGTGCCCGAGTACCGCTCCTGATAGATGGCATCGTAGTACCGCTGATCCGGAACCGGCGCGACGGACATGCCGGTCGCGTAGAGGTCGGGATAGCGGAACATCATGTTCAACGTCATGGAGCCCCCGCCGCTCCACCCCCACACGCCGATACGGTCGGGGTCTACGAAATCCCAACCGCGGATCACTCGGTTGGCGGCAGCCTGGTCGGCGGAAGCCAGCGTCCCGACGTCGCCGTGCACCGCCTTGCGCCACTCCCTACCTCGCGGCGCCGGCGTGCCCCGGTTGTCCACGCTAGCCACCAGGTACCCCTGCTGGGTGAGCATGAGGTGCCACAGGTAGCGCGCATTGCCCCAACGATCCGTCACCGTCTGGCCCGCCGGCTCGCCGTACACGTAGAAAAGCAGTGGATACTTTTTCGTCGCGTCGAAGTCGGGGGGCTTCATGAGCCAGCCGTCGAGCTCCACATCGCCAACGTTCACCTTGAAGAACTCTACCTCGTCTCTATCGAGGGTGTCTATTCTGCGGATCAATTCCGCGTTCGCCGCCATCGAGCGAACGCCCCGATGGTCAGGCAGTGAGACTAGGTCTACAGTGGACGGCACGCCGAACGCCGAGTGGGTGCGGAAGCCCCATCGGCCGTCCTGCGAAAGCTGGTACGAGTTCCAACCCGCGTCGTTCGGCGGTGTGAGGCGCTCGGGGTCGCCGGAGCCGTCCAGCCGGGAACGGTACAGATACCGCTGCGTCGCGTCATCGGGCGACGCAATGAAATAGAGCCAACCTCCCTCGCGGTCGATGAGTTCGACGCTCTCCACGTCCATTGCCCAAGGTGTGACCAGTGTTTCCCCACCGCCGTCCCGCGATACGATATAGACATGCCGCCAACCATCCTTCTCACTCACCCAAGTGAATCGCTCCCCATCCTCCAGCCACAGCATGTCGTCCACTACGTCTACCCACGCGGCATCGCGATCCGTGTACACGGTAGCGGCGTTGCCGGATGATGCCTCCACGAGCATCACTTCGTTGGTGTTCTGTGCCCTGTTGAGGTGCTGAACCACGATCTCGTGCGAGTTGGCGGCCCATTCCATGCGAGCGATGTAGTTGTTCCGAGCGTCGCCAGGGATGCGCGCCCAGACCGTTTCTCCTCCGTCCGCGGGCACCACGCCGACACGGGCGGACGACAGAACCTCCCCTACCTTGGGATACGGGATGGAGGTGATCCTGGGGTAGAGAGAGTCGGTGTTGTTGATGAGCAGGAACTCCTTCACCCCCGACGCGTCGATCTGCCAGTACGCGATATGCTGTCCGTCAGGGCTCCATCGGAAGCCGTCCTGGATGCCGAATTCCTCTTCGTAGGCCCAATCGAAGGTCCCGTTGATGAGCGTTTCAGATCCCCCTTCGGTGAGCTTCGTGATGCTGCCATCGCTCAGGCGTTCGACGTAAACGTCATGGTCACGCACGTACGCCACTCGATCCGCCTGCGGCGAGAATTTCGCGAACATGAGGGTCGACTCATCAGCGTCACCCCCGACTTGCAGGAGACGTCCGTTTTCCAGGTCCAACACCCAGTAGTCGCCCCGGGAGTTGGTCCTCCAAACGCGACGGGTGTTCGTATAGACTAGGAGCTTGGAGCCATCATCCGACCATTCGTAGTCGTCCAGAATGAGGGGACGGGAACCGCTCGAGGGGACGAGCCGCTCCGCCGCCACCAGGATCTCCCGCTCACCTGAAGCCGGATCGTACCGGACGATATCCAGCCCGGGCGCTGTTGCCGAGCGCTCCACGGTCGTGTAGCCAGACCCGTCTGCCAGCCAGCGGGCGGGGCCGAAGCGCTCCGAGCTGAACTCCTGGGAGCTGAAGATACGCTCCAGGGTGAGCTGCCCCACCGACGCCTGGGCCGTGAGTCCGTCCGTGGCGGAGACCAGCGATGTAACGAAGACTGCGGCGAGAAAGCAGGCTTCCCTACGTCGTATGAGCTTCATCATCTTGCTGGCTCGGTTCGAGGTGATGCACCCGCGTAAACTAGTCGCTGAGGATCTAGCGTCTCAGCAGCCGACCGGGACGTACGTCGACGAGCACGCCATCGTCGATGACAGCCACGCCGTTCACGAAGACGTAGTCGATGCCCTCCGCGTAACGCATCGCATCTCCGAAGTCCGCGACATCCCGGATCGCATCTGGATCGAAGAGCAGGAGATCCGCAACCAAGCCGGGTGCGACGAGACCGCGGTCGTGGAGGCCCAGTCGCTGAGCAGCCATCGAGCTCATGCGCCGAACTGCATCTTCCAGACTGAGCGCACCGTCTTGCCGCACGTACTTGCGGATGACCCTCGGGAACGCTCCGAACGCGCGCGGGTGCGCGCTCGCCGACGTCGCCGGGTTCACGGGCGAAGCGTCGGTATCGATCATCACGTACTCAGCTGCCAGCGCCTGCCACTTCTGCTCCTCGTTCATGCTGCGCGGGTTCACGCTCACGCCGCGCGCCTGCACCAGGTCGAAGAAGGCATTCCACGGGTCCGTTCCAAGGACCTC
>CAUZAE010000209.1:0-3249 GCA_963577685.1 Gemmatimonadales bacterium UBA6960 | reverse complement strand
TCACGTCACAGTGGTGGGGGGCGGCCTCGCGGGATGCGAGGCCGCCCTTCGTCTCGCGAGTGCCGGACACCGGGTCCTTCTTTACGAGATGAGACCGACCCGCGGTACCGAGGCCCATCAGACAGATCATCTCGGTGAGCTGGTGTGCACGAATTCGTTCAAGACCGTCGACCCGGCCAATGCCCATGGCCAGTTGAAGAGGGAGATGGACGCCATGGGCTCCGTCCTTCTCACCTCGGCGCGAGCGACGAGTGTCGCTGCCGGCTCGGCGCTCGCCGTCGATCGGACGCTCTTCTCCGAGATGATGACCCGCACGGTGATGTCACACCCTGCCATCGAGGTCACCCGGGAGGAGATCGTGGCGATTCCGGCGGGTCCTGCGATCATCGCGACCGGGCCTTTGACCTCTGACGACCTGAGCTCAGCGATCCGTGAGGTCCTGGGTGAGGAGGGTCTCGCCTTCTACGATGCGATCGCCCCGATCGTGCACCGGGACTCGATTGACGAAGACATCACCTTCGAGGACGGTCGTTTTGGGGAAGACGGCGACTACCTCAATTGCCCCATGACGGAGCCCGAGTACGTCGAGTTCATACGTGCCCTCCGCAAAGGAGATGTGCAAGACGGAAAGGATTGGGAGGCCGTACCCTACTTCGAGGGATGCCTCCCGATCGAGGTGATGGCAGCGCGAGGGGAGGACACGCTACGGTTCGGACCGATGAAGCCCATTGGCCTCGTGGATCCGCGAACTGGAGAGCGTCCCTACGCCGTCGTACAACTGAGGCGCGAAGATCGAGCTGGGCAAATGTGGAATCTGGTCGGTTTCCAGACACGGTTACGGATCGGGGAGCAGAGAAGGGTGTTTCAATCGATTCCTGGCCTGGGCAATTGCGAGTTCCTGCGCTGGGGCTCGATCCACAGAAACTCGTATCTGAACTTCCCGTTGTGTCTTACGGCCCACGGATCCCTTCAGGACCGCCCCGACCTCATGTTCGCGGGTCAGTTGACCGGAGTCGAGGGTTACACCGAATCGGCCGCCAGCGGGATCCTGGCGGGGATCAACATGTGCCGCTTACTCTCTGGAAAGGCGCCCGTCGTTCCTCCGACCACCACGATGCTCGGTGCATTGTTTCGCTACCTGAAGGACTGCGACCCCTCTCGATTCCAGCCCATGAACTCCAACTGGGGGTTGGTGGATCCGTTGGGTCGGAGGGTCAGGGGGAAACGCGAACGGCGGAAGGTCCTGGCCGAGCGCGCTGCCTCCGACTTCGCGGATTGGATCGTCGAGACCGGAATCGAGGCGACCTCCTTCGAGGTGCCGGCCCCCGTCGGGAATTCATAGGCCGGTACGGTGGACGCCGATGTCGCTCGTTTCTTGCGCCACCTGGAGCATGAACGTCGGCTATCTCCCCGCACAGTCGTGTCGTACGGCAAGGATCTTCGCGATCTCTGCCAGTTCCTCGACGAGCACCGTGGAGGTGGAGAGTGGCGCTGGCATAGCGTAGAACGCCTCGACCTCCGGAGCTTCATGGGATGGTGTGGGAGAAGGAAGCTCGGCCGGCGGACGATCGCGCGAAAGGTCTCGGCGATCCGGACGTTCTATGGATTTCTCGACCTCGAAGATCGCGTCTCGCCTGACCCGACCCGGGCCCTGCGAACTCCGAAGATCGAAAAGCGTCTCCCGGGCCATGCGAGCGTGGGCGACATTGGAATCGTGTTCGCCCGAGCCGAAAGCCGTGCCGCGGAGAACACACTCCGGGGTACGAGAGATCTGGTCATTCTCGAGATCCTCTATGGGAGTGGCCTGCGATTGGCCGAGGCCCATGGTCTGGATCTGGATGACTTCGATCTGGTCCGGAGACAGGTCAAGGTGCTGGGGAAGGGAGAAAAAGAGCGCCTTGTACCCATCACCGGCTCTGCATGCGTGGCTCTTCGGCGATATCTTCCGCGCCGTCTCGAGCTCCTCGCCCGGTCGAGGGCGCCCGACGCATCAGCTCTCTTCCTCAATCGCTCCGGCCGCCGACTATCTCGGCGGTCTATCCAGACCCTCGTGCGGGGCTTCCTCAACGATGCCGCTACGGGAGAGGGGCTGAGCACCCATGCATTGCGCCATAGCTTCGCCACGCACCTCCTGGACGCAGGAGCGGACCTGATGGCGGTAAAGGAGCTCTTGGGGCACGTGTCCCTCTCCACGACCCAGGTGTATACGCACACGTCCAAGGAGCGGCTACGCCGGGTCTACCGGAGTGCCCACCCTCGCTCGTAGCCCCGCCCTCTCTACTGGGCCCCGTGCTGCACGTCTTCTGGGGTAGGGCGCGCGTGGGCGCTCGCCCCTGGGGGCGCTTGGTGGTTTTGGATGGTTGCGGTATCGTAGAGGCCCCAGAACCGTGAGGGGATACTTGAGGAGATCCATGACGATCCAAGCCAGTCGACCTGTTATTCGCGCGACCACGATCCTTTCGGTGCGCCGTGACGGTCAAGTCGCCCTGGGCGGTGACGGTCAGGTGACGATGGGTGACTCGATCGTGAAGAATACGGCCCAGAAAGTCCGTACTCTGAGGGACGGGGACGTACTGGTCGGATTCGCGGGAGCGGTCGCGGACGCGTTCACCCTGTTCGAGAAATTGGAGCAGAAGCTCGAGAGATTTCCGGCCAACGTCACGAAGGCCGTGGTCGAGTTGGCCAAAGACTGGCGAATGGATCGCTATTTGCGGCGGCTGAACGCGCTTCTCCTCGTAGCTGATCGAGACCACCTGTTTCTCGTAAGTGGTGAGGGGGAAGTGATCGAGCCCGATGACCACGCCCTCGCCATCGGCTCGGGCGGCTCCTACGCGATGGCGGCCGCACGGGCTCTCCTCGAGTACTCGGACCTTTCGGCCGCGGACATCGTCCGCCGCTCCCTGGAAATCGCAGGGGAGATCTGTATCTACACGAACCAAGAAATCACCGTTTTGGAGCTGAATTAGAGTGGAGAGCTTGAGCAAGCCCGATGTCGGCGGTGAGCCGGATGTGGACGGCGCAGATGCACCCGAGGATATGTGGCTGGACGAACTTACACCCCGTCAGATCGTCGCAGAGTTGGACAAGTACATCATCGGTCAGGACGCGGCGAAGAAGGCGGTCGCCATCGCGCTCCGAAACCGTTGGCGCCGTCAGCGAGTGGAGGAGGAACTCCGCAACGAGATCGTTCCCAACAATCTCATCCTGATCGGTCCCACGGGGGTGGGAAAGACAGAAATCGCCCGTAGG
>CAUZAE010000208.1:0-3268 GCA_963577685.1 Gemmatimonadales bacterium UBA6960 | reverse complement strand
CTGATGGTTCTCCATATCCGGATCCATTCCCGGGGGCGTATCTGGGTATGAGCCACTACCCGAAGTGGTACTATCCACCGCCGGTGACAGCCTCGCCGACGTATCCCACCTGGTCGCCCGACGGCGAGTCGCTGGCGTTCGCGGCCCACGGTCGGATCTGGATGGTACCGGTCGAGGGGGGGACGGCAACTCAGCTCACGAGCGGGCCGGGCTATCACTCGCAGCCGGACCTATCCCCGGACGGGCGCTACCTGGCGTATTCGGTAGATGTCGCTGTGAACTTCGACATCTACATCCTCGACCGGCAGACCGGTGAAGCGAAGCGGATCACGGACGACCCCCATATCGATGTGCAGCCCCGCTGGTCTCCGGACGGCTCCCAGGTGCTGTTCACGACTTTTCGGAGCGGGACGTTCGATCTCTGGGCATACGACATGCGAAAAGGGTCGGCCGAACCAATCGTATCTCACCCCAGCATCAACAATCAGGAGGGCGACTGGATCGGCAACGGCGGGGACCTGGTCTTCGTCTCAAAGCGGGGCGAGGCCGCGCTTGGATCGGGTTCTCTCTGGCGGTGGAACGCCGACAGCGAAGAGGCGGAGCTGCTCCTTCGGGTAGAGACGAACTTCCAGGGCGCGCCGGTCGTCTCTCCTCACGGCGGAACGGTTGCGTACGTCACCGACGCGTCGGGGAGCAATGATCTGTATGCGGTGCCGAGTCGGACGGCGGACGGAGGCATCCAGCCGGTGCGCCTGACGCATACGGCAACGGACGAATATTTCCCGGCATGGTCGCCGGATGGTCAGCGCATCGTGTACGCCCGCAACGGTGGGACTCCGGATCGGGAGAGGACGATCGATAGTGGGATGGGCTTCGCCCTCTATACGGTCACTAGGGGTGGGGGTGAGCCGAAACCGGTTCGCATCAACGGGTATGCGTGGTCGGTGCCGACCGGAGTGGTGCAGGTCCACGTCACCGAGTCGGGCTCGCAGCTGCCGTCGCGGATCTATCTTCGGGGTGCCGACGGCCTTAGCTACTTCCCGGACACGAGCTTTCCGAGAGTGTCGAGCGTGATGGAGGACTACTACTTCCACACGGACGGGAGCTTCGAGGTGATGCTGCCGGTGGGCCAGGCCGAGCTCGAGGTCTGGCGTGGTTTCGAGTACGAGCCTGTTTCCCGGACCGTGAACGTACGCGCGGGCGAGGTGGCAAGGGTCGAGGTCGAATTGACCCGCTGGATCGACATGGCTGCCGACGGGTGGTACTCCGGCGACAACCACATCCACCCGAACTACGGGGGTCATGAGTTCATCATGCCGATGGACATGAGGAACAAGGCCCGCGCCGAGGACCTGAACGTGGCGAACGGGATGATCGCCAACTACTGGGGGAACAGCCGGATCGAAGACTTGCAGCACTTCCTCGGGCATCCACACCCGCATACGGGGCCGCGGACGGTCGTCTACTACAACGAGGAATACCGTTCGAGCTTCTTCGGCCACATGTCGCTGCTCAATCTGGCCGAGCTCATCACTCCCGCCTTCAACGGCTCTCGCGGCACAGCCTACGACCAGGATTATCCCGCCAATGCGAAGGTGCTGCAGTGGGTGCACGAACAAGGGGGCATCGGCGGCTACGTCCACCCCTTCGGCCTCGACCATCGCTCAGAGACAATGGGGACCGGGCGCACAAGGGGGGAGCTCCCGGTGGACGCCATTCTTGGTCTCGCAGACTTCATGGACGTAGTGTGTATCTGGAGCGACGAACTGGGCAGCGCCGAGGTGTGGTACCGGCTGCTGAACACGGGGTCGAGGGTGACCGCCACGGGCGGAACGGACGTCATGAGTGACATCTCGCGGCATCCCGCGGTAGGGACGACGCGGTCGTACGTCTATACCGGAGAAGACAAGTTGGACTACGACAGCTGGGCCGACGCCCTGGCGGCGGGACAGACCTTCGCAACCAGTGGACCGATCCTTACCCTCGACGTCTCGGGGAAAGGGATGGGACAGGAACTACAGGTGTCGAAGGGCGACGTGGTGAAGCTTTCGGCCACGGCACGCTCCATCTTCCGCATGCACCGCCTGGAGGTCATCCAGAACGGCACGATCATCCACACGGTTGAGGCGAGTGGAGAGGCGAAGAAGATCGAGGCGGAGCTGGAAGTACGTGTCGAATCCAGCGGCTGGCTCGCCGTCCGCGTGCTGGGGCCGACCCAGCACGGCGCCATGGACAGCTATCTCTTCGCGCACACGTCCCCCGTGTACGTGATCGCCGACGGTGAGCCGATCCACTCCAGCGAGGACGCCGCTTTCTTCGTCCGATGGATCGACCAGAACCTAGTGGATTTGAGGGGTAGGGATAATTTCTACGACCCAGCTCACAGGGAAGAAGTGATCTCGACCTTCGAGGAGGGACGGAGGCTCTATCAGGTCCAGGTTGACGGTCGGTATTTTCGGCCTCCAGAGGCCCCCCCCTCTAAGTACTGACATCGGTTAAGCGAACTCAATCGTCGGTTCCGGTGGGGGAGGCCGTAGAGATTTACCCCCCCCTATTCCACCGTTGCTGACCCAGAACTACTAAACAGTGTTTTGAGCGTCCTGAGTTGCGGGTCTGAGTGGGGCAGAGCAGAATCAGGGTATGAAGAGAACCCTGCTGTTCGCGCTCGCTCTGATAGCGGTCGTGACGTGACCCCCTGAAACGAGACCAGCGCGAATGATAGGATCTTGCGCTGATCGCAGATTCAGGGAGGAGGTCAGAAATGAGCAGGAGACGACACACGCCGGTGGGACAAGCTCCGAACCGGTCTAGGCCAAATATCCGCGGAGTGAAGAGTGAAGTAGTCTCCCCCCTCCGTGGCACCCAGCCACGCCCAGCACTGTTCTGCGGGTCCGATCAGGTAACCGGCAAGTCTGCCTCCCAAACCGCTGTATACGGATAGATCCAGCCTTCCTGTTCTAGTATCCAGAACAACCCTTCTTGAACTCTTATATCAAGAAGACCCGGAAGACCAACGTTACTGAGACTTTGCTTAGGCCAAGTACAGGGCACAGATACTTTTACTTTGCCATCTTCTACATGCAAAGTCCCCGTGTTCAAAGCCAAGGCGATCCGGGTTTCTGCGTTGCCTAGCCCATAGCTGTTAGGAGGCCAAGCCAAACGAACAGGCTCAGAATAATTATCTAACGCATTCTGAATGAATCTGGATTCGAGGAAAAAGTCGGACTCGAATGTCATCTCCTGACCTTCGGAGGAAGGCAACAACATT
>CAUZAE010000207.1:0-3300 GCA_963577685.1 Gemmatimonadales bacterium UBA6960 | reverse complement strand
CGAGTCCGGCCTAGCCGAAAATACGCTCGTCATCTACAGCTCCGACCAGGGCTTCTACCTGGGCGAGCACGGCTGGTACGACAAGCGCTGGATGTACGAGGAGTCGCTGGAAATGCCTTTTGTGGCACGCTGGCCGGGAAGAATCCCCGCGGGCACGCGCGTGTCACAATTGATTCAGAACATCGACTACGCGCCGACGTTCCTGGAGTTGGCGGGCGAGACTGTGCCCGCGGACATCCAAGGAAATTCTCTGCTGGGCCTCATGGCAGGCGAGACCCCGAGTAATTGGCGCGACTCGATTTACTACCACTACTACGAGTATCCCGAGCCGCACAGAGTCGCGCCGCACTACGGCGTCCGTACGGACCAACACAAGTTGATCTATTACTACGAGACCGAAGAGTGGGAGTTGTTCGATCTCGTAGACGATCCGCAGGAAATGCGAAGTGTGTACGACGCACCCGAGCGTGCGGATTTGGTCGCCACGCTGAAGGCGGAGCTGAGGCGACTGCGGGAGCACTACGGGGACGACACGGGGGTGGAGTTCACGGACGGATGAGACACCTCGCTACGAAGGCCGTGTTTCTCGTCCGCATTCACGATGCGTAGACGCGATTTCCTGAGCGGTTCGGTGGCCGCCGGTGTAGGAGCGATGGTCACCTCGGCGACAGGTCGATCCCTGCTCGCCAGCGAGCGGTCGGCATCTGAAGACGAGCCGGACGACGCGCTGATCTCTCCCTTTGATCTGCGCTGCGAGTCCCTCTACAACCCGCTCGGGATCGATGCCCGTCGTCCCCGCCTGAGTTGGAAGCTCGACGCTGGGGGTGACGCGCGAAATCAGTCTCAGGCCGCCTACCGGATCCGAGCCGCTACGACGGCGGCTCAACTGTCGGGGGAGAACGTAGACCTATGGGACACCGGTCGGGTGTCATCGAATCGGCAGCTTCACATCGAGTACGACGGAAAGACGCTGCAGAGTGGTGAACGATGCTACTGGCAAGTGGAGGTATGGGACGGCGCGGGCCTGAAGTCGCCTTCGAGTCCGACCGCCTGGTGGGAAATGGGATTACTGTCTTCTTCAGACTGGACAGGAACCTGGATCTCCGACGGGAAGGACAATCCCGCGAGCGACGAAGACTTCTACGAGGACGATCCGGCGCCACTCTTTCGTAGGAGCTTCCACGTCGAGAAGCCGATCCAGCGTGCCCGCCTTTACGTGGCTGCCTTGGGTTACCACGAGTTCCGTCTGAATGGCCGTTCGGTTTCGGACCATGCTCTCGATCCGGCGTGGACCCATCCCGAAAAGCGAATTCTTTACACGTGCCACGATCTGACGGACCGGTTGAGCGAAGGCGAAAACGTAATCGGGGCCATGCTTGGGAACGGTTGGTACAATCCCCTTCCCTTGCGTATGTGGGGCCGGATCAATATCCGCGAGCACCTCGTGGTCGGGCGCCCCAAGCTTTTGGCCCAACTCGTCATCGAGTACCGAGACGGCACGTCGCAGGCCTTGGTGAGCGACGAAACGTGGCGGGTCGCCGACGGCCCCATACTCAGGAACAGCGTCTATCTCGGCGAGAAGTACGATGCCAGGTTGGAGCAGTCCGGATGGGATGCGCCCGGTTTCGACGACTCGGGTTGGGGCCGCGCGTCTGAAGCCGACTCGGAAGAGGGTGAACTTCGCGCCTCGCCGCTCCCCCCGATCCGAGTGGCGACGAGGCTGTCTCCTGTCAGTGTGACTGAGGTCGAGGAAGGCGTCTACATCTTCGACTTTGGTCAAAACTTCGCCGGGTGGGTCAGCCTTCGAGTAGGAGGACCGCGAGGTACGACGGTCAGCATGCGCATGGGCGAGCTGCTCCACGCGGATGGCAAGCTGAATCCGATGACATCGGTCGCCGGGCAGATCAAGGGTCTGACGTCCGACGGTACGCCACGAGGCGGGCCTGGATCACCCGAAATAGCCTGGCAAGCGAACTCCTATACCCTCCGGGGCGACGATCGCGAGCAATACACACCGCGCTTCACCTATCACGGATTTCGGTACGTCGAGGTCACGGGGTTCCCAGGGGAACCGGGTCTCGCCTCTCTGGAAGGTCTCCGGCTCAATACGGATGTCGAATCAGCCGGTGCGTTCAGTTGCTCGAACGAGCGCTTCAACCGTATTCAGGAAATGGTCCGATGGACCTTCCTCAGCAACCTCTTCAGTGTCCAGTCCGACTGCCCCGCCCGGGAAAAATTCCAGTATGGCGGGGATATCGTCGCCACGAGCGAAATGGCGATCTACAACTACGACATGGCCACCTTCTATGCGAAGACCGTTGCCGACCATCGGGATGCCCGGCGTGAAGACGGGTGGCTCACCGAGACGGCTCCGTTCGTGGGCATCGCGGCTGAGAACTTCGCTGAGGGGGCCGGCCCCATCGGCTGGGGACTCGCCTACCCGTTGCTGATCGCCCAACTGCACCAGTATTACGGCGACCGACGAATCGTCGAAGAGCATTTCTATGCAGCTAGGGCGTGGGTAGACCTCCTGGAGACGTCCTCCGACGGCTATATCATCGACCGTTGCATCGGAGACCACGAGAGTCTGGATCCCAAGGCCATCGAGTTGATGGCCACCGCTCATTTCTACCAAGCGGCGTCCTTGGTAGCGGGTTTCGCCAGCCTACTCGGGGAGTCGGACCAAGCGGATCGCTATCAGGGTCTAGCTCTGCGCATCAGGGCAGCCTTCGTCGAGCGCTTCCTCGATCCAGGCACCGGGCGGTTCGGAATCGCCACTCAGGCTGCACAGGCCACCGCCTTGCATTTGGGACTCTCACCCGAGAACGCGGTCGACGGGGCAATCGGTCGAATGGTCGAAGCGGTTGTCGTCGACCACGGCGGACATGTGGCGACCGGAATCTTCGGCACGAAGTATCTGTTGAACGCCCTCTCGGACGCGGGTCATTCCGACGTAGCCTACCGCCTGGTGGACCAGGCGACGTACCCCGGATGGGGTCACATGCTGGACAACGGAGCGACTACGCTCTGGGAGACCTGGGCTGCGAGCGACGACGTGTACTCGCAGAACCACCCCATGTTCGGATCGGTGAGCGAGTGGTTCTTCAAATCGCTCGGGGGGATCAGACCGGAGGAACAGGCTATTGGATTCGACCGCTTCAGGATCGAGCCCTCGGTGACCGGAGACCTGGAGTGGGTGGACGCAACATACGAGTCCGTCCGAGGAACCATCTCCAGCCGTTGGCGCGTTGCAGACGGGCAGCTGCAACTGGACATCGAGATCCCGGTCAACACTCAGGC
>CAUZAE010000206.1:0-3311 GCA_963577685.1 Gemmatimonadales bacterium UBA6960 | reverse complement strand
TTGTTGAGCGGTTGCTGAGCCGTCAGCGTCGACCCGCCCGTCTGGGTGTGAAAGCGCAGTCGGCACGACCGATCCGAGGCACCGAAGCGCTCCTTCATGAGCCGAGCCCACAGGCGGCGTGCAGCCCTGAATTTTGCGACTTCTTCAAGGAGGTCATTGTGCGCCGCGAAGAAGAAGGAAAGCCGTGGTGCGAAATCCTCCAACCGAACGCCGGCAGCGAGCACGCTCTCGACATAGGCGAGTCCGTTGGCCAGCGTGAACGCGACCTCCTGTGGGGCCGTGGAGCCGGCCTCGCGGATGTGGTAGCCCGAGATCGAGATCGAATTCCACTGCGGCACCTCCCTGGCGCAGAAGGCCACCAGATCAGTGGCCAGTCTGAGGCTGGATTCCACCGGATAGATGTACGTACCTCGGGCGACGTACTCTTTGAGCATGTCGTTCTGGACCGTGCCGGCCAGTGCTTTCCTCCCCACACCCGTCTCGTCTCCGAGCGAGAGGTACAGCGCCAAGAGGATGGCTGCGGTGGAGTTGATCGTCATCGACGTGGACACTCGATCGAGCGCGATCCCGTTGAAGAGGGTTCGCATGTCTTCGATGGTGTCGACGGCCACGCCGACCCGGCCCACCTCCCCTCGCGCCATCGGATGGTCCGAGTCGTACCCCATCTGTGTGGGAAGATCGAACGCGACCGACAAGCCGGTAGTGCCTTGGGTCAGGAGGTAGTGGTAGCGCTGGTTGGTCTCTTCCGCCGTCCCGAACCCGGCGTACTGCCGCATGGTCCACAGGCGGCCCCGGTACATGTTCGGGTAAATGCCTCGGGTGAACGGAAATTCACCGGGCTTCCCGGACGCCTCCGTATCACCAGCGTTGGCCCCGTACACAGCATCGACTTCGATTCCGCTGCCGGTACGGAAGCGCCCCTCGCCGCTGTCGTCGTTCATCGGGTCTTTCAATCCTCTTCGCTCTCCGACGCAGGGTCGGTCGGCAGCATATCCATAAGAACCTTGTCCTTCTCCACCGTCTGGCCCGGAACGACGTGGATCGCGCCGACGCGCCCTCCCACCGGGGCGGTGAGTGAATTCTCCATCTTCATGGCCTCGACGACCAGGAGCTCGCCCCCCGCTTCCACCAACTCCCCCTCCTCCACTTCCACCTTTACGACGAGCCCGGGCATCGGAGCCCGAACCACCGCCGGGCCGCTGACGGCCGACCCCGCTGGACTCATGTCTCGCATCGCCTTCGTACGCTCGTCCACCACGTCGACCCGATAACGGCGCCCGCGTAACTGGAGATCCCAGCCACCAGGCCCGGCTCGCCCGGCCAGGACCATATACGATGCCCCATCCATGAGAAAGGAATAGAGGTCCGGGCTCACTGGTTCGGGGGCACAAACGTCCATCCGGTCCCCATCGATCCACACTCCTTGGTCGTCGATTTCCACCTCGAATGTGAGGTCGCCCACGGTGACGTGATAGCGCATTCGTTTAGCCGGCCGTCCGCTTCAGCACGACCACGACTTCCACGTGGGCCGTCTGTGGAAAGAGGTCGAACGCGCGCACGTCCACGACCTCGTAGGAAGACGCGAGCCGCCCGAGGTCTCTCGCAAGCGTCGCGGGGTCACAGCTGACATAGATCAAGCGTGGCGGACCCGTCGCATAAAGCACGTTCGTTACGCGGGCCTCGACCCCGTTCCGGGGTGGATTGAGAACCACGAGGTCGGCGGGCAGGGCCTCCGCCATGCGATCCTCCACCGCGCCTGTCCAAACGGTGAAGCTCTCAGGGGCATCGCGCGCTGCGGCTTTGGCCGCCTCCGCATCGCGCTCAATCGCCAAGACGTCCGCACCACGTCTCGCCAGATCCCGTCCGTACAAGCCCACACCGCAGTACGCGTCCACCACCTTTTCGCCCGGCTTCACCCCTCCCTGCTCTACTACCCATCGGTGAAGCGCCTCGCTCGCCTCCCTGTTCACCTGAAGGAACGCCGTCGGGCCGGTCTCGACGGTCTCCCCAAACCGGGTGTCATGAACGTGGGTCAGCCCGGCCAGAAGTTTTCCACCGCCTTTCGGTCGGGCGGCCCACACGGCGACGAGCCCCTCGACCTCTCGAAGAAGGATGTCCGGCCGCCCCGGACCTCGGCCACCCTCGACGACGAGGATCACGCCTTCGTCCACGGCTCGCAGCGTGAGGCGCAACTTTCGTCCCGCCGGGAGCCTCCGGGCGCCTTCGCCCCAAGCCCGCCGTAAGCCGGTCCACGCCGATGCCACGGCCGGCTCCGGAAGAATACACCCGTCTTCCACGTCGACGATTCGGTGGGGCACGCCTAGATGGTGAAATCCCGCGACCACCCGGCCGCCCTGAAGGCGGACCAGCGTAAACGTCACGCGGGACCGATACCCCTTTTCTTTCGGGCTCGGGACCACTTCTGGCGACTCGACGTCCATGTGGGAAATGCGCTTGAGCGCGGCTCCGACGATATCGCCCTTCCAGTGAAGCTGCTGGGCGTATTCGACATGCTGCAACGTGCAGCCCCCGCATTCTTCGTAATACGGACAGGCCGGCGAAACCCGGTCCGGAGACGGAACGATCAATTCACGGACTTGCCCCCTGGCCCAGCGGGGCTTGCCATGTGTGACACGCACTCGGACCTCGTCGCCCGGAGCGGTCCGCGGCACAAACACCACGCGTCCATCGTCCAGATTACCCACGCCGGCTCCGTCAGACGATAATCCCCGAATCCGCACCGTCGCTTCGGTCAAGTCCGCCATGGCCAACCCGAAGCTTGCCACGCGGAGAGCCCCCGTCCGTGCAGTCCGTTGATCCGAGCCACGCCTTTGCGGCCCCACCCGCCATGCTCCAGGAGTGCCGCCGCCAAAGCCACCAGACGGACCTCGCCATCTGAGGGCTGCAACAACTCCGGATGCTCTTCGATATAGGCGATCGTGAGATTCCCCTCCCCGAAATCATGTTCGTCCATGACTCGGAGGTGGAACGGGACACTAGTCTCGACCCCATGGATCACGAGTTCGCCGAGCGCTCGCTTCATACGAGCGATGGCGGCGGGCCTGGAACCGGCATGAACGATGAGTTTTCCCAAGAGGGGGTCGTAGTGAAGCCCGATGTCGGAACCAGCACGGATCCCTCCGTCCCACCGGACGCCAGGTCCCGAGGGCACTTCAAGGTGGTCAATGCGCCCCGTAGCTGGAAGAAAACCGTGGTCGGGGTCCTCACTTGTGATCCTGCACTCGATGGCATGCCCCGAAAACGAAACGTCCTGTTGACTGAAATCCAAGGACTCGCCACGCGCAATGCGG
>CAUZAE010000205.1:0-3353 GCA_963577685.1 Gemmatimonadales bacterium UBA6960 | reverse complement strand
CGAGGGCGGGTAACCAGGAAGACCTGGAGGAACTCGAGGCCCAGATCCTGCGCTGCTTCGAGGACGGGCAAGCCTCGGTTTCGGATGAGGCGGAAACCGCCGTCACCGCCCTCATGGACGTCCTCACACGGGGCGTTGTGCGCTCGGCGCGGAGAGTGGGCGACGAATGGCAGGCCGTCGAGTGGGTCAAAACCGGTATCCTTCTGGCGTTCCGCATTGGCCGGGTCCGCGAGTTTCCGGCCGCTCCGGCTCCGTTTTTCGATAAGGACACGTTGCCTCTGCGTGAAACCCGGGGCGTCGAGGAGAACATCCGTCTCGTGCCGGGTGGTACCTCGGTCCGGTCCGGCGCCTTCCTGGCCAAGGACGTGATCATCATGCCCCCGGCGTTCGTCAACGTCGGGGCTTACGTGGGCCAGGGCACCATGATCGACTCGCACGCCCTGGTTGGATCGTGCGCCCAGGTGGGCCAGCGTGTGCATCTGAGCGCCGGGGCCCAACTCGGTGGCGTCCTGGAACCGGTGGGGCTACGCCCAGTGATCGTAGAGGACGACGTGATGATCGGCGGCAACGTGGGCGTTTTCGAGGGGACGCTGGTCGGAAAGCGTGCGGTGCTGGCGCCGGGTGTCCAACTCACGGCGTCCACCACGGTGTACGACCTGGTGCGGGAGGAAACCTACCGCGCCGCGCCAGGAAAACCCCTCACCATCCCGGATGGATCAGTGGTCGTGCCCGGCGCGCGCGAAGCCTCGGGACCGTTCGCCGGCCAACACGGGATACATTTGTACGCCCCGATCATCGTGAAGTACCGCGACGCTTCGACGGACGCCGCCACGGCCCTCGAAGAAGCGCTCCGTTAACAGAAAGACCACAATGCGAAGAAACCTCCTCCACATGGGTGCGGCGAACCTCAAGTACGAAATCCGCGAGATCGTCGTCGCAGCGCACGATCTCGAACACTTGGGCCTCGAACTCACCTGGGAGAACATCGGAGACCCAGTACAGAAGGGAGAGACCCCCCCAAAGTGGATCCGCGACACGATTTCGGACTTGGTGCATGAGGCACCTTCCTGGGCCTACTGCGACACGCAGGGGGTGGCCGAAACACGAGAATTCCTCGCCGAAGGGGTCAACCAGCGAGACGGGGTCCGTGTTTCTCCGGACGAAATCATGTTTTTCAACGGCCTCGGCGATGCCGTGGCGAAGGTGTACGGCTTCCTCAACCGTGAGGCTCGCATCCTGGGTCCCTCTCCGGCGTACAGCACGCACTCCTCGGCCGAAGCGGCCCACTCCGGGTATGATCACGTCACCTACGACCTGGACCCCTACGACGGGTGGATGCCGGACGTCGCGGACATTCGAAAAAAGATCCAGTACAACGATTCCATCGCCGGCATTCTACTGCTTACGCCGGACAACCCGACCGGGGCTGTCTACCCTCGCGAGATCGTGGAAACCATCGCCTCCATCGCCCATGAAAACGATGTGTTTCTGATCGCGGACGAGATCTATGCCAACATCGTCTACAATGGGGCGGACCGCCTGAACATGAGCGAGTGGATCGGAGACGTTCCCGGTATCGCCATGCGGGGAATCAGCAAGGAGTTCCCGTGGCCCGGTGCGCGCTGTGGCTGGCTGGAGATCCTCAACAAGGGCAAGGACAACAACTTCGCTCAGTACGTGGACAGCCTACTCGCCGCGAAACGCTTGGAAGTTTCATCCACCACGCTCCCTCAGATGGCGATCCCTCGCATCATGGGGGACGCACGTTATCCCGGGCATCTGGAGGGGCGTGCGAACCAATTCTCCCAGAGGGCTGATGAGATGAGCGAAGTGTTCGCGGGTTGCGAGCACACCATTGTGAACAAGCCTGGGGGCGCCTTCTACTACACGGTCATGTTCAAGGACGGACTTCTCGACGAAAGTCAGTCTCTCCCCATCGCGAATCCGAAGATCAGGGAAGCCATCGAGCGAATGACTGAGGGCGTAGAGCCCGACAAACGCTTTGTCTACTATCTGATGGGAGCCACCGGCATCGTGGTGGTCCCCTTGACAGGATTTCAGTGCACACACCACGGCTTCCGTGCCACGCTTCTCGAAACCGACGACAAGAAGCGGGCGTGGATCCAAGAGTCACTCCGTGATGCGATCGACGAATACGTGGCTAGTTCCCGCTGAGGAATTCCGGCCAGGGAGCCGGCGACCCATCGGTCAAATCCGCCAAGCCCATCGCCAGGGAGCAAGCTCCCCTCGCCCCATCCAGCACACGGGCTTGATGGCGGCAGGGTAATACCTCGATCGCTCGGATCATCCGGACCCGAAGCGGCCGGTTCTCTTTGAGCAACCCTCCGGCGAGGGCAACCTCGGGAGTTGCCGGCCAGGGCTCTAGGCGCCGCACAAGGGTCCGGACATGCCCGACCAGTTCGTCCACGGCCTCCTCGATGACGGTCAGGGCGGCTCGGTCCCCGGCTTCCGCCACTTCGAAGATCAGTGGAACCAGAGAAGCCACGTCGGCCTTCTGCGCCGACGCGATCCATTTGATCAGGTCCCCGGGCCCGGCCAAGCCCAGCACCTTCAGGACCGAATCCCGAAGCTCTGTGGAAACGCCGCGGCCATCCTCGCCACGGGCGAACGCATGAAGGGCGGACATCCCGATCCGATAGCCACTTCCCTCGTCCCCCAAGTGAAGGCCCCAACCCCCGACCCGCAGTCGGGAGCCGTCGGCCCCCCTGCCCAGAGCGATGGATCCCGTGCCTGCGATCAGCAAGATTCCCGGACCGGACGGGAACGCGTCGTAAAAGGTGGCCTCGGCGTCCGCACCGACGGACGTCAGTGAGGATAGCCCCGCTTCTCGAAGAGCCGTTTCCACGACGCTCCTGGTGGGCTCGGTACCCGCCCCCGCGATTCCGGCCCAGAGACCCGCCACCGGCAGATCCGCTCCGCCTTTCGAGGCCGCCTCACGACACAGATCCGCGATCACGCCGACGGTCGCAGCAGGGTCCGCCGGATCGATCAGAGTCGGTGGACCGTCGGCACGCGCGCATTCAGTGCCCGCTTGGTCGACGAGTACCACCCGGGTACGAGTTCCTCCCCCGTCGACACCCAAGAAGTAGCTCACGTTCGGGTCAAGGTGATGGAGATGTGTGGGCGCGGTCTGATTCAGGAAGCGTGGAGCCCGGGCCCTCCGCCGGGCCCGCCGTCGAGCCCCGCCCCAGGGCCCAGCCTACGGCCATCGTGACGGCCGTGCCGATAGGCACGAACCAGGGCCACGCAACGCTAGCACGAGCAAACCACCAGATGGCCGCGACCACGCTGATGCCGGCGATCATCCCGACGATGGCGCTACGTTGATCAGC
>CAUZAE010000204.1:0-3369 GCA_963577685.1 Gemmatimonadales bacterium UBA6960 | reverse complement strand
TGCATCCATTCCGGCTCTTCCTTCTGCCTGGAAATCTCGCGCACGACGCTCTCGTCGAGGCCGGGGGCAGTTCTGAAAACGTGCGCCTCGTCGTCTACGAATCCGTATTTATACTCGTCCAGGCCAATATCTTGGACCACTTCGCTTTCTGGCATCGTCCTCTATCCCTGTCAAAGTCAGGTGGATGACTCCCACGTTCAAATCTAGCCTACGGGGACCTCTTCCCTCCAGTCGGCATATCCCTGCTTCTCCAACTCCAGGGCGAGCTCCGGTCCGCCCGATCGGACCAGATTGCCGTCGATCATCACATGAACGAAGTCGGGCTCGATGTAGTCGAGAAGGCGCTGGTAGTGAGTGATGAGGAGGATCGTCATCTCGGGGTCTTCTTCACGTAGCGTATTCACGCCCCGTGCTACGATTTGAAGCGCGTCGATGTCGAGGCCCGAGTCGGTTTCGTCCATCAATGCGACGGCGGGACGAAGCACGGCCATCTGGAGGATTTCGTTTCGCTTCTTTTCGCCTCCGCTGAACCCGTCGTTGACCGACCTCTCGGCGAACGAAGGCTCCATGTCCAGCAGGTTCATGCGGTCCATGAGCTCGTCCTGAAAATCGAAGAGATCCAACTCCTCATCGGATCCGAGCCGAGCTTGAAGGGCGGTCCTCAAGAAATTGGCGATCGACACTCCTGGAATCTCCACCGGGTATTGAAACGCCAAGAACAGTCCAGCAAGCGCCCTCTCGTCGGGTTCCATTTCGAGTACGGAGGTCCCCCGAAATTTGACGTCACCGCGGGTGACCTCGTAGGCCGGATGGCCGGCCACGACCTTCGCCAAAGTGCTCTTGCCGGAGCCGTTCGGTCCCATGATCGCGTGTATCTCACCGGCGTGCAGTTGCAGGTTCACGCCTTTTAGAATATCGACATCTCCGCTGATGACCTTGGCATCGAGGTCACTCACGTCGAGTATAGGAGTAGTGGTCGTCAAGGGTAGCATACTGCCGTCATCGAGGCTTATTAAGAATGATTCTTCTTCTCACCAAAAATAGAGAGGGGGCAATATACCGTCAAGATAGTACGCGGTTCCCACCGGTAGCACTAAGATGACGGCTCCTGGCCTGATCTCCGAGGGGGGGAGCGATCCGAGGAGCGCCATTTGGATCGTCATGGGCGGGGGAGCGGTGAAGGGACTTGCACACTTGGGTGCCTGGCAGGCCATTCGAGAGAGCGGGATTGCGGTGGCCGGTATTATCGGCACGAGCACCGGAGCCATGATCGGAGCCGCGATCGCAGCGGGCCGGAGCATCGAAGAGATGGAGGCCGATGCACGGAGCCTACGTCGGCGTGACATCATCCGTTTGCGACTGCGAGCCATCTGGCTGAACGGCATCCGAGCCCCCAGTGTCTTCCGAGGAGACGTTCTGCGAGCCTATGTCGATCGTTTTCTTCGCAACAAGAGTTGGGGAGATCTCGCCATTCCATTACTCGTCAATGCCGTAGACCTGGCGACAGGGGAGATGCTCTGGTTTGGTCACCAGGCCGATCAGGGTGTGACGCTCGTCGAGGCCGTCCAGGCTTCTTCCTCGTTGCCGGTGCTGTTTCCGCCTGTGAACGCGGGCGGACGACTGTTGGTCGACGGGGGGGTCCAGGAGATGTTGCCCCTCCAGAAAGCCGCGGACATGGGTGCGACGCGCATCATCGCGATAGATGTAGGCGCTGGCCCGGAGTCCGACGCCAGTGCCGTCGTGCCGCAGGGATTGGTGGCGGTTCACGAACGCGTGTTCACGATCATGGCCGGTCAGAAGCGGAGAGATGCCCTGCAGGCCTGGAGCGGAGTGCCGCTCACCACCGTTTTGCCTGACTTACAAGACGTCGGGGGGTTCGACTTCGACCGTGCAGATTATCTGCTCGAAGAAGGCTATCGGGCCACGCGAGTCGCACTCACGGGTTTATCCAAAACGCCGTCCTGACCGTACGCGGTAACGAACGAGTCCAGGACGCGAGCGACCCCCCCCCTCTCGGGCCACGCAACTCGGGGAGTACCCCACGTGAAATTGGAACGCCTTACGGAGCGCGGAGCTGTTCGCGTAGCCGAGGGTGAAGGCTACCGTCTCCACGGTTTGCTTCCCCACATTGAGGAGCTGAGCCGCTTGAAAGAGGCGACCCCAAACCAGCAGGGTGCGGGCGGGCGGCAAGCCATGGCGCTTGAGTTCCTTCGCCAGCTGGTCTCCTGACATGCCCATGCCGCTGGCCAGTGCCGCAACTCGCGGCCGGTCCACGGAATTTTCTGTCGACCACTGAATCGCCGCCTCCGACCACCGCTGCGGCTGAAGAGGCAAGGGAGCGGCTGAGTGTGCTCCGAATGGCGTTCGGGGAGTCATCCAGGCCCACGTGAATAATGGCGTTGATCTGATGTCGACCCAGCTCGAAGAGATCCAACTCACGGTGGGAGAAGTCGGAGTAGACGATGATCGCGAACTCGGGTTTCTGCTGTCTCAGCCATCCGAGCCGTGAAGGGAGTATGTGACCGTTTGGCGCATAGATATCGACGAAACATGCGGAAATCGCGCCCGATGCGACCACGTTCCAAAGCCGTGTCCACGTCCTCACGTAGCGCAACTCGTGAGCCGTCACCAGGGCGTCGTTCAGCCGTGCGCGGGCGAGAGGATCGGGCTGGAGGCCAGCGGTCAAGCGCAAACGATTCGGGTGGACCGGAAAGAGCGGAGAGACCAGGCCCTCAGTCGATGGAATCCACCACCACTGCGGTGCCGTAGCAAAGCATTTCCGCCGCACCTGCCTGGATCATCGACGTCTGGAAACGAAGGCCGACCACCGCATTCGCTTCCAGCGACTCGGCGTCCTCCACAAGACGATCGATCGCCTGCTCGCGCGATTCGGCCATCATCTTCGTGTATTCGTGGATCTCGCCGCCGGCGAGATTGCGAAAGATGGCAAGGATGTCCTTACCCACGTGACGCGCACGAATCGTGTTGCCTCTCACGAGTCCAAGCGTACGGACGATCCTCATGCCCGTGATATCCGGCGTCGTGACGATGATCATTTGTACACGTCCCGATAGGGGTCGACGAGCCACTCCTTGTAGCGCTCATAGATGACACTCGAAAAGAGGAGCAACGTGCCCCCGCCGATGGCGGCGGTCGCGAGCTTCTCCCAGGGATCGATGGCGGACGAGAAGTAGAGGTAGGAACCGTAAACGGTCCAAACCGCGAAGCCGGCGACGATGAGAACCCACCCCACGGGCCTCGTGATCCGTCGGTTCACGACCCCCCACACGGACGGATCCCGACTCAGGGGGAAGGTCATGCCCTGCAGGTCTCGTTTCATGGCGCCAAAGATGGCCGCGTCTCTTTGAA
>CAUZAE010000203.1:0-3402 GCA_963577685.1 Gemmatimonadales bacterium UBA6960 | reverse complement strand
CCTGTCGAGTTCTCCGCCGATCATGTTGACCGATCCGAAGGTAGGAACCATGTCGGCCATCATGCCCCCCTTCAGGAGTTTGGGCAGGGCAGACATGATGGCAAAGCATGGTGGGCGAACCCGGACCCGGTACGCGTTCCCTGTTCCGTCACTCACCACGTAGAACCCGAGCTCCCCGTTGGCTCCTTCCACCGGAAGGTACACTTCTCCTTTGGGCGGGCGCACGCCGTGGCCGTGCATGACTAGCTTGAATTGCTGCATGAGCCCCTCAATGTTGCCGTAGGCGTCCTCCTTGGGAGGCAGAAAGACTCGCTTCTCGTCGGTGGCGATCGACGGATGCTGCGCGCGACCCGAGCCCTCGAGGGTTGGCCCGGTTACCGCGCATCCGCCTGAAACGGCCGCGATGTTCCCCACCTTGGCAAGGTCCACCATCTCCGCCGCCGGAATCGGACGCCCGGTCTCTGGGTTGACCAGAACCGGGCCGGGTGGCATGTCGCGCAGCGCCGTTTCCACGATGCGCATTGATTGCTCCATTTCCTCCATACGTACCAAATAACGATCCATGTTATCGCCACGAGTCCCGACCGGTACATCGAAGGGAAGCTGCTCGTAGACCGCATAGGGGCAGTCCTTGCGCACGTCGAACGTCCCGCCGCTGGCGCGAAGAAACGGCCCTGTGATCCCATAGGAGATGGCGTCTTTCTCTGAGATCACGCCCGTTCCGTTCATGCGGTCCGTGAAGATCCGGTTCCGTGTGAGGAGCCCGTTCGCCTCGTCGATAACCTTGCGAGTCTCCTCGAAAGCCTTGCGGCAGGGCTCGGCGAAATCCTCGGGGAGGTCGGCCTTGACCCCGCCGACGCGGCAGTACGTAACGGTCAAGCGCGCCCCCGTTACCTTCTCCACGAGATCCCAGAGATACTCTCGTGCTTTGATCATGTAGAGAAACACGGTGAAGGCCCCCAACTCCATGGCGGTTGCGCCCACGCAGGTGAGGTGGTCCGAGACCCTCGAGATCTCCGACATAATGACCCGCACGTACTGGCAACGCTCCGGCACCGAGATCCCGAGGAGTTTCTCCACGGCCATGCAGTAGCCCATGTTGTTGATCAGCGGAGAGACGTAGTTCAGCCGGTCGGTGTACGGGATGACGCCGTTGTAATCGACCATTTCCGACATCTTCTCGAAGCCGCGGTGAAGGTAGCCGACCTCCACATCGACCTCCTCGATCTTCTCCCCGTCGAGCTTGGCCACGAGCCGGATGATCCCGTGCATAGCCGGGTGCGCGGGGCCAATGTTGAGCATCATGTCCCGCGTTTCGAGATCCACGGGGTCGCGCTGAGACGCTGGGGTCGTTTCGACCTTTGGGTTCGTTTCCATGGACACGACTAGTTCTTCGGCCCGATCAGGGGTTGACGTTTGTTGACGGGATAGTCCTTGCGGAGCGGGTGGCCGTCGAACTCTTCGTACATAAGGATCCGCCTTAGGTCCGGATGCCCCCGAAAGCCGACCCCGAACATGTCCCAGGCCTCGCGCTCGAGCCAGTTGGCTCCGGGCCACAGCGCAGTCAGGGAATCCACCTCGGGGGTAGCCTCTTCCACCGGCACCACCAGCCGCAGTCGATGTTTGTGGGTAGTGGAATAGAAGTGGTACAAGACTGCGAACCGCGCGTCGTCCGGCGGCCCAGGCCAGGGGTCCTGATCCGGCATCTCAGGCGTTGGCCTCACCGATACTCCGGAGGAAGAGAAGAACGCTAGAGCGGGACCCTTCCCGAAAGTGGAGTAGTCCACTGCGGTCAAATCCATGAGGAAGTTCATCTGCGTGGTGGGGTCTTCCTTAAGAAACCGCGCCACTTCGAGCAGGGACTCTCGACGCAGAACCACGGTGGCGTCGCCCCGGTATGCGTGGGACGCCAAGGCCGCATCAGGGAACTGGTCTGTGACCGACTTGATCAAAAATGAGTCAGTCATGCCGAGAGGATCGCCGGACGAGATTCGGGCGCGGCCCGCTTACCCGTGGTGTGCTGGCTCTGAATCTTGTCTTGGAGCTTCATTAGACCGTCCAGAACCATCTCTGGCCGCGGTGGACATCCGGGGATGTAAACATCCACCGGCATGATCGTGTCAATACCCATCACGGTTGCGTAGTTATCATAGAACCCACCGGTGCAGGTGCAGACTCCGAAGGCGACCACCCAGTTAGGCTCAGCCATCTGATCATGGATGCGTTTCAATACCGGCGCCATCTTGTGACTGATCGTGCCCACGACGAAGAGGACGTCGGCTTGGCGCGGTGAAAATCGAGGGAGGCCCGCGCCAAAGCGGTCCACATCGTAGTGAGAGCAGGCCGTGGCCATGTACTCCATCCCGCAGCACGCCGTTACGAAGGGGTACTGGAAAATCGAGTACTTCCGCGCCCATCCGATGGCCTCATCAAGGCGGCTGGTGAAATACGACGGATCATTCTGCATGTCACTCCCAGTCCAGGGCGCCGATGTCCCAAGCGTAAACGTAGCCCACCATCAAGATCCCCAAAAAAACCCCCATCTCGACCAGCCCCAGGATCCCCAGCGTGCGGTAGACCACGGCCCATGGATAGAGGAAGACGACTTCGACGTCGAATAAGATAAATAGAATTGCGGTCAAATAGAACTTGATCGACAACTTCCCGATCGGGAGGGAAAAGGGCTCTTTTCCGCACTCGAAGGGCTCCAGCTTCACGCGCGTAGAATTCTTCTTACCCAGCGTAGAGCCCAACGCCACCATCGTGGCCGTGAGGCCTGCCGCCAGAACAAGCATGACCGCGATCCCGATATATTCGTTCAAGAGTCGATACCCTCACGATCTCTTACCCCATGATCGATCGACATCACGGTGACACCGCCCAGGGCGCGAGGATGCCTGGGGAAATTCCACCGATAACCGTGACCAGTGCGGCGACGGCAAGTGCTGCCGACACCGCTACGGGGAAGCGCGACGGGGCTGTCTCCTGCGGCTCCTTCATGTACATGAGGACCGCCACGCGCATATAGATGAACGCCGTTACCACACTGCAAGCCACCGCGAGGACAGCCAATACCACAAACCCCTCACGCACTGCGCTCATGATTACGACGAACTTGGCCACGAACCCGGCCGTTGGAGGGATTCCAGTCAGAGACAGGAGGAAGATCAGCATGAGCATGGCTGTTCCGGGCCGTTGCGAGGCCAGGCCTTGATAGCCGTTTAGGTGCTCCCCTCGCTCACCCAGAGCGATGATCACCCCAAAGGTTCCGATTGTCATGAAGACATAGAAGAAGGCATACGTCATTGTCGCCGAGACCCCTTCGGACGTACCAGCCATGAGGCCCAAGAGAGCGTAGCCCACGTGCGTAATGGAAGAATAGGCTAGTAACCGTTTCATGTC
>CAUZAE010000202.1:0-3499 GCA_963577685.1 Gemmatimonadales bacterium UBA6960 | reverse complement strand
GTCCGCCGGGTGCTGGCCACGAGCCGCTCGGGGTCGGCCATGTGCGGAACGCCATCGGTGTGTAGATGAACTTCGAGGTCCGGAAGGCGGGAAACCAAGTGTCCAGTCCCACCCGCATGATCGAGGTGAACATGCGTGAGTAGGATATGCCGAATGTCGGAGAATCTCACACCCAACTCAGTCAAGCCGTCCTCGAGCCCGTCGAGCGACGTGGAGGGGCCCGGGTCTACGATCGCCGGCTCAGGACCGTCGATCCAATAGGATGAAATCACCCCGCGAAGACCGAGGTGTATGATGTCGATCGGACTAACCGTCATGGGCGAGCCGTGTCGTGGTGGTGGCGGGAGAGAACGGCCTAACGATCATCCATCGGAACGAAGTCGCGCTCTGCGCTTCCCACGAATATCTGCCTCGGGCGTGAGATGCTCTGCTCCTCGTCTTCGAGGAGTTCATCCCACTGAGCCAGCCACCCGGCCGTCCTCGGAATCGCAAAGAGCACGGGGAACATCTCCACCGGAAACCCCAACGCCTGGTAGATGAGCCCTGAATAGAAATCGACGTTCGGGTACAGATTTCGGGAGACGAAGAAGTCGTCCTCGAGCGCGATCTTCTCCAACTCGAGCGCGATATCGAGAAGCGGATTTCGTCCGGTAACCTCGAAGACCTCTTCTGCGGTGCGCTTGATGATGCTCGCGCGGGGATCGTACGCCTTGTACACGCGATGCCCGAAGCCCATCAGTCGCTCTTCCTTACGCTTCACCCCCTCCAGGAAGGCAGGAATGTTTTCCATCGTTCCAACCCTCTGAAGCATCCTCAGAACCGCCTCGTTCGCACCGCCGTGGAGCGGCCCGAAAAGTGCCCCCATCCCTCCGGCGAGAGCCGAGTAAGGGTCCGCATCACTACTCCCGATTGTCCGCATAGCCGTCGTCGAACAATTCTGCTCGTGGTCCGCATGGAGGATGAACAACACGTCCAGCGCGCGCTCCACGACCGGGTTGGGTTTGTAAGCGCCCCCTCCGATGCGGAACAGCATGTTCAGAAAGTTGGCAGGGAAGGAGAGCTCGTTCTCCGGCAACACGGGAGGGAGGCCTTGATGGTGCCGGTACGCGAGCCCCGCGAGCGTTGGCATCTTCGCCACGAGCCGGTGGATTTGGAGCCTACGGTTCGCCGCGTCTCGCACGTTCCTGGCTTCGGGGTAGAAGGTTCCGAGCGCGGCTACGCTGCTGATCAACATGCTCATGGCGTGAGCATCGTACCGGAACCCGTTGATGACCGTCCGGATATTCTCGTGCACGTAGGTGTGGTACGTGATGTCGTGCACGAAATCGTCCAACTCAGACGGGGTAGGCAGCTCTCCGTTCAGAAGCAGATAGGCCACCTCGAGAAATGTGCTGCGCTCGGCGAGCTGTTCGATCGGATATCCGCGGTACCGAAGGATCCCCTTGTCGCCATCGATGTAGGTGATCGTGCTTCGGGTCGAGGCCGTGTTCTTGAATCCGGGATCGTACGTCATCATACCGAAATCGTCGTCGTCGATCTTGATCTGCCGGAGATCCATGGCGCGGATGACCTCGCCCTCGAGGATGTCGACCTCGTACTCCCGCCCGTTCCGGTTGTCCCTGATCGTCAGGCTGTCTTTCCCACTCCCGTCTTCAGTCATTTCCTCTCCGTAAAGGGGTCACACAGCCCGTGACTCCAGCGAACCCGACCCTCGAAAGCGCCTGAATGTCGTGCCTCTGAAGCTGGGTAGGCCTTAATTTAGGGAATTCACGGTCGCCGATGAAGTGCGCTGGCCCGGCTGATTCAGTTCGGCCACCGGCGGCGCCCGAAGTCGCAGGCGAAAGAGGGAACCGCCGCCCAGCCGTTCGAACGGAGTCCGCCGATGAGTGCCACACCAATCTCCTTCACCTTCGGCCGGCGCCCCGCCGAGCACGCCCACGTTGAGCTTGCTGATCCACGAACAGTTCTCGTCCGGACCGTGGCGTGTTCCTCAAGTGGGCGGTGGTCTTGGTGTTGGTCCTGAGCGCCACACTGGCCGTCACCGTCGCGGCAGTGGGAGATCTGACATCTACGGTGCAGCTCGGCCCACTCACCCTCCTAGTGTCCGGACTGACCTGGAAACTGCCGATCCTGACTGGACGACTTCAAGCTTGGCGGGCAAGACGGAGTGATCCCAACGTAACGCATCCGATAACCTACACTCTCGACGACTCAGGGCTACATATCGGCACGCGCACGCTCAACGCCGAACTCAAGTGGGCGGGGATGAACAGGGTCCGGGAAACGTCGGATATGTTTCTCTTCTACTACAGTAGGCGCACGGCCTACTTCCTTCCCAAACGCGTGGTCGGACCAGGTGATTCCACTAGTCTCGCCGACTGGATCCGAACTCGACTGCCGCCGGACGTAGCCTACATCACCACCTGAGGGACGGAAGGAGAGCGGGCTCAGCGACCCGAAGCTACGCCGCGTTCGGCCTCCTCCAGGAGACCACGGAACACCTCCATCATCAGAGCCCAGAGAGCCCGGGATCCGTTGATGAAAAACGTCGGGGCACCGCTCACGTCCAACTCGTCAGCGGCCCGGGTGGCCGCTCAGGTCCGGTCCTTCCCGTGGTCCTCCTCGTAGCAGTCTTCGAAGGCCTCGGT
Source organism: Gemmatimonadales bacterium UBA6960 (assembly GCA_963577685.1). Classification (GTDB taxonomy): domain Bacteria; phylum Gemmatimonadota; class Gemmatimonadetes; order Longimicrobiales; family Gaopeijiaceae; genus UBA822. Next base: position 851 of record CAUZAE010000202.1, on the reverse strand, counting down.
CTCCAGCCTGAACTCGCTGGCGTACGCGTGGAGGAAGTCCTTGGGGTTCCGCGGCTTCGCCCACTCGTCGTGCCGAGTGTAGAGCACGTCGTGCATCTCCCAATCTCGACCTTGATCGGCCGCGCACTCCGCTGCTTTTGCGCCATCATCACCGTGGCGGAGCCCAAAAAGGAAGGGAACGTGCCTCCATTGAACCCGCCCCGCCTGGACGAACTCCCGCTGGACGGCGGGCCACGTCGTTTGGTGGAAAAGCGCGCAGGCCCAACAGCCGAAATCTCCCAACTCCACGACGGTGACGCTCGCTTCCGGCGATCCCAGTACATGGCCGATACCGTCGAGAGCGACATCCTGTGCGGCGGCGCCACCTTGCGAGACCGTTCCTAGCCCCATCAAGCCCATCAGGCCCAAGCCCCGAAGGACCTCAAAGGGTACTCGACTCAAAAGAGTCTGAGTCCCCAAGTGGTACGGTAACTCACCCCGATCCCGACTCCGGTCGGGAGGTTCCGCCCAGCCAGCGGAATCTGGCCCGACACCTCGATTTTACGGGGACCGACGGGATACCCGACGGTGGGCACAATCTGGAGCAAGCGGCGCGCCTCGTCGTCGGACAACGTGAGTCCGGATACGGTCGGTGCCTGGCCGATGAGACCATCCGCTCCGAGTTCCAAAGTCAGTTCGCCCACTGAGCCACCGACGGCCAGATGGCCGAAGGCCTCCTCGCCGGGGTTGCACTCCCGGACGTCACTGAGGCCTCGCCTCCGGTACCCCACCCACCCCGCCACATAGATGGGAAGAAAGTCGAAAGCGGTGCCGGCTTCGAGGCTCACTTTGAAGTCGGACTGCCCCTCCGT
>CAUZAE010000201.1:0-3535 GCA_963577685.1 Gemmatimonadales bacterium UBA6960 | reverse complement strand
GGCGCCGGAGCTGAAGCGGCGGTACAAGGTCCCGTTCTATCCCGTCGTCCCAATCCTCGGCATTGTCCTGAACGTTTTCCTGGCCGTCTACCAATTCAAGTTCCAACCGATCGCGTGGTACGTCACAGGTGGGTGGGTCCTGCTTGGCCTCTTGCTCTACTACGGGTACTTCCAAAAGCAGGCGGTCGGTGTCCAGCCTCAGGTGCTGGAGCCGTTCCGACCCACCGAACCACACGCGCGCGACGCAGTGGTCGTGCCGCTCCACAACCCCGATCACGTACCGATGCTGTTGGACTATGCGCGACCCATTGCAGAAGCCCGGGGTCTCAGAACCGTGGCCATGTCCGTGGTCCAGGTGCCCCAGCAGCTCCCGATCCACGAGGGCCTTCGCTTCGCACACCATAGAGAGGCGCTGGTCAAGAAGGGGCGTGAGCACGCGGCCGAGCAGGGCATAGATTTGGATACCGAGCTAGTGATCGCGCACCGCGCACACGAGGGCATAGTCGCCGGGGCACGCCGAAGCGGGGGCGACTTGATGGTGATGGGCTGGAAGGGGTACACGGACACACATGAGCGGATGTTCGGAGAGGTGGCCGACCAGGTGATCCGCAACGCTCCGTGCGATCTGGCGCTGTTGAAGATCGAGAGCACGGATATTCCCAAACGGTGCCTTTTCCCGACCGCGGGTGGGGCGCACGCGCTGCTTGCGGCGGAGCTTCTCAGCGTGCTGGCGCCGGCGTTCGGGATGACGGTCACAGCGTGCAAAGTTGTGGATCCCGACGCGTCACCGGAGGCCCGGGCCGAGGCGCATCATTGGATCGACAAGACGCTCGCCCGTATGGGCCCCGACGTAAAGGTCGACCGCATGCTGATCGAGAGCGACTCCATCCCCGGGGGCATCGCAAAGGCAAGCAAGGACTTCGATCTGGTAGTGCTCGGCGCGGCCAGGGAGCCCATGTTCAGGCAGGTGCTGTTCGGAGAGATCCCCGAAAAGGTCGCCCGCTACTCGCCGGCTTCGGTGCTCGTGGTCAAGCAGTACGAGGGTCGTGTCCGCTCGGTCTTCAAACGCGTCTTCGGATAGACGAACCATCCGACCGTGACGGGCGCACTCAAGACGGATCCGGTGGAGCTCAAGACGGAGCTCGAGCGGAAGGCCGTTCACATCGGCATGGGCGCCTTCGCGTTGCTCCTCAGGTGGATGATGCCCTGGCAGGCCACGCTCATGGCGCTGTCGGCCGTCGTACTCAACTTCTTTTTCCTGCACAGGCTCACGGGTAATCGCCTCTTGCGCCCACATGAGCGCGCGCGTGGCTTCTCGTTGGGTATCGTCACCTACCCGGCAATGCTTCTCCTTGTGTTCGTGCTCTTCCGCTCACGCCTGGAGTTGGCTGCGGGCGTGTGGGGTCTCCTAGCGGTGGGCGACGGACTGGCTACCGTGGCAGGGCTCGTTCTGGGGGGCCCCACCCTTCGGTGGAACCGGAGGAAGCGGTGGACGGGACTCCTCACTTTCGTCGTCTTTGGTACGGCGGCTTCGGCGTTCCTGGTACGGTGGACTCAGCGCGCTCTGCTCGGAGGTGCCAGTGGGGATGCAGTCACCTGGATCGGCGCTTCCTTCATGCCGGCCGGAGTCTTGGACTTATCGGTGTCGTCGAGCCTCCTCGTTGGCTGCTTTGCGGCGGCTTTGGTGGCGGCCCTCGCAGAATCTCTCGATACGAAGTTAGATGATAATTTTCTCGTGCCTGTCGCGGGGGGAGCCGTACTCCTCGGTGCCACTCTGGTCGAGCCATTTCGACTCCTGGAAGTGGGCCCGGCGTTGACCCAAAGTCTGTTCCTGGGTCTCGCCATCAATGTTCCACTGGCGCTGCTCGCGTACTGGATGCGCGTTGTCGACCGCTCCGGAGCCATTGGGGGCGGGATGCTAGGCGTCGTCCTTTTCACCTTCTCGGGGGGCAGCGGATTCCTCATGCTCGTGGCGCTCGTCGTGATCGGAGCCGCGGTCACCCGTTGCGGTCACGATCGTAAGGCCGCGCTCCGGATAGTCGAAGGCGACGGTGGCAGAAGAGGAGCTGCGAACGCTTTTGCCAATACGGGTGCCGGGGTCACGTTCGCCTTCCTTTCCGTTGTGACAGCACAGGCAGAGTTGTTCACGGTAGCGATGGTCGCGGCTTTCGCCACCGCTGCCTTCGACACGACCGCTTCCGAGGTCGGCGTGGCCTTCGGACGACGGCACTTCCTGGTGAGTTCATTCCGGCTTGTCCCCGCCGGTACAGACGGCGCCGCATCCGTGGAGGGGACGTCGGCGGGAATGGTCGGCGCACTCCTCGTCGCGGCGGGGGCTTGGGCCGTCGGCCTCGTGTCGGGTGTGGGCGTACTCGTCGTGATGGTGGGAGCGTCGCTCGGATCGATGCTCGAGTCCTATTTAGGCGCGAGGCTGGGGCCCGTGAGGGGCGCCGATCACCACCTGTTCAACCTCATCAACACGCTTACCGGCGCCGGGGTCGCCTGTTGGCTCTTCGTTTTCCTGACGTAGTCATCGGGTTTCCCTCAAATAATTGACGCTCCGCTTGCCTAGCGGCGCGCCCATCGGGATCTTGTTGCTCATTCGAAGGCGACGCCTCGGGGCGTCTGATGGAGTCTGCAAGCTCACAAGTGAACGGTGAGGCCGTCCTGAGTTTTTCCAGCCATTATATGCCTCGATCCACCACGGGGTGGGTCACGACGATTGCCTTCCTGGCTCTGATGGCGCTCGCGCAGCCGCCAATCGTCTTCTGGGTGGATGCACGCTTTGGGTCCCTATGGCTGCTTGGGCTACCGTTTCTGTACGTCTATCTGGGCGTTGTCTATTTCGCGCTCATCGGCGTGCTGATCTATGCCGCCTTGAGAAGGGTTTAGAGGGTGGAGAGCTGGGTGGTGTCCACGGGGCTGATCGCTCTCTACATCCTCGTCACGATCGTCCTCGGCTTTGTGGCCAACCGGGCCATGTCTCTCGATCTGGAAGATTTTCTTCTCTACGGGAGGAAGGCCGGGTTCGTAGTTCTCTATCTGACCGTGGTGGCCACGTACCACTCGGCGTTCGCTTTCTTGGGCTCCGGAGGCTTCTTCTACACGCACGGGATCGGATTTTGGGAAGCCGGGACGTGGACGGTCCTGTCGGGGGCGATCACGTATACGCTGGGAGTCCGAATTTGGGCTTTGGGAAAGCGCTTCAGCTACATCACGCCGGCGGACCTCCTGGCCGACTTCTACGAGAGCGAAGCGGTCCGAGTCGTCGTCGCCCTGGTCTCGGTCCTGTTCACGATCCTGTACATCCAGGTACAGGCTCAGGGGCTGGGATACATCATCTCCGTGGCCTCGGGAGACCGGATCTCCGTCGAGATGGGAACACTCGTCCTCCTGGTGGTGGCGGGGGGCTACCTCATGGCGGGTGGACTCCGAGCCGTATACTGGACAGACGTGGTGCAGGGTGTGTGGATGTACGTGGCGGTCTGGGCTGGAGCCCTGGTGCTTGCTGAGCGGTTGTTCGGGGGGCCGCTGG
>CAUZAE010000200.1:0-3585 GCA_963577685.1 Gemmatimonadales bacterium UBA6960 | reverse complement strand
CACCGTGCTCATCATGACGTCCAACCTCGGCGCTCGGGACATCTCGAAGGGTGGAAGTCTTGGCTTCCACGATGGCGATGCTCAGTCGTCCTACGAGGTCATGCAGGCGAAAGTGCGTGAGGAGATCGAACGGGCGTTCAATCCGGAATTCCTGAACCGATTGGACGAGACGATCGTTTTCCATACGCTCGATCGGGAAGAGATCGGGCAAATCGTTCACATCCTCATGAAGGACATCGAGGCTCGCTTGGCGGAGGAGGATCTGACACTCTCTCTGTCGACGGCCGCTACTGACCTGCTCGTCGAGAAGGGGTACGACGCGAGATTCGGTGCCCGCCCGCTCCGCCGGGCGATCCAGCGTTATCTCGAGGATCCGTTGTCGGAGAAGATCCTTCTCGCGGAGTTCACGGCGGGAGACGAGATCGTGGTTGATGTCGACGGGGACGGGGAGGAACTCACGATGGCTGTCGCTTCTCAGACGAAGACCTGAGATCAGGGATGGGACGCGTGTTTCGTTACATCGATAGTCCCGCGAGGCTGCTCACCTTGATCGTGGCCCTGGCTGCAGTGGTGATGACCCCTTCTGCCGCCTCCGCTCAGGATCAGCCACAAATCGCGGGCGGTCCCATCGCCATCGATTCCATCGCCGTCGTCGGTAACGCCCGGCAGTCCGACATGGCGATCATCTTGCTCAGCGAGCTCACTGGCGACGCTACGTACACGATTTTCGACATCCGGAAGGCGGCCAAGGCGTTGTGGGCGACCGGCCAATTCCGTGACATCACGGCTCACGTCGAAGGTACCGTCGGGGATCGCGTGACTCTGATTTGGGAGGTGGACGAGCGGGATATTCTGCGGAATGTGGTCATCACGGGGTTGGAAAACGCAAATCCTGGCGAAGTACGCGACACGACCGGCCTCCGACCTGGGCGTCCTTACTCTCCTGCCGTAGTAGAACGGGCGAAAGTGTTCATTCGCCAAGAGCTCGCGGCGAAGGGGATTCCCTTCGTGAACATCGAGGAGAGAATCGAGTCGATCGAGGGTCGTGAGAAGGAAATCATCCTTTACCTCGACGTCACCGAAGGTACGCGAGTCACGGTGGCCGACGTGGTCTTCGAAGGAAATATGGTTTTTTCGGACGAGGAGCTCCGCGGCGCGATGTCGGTCCAAGCGGAGGGATTCTTCTGGTTCAACGCTGGATCCTATGACCGGCAACGATTCGATCAAGATCTCCAGATAAATCTCCCCAGCTTCTACAGCGGCCGGGGCTACCTGGATTTCAGGGTATTGGGCGATTCGCTGGTCATCGACCCCACCACGGGCAAGACCCGCATCGAGATCGCTGTCGAGGAAGGACCTGTCTATCGTCTCGCTGATTTTTCGATCTCGGGCAGTAGCGAGTTTTCCAATGAGGAGTTGGGGCGAATTTTCAGGCCGGAAAGAAGCGGCTTGTTTTCCGGTGACGGGAACGATGGCGACGCACTACCCATCTTCAATGCGGCTCAGTTCAATGCGGCGACGGCCGAAGCGGGCCAGCGGTATCTGAACGAAGGATATCTCTATTCCCAGGTCGTGCCATTCGTCGATAAGAATCCTGTCGAGGAGGGGCAGCCGCCGACGGTCAACGTAGGCTGGAGTATCGTGGAAGGAAGTCAGGCATACGTCGCCCGAGTGGATATCGAAGGGAACGAATACACCTACGAGAGGGTGATCCGCGACAAGGTTTTCGTCTTGCCCGGAGATGTATACTCACAGGACCGGCTCATCCAGAGCTTCCAAAGCGTTTCCTCGCTCGGTTACTTCGAGGTCCCGATGGAAGCGCCGTCTATCATACCCAACGCGGACGGGGACGTGGACCTCACGTTCAAGGTGACGGAAAAACCGACCGGTGCAGTGAACTTCGGGACGTCGGTAGGAGGCGGTGTGGGTGGGATCGCCGGCTTCGTCGGATACGATCAACCCAATCTCTTCGGCAAAGGGAAGTCCGGGAGCCTGCGGTGGGACTTCGGGCCCTACCAGAACAACCAAACGATCAGCTATACCGACCCGGGCGTCCGCGGGTCCCTCGTGACGGGGGCGGTCAATCTGTTCAACGCCCGCGACCGATTCATCAGTTTCCGGTCCGGTCGACGGCGGCGGACGGGGTTCAATCTTCGATTGGGTTTTCTGTTGCCGGGTGCACGATTCACGAGATTTTTCACCGGGTACGGACTTTCTCGCACGGCCCTGACACTCCGATCGGGTGAGGATGTTTCCCTCTTCGGGCGTCCGGCAGGCGCGCAGAGTACGATTTCGATGGGCATCACTCGCTCCACCCTCAATCACCCGATATTCCCCACGGTCGGTTCCAGACAAAGGGTCAACGTCGAGTTGACCGGCGGACCTCTGGGGGGTGACGGACAATTCGTCAAAACCACGGCAGAGGGTAGTTGGTGGCTTCCGGTCGGGTCGGCGGGTGGCAATCCGGATTCGCCGGGTTCGGGCGTGACCTTTGCCCTGGGCATGACGATACGCACCGGGATGCTCCAGGGAAACAGCGAGCCGTTTCCGTTCGATCGATTTTGGATGGGCGGCGTGCAGTTCGGTGAGCGCTTGAGAGGGTACGATGAGACGACGGTCACCCCTCTCGGCTATTTTGAGGATCGTTCGAGAGACATCAACGACATCAACCGACTCGGCGAAGCGTTCCTTTCTGTGAGCACTGAATTCGCCATGCGGCTTGGTTCGCAGATGTCCGGAGCATTCTTTCTGGATGCGGGAAACGTCTGGCGGGACGCGCGGGAGATCGACCCGACGCGTATGTTCCGCGGGGCGGGTCTGGGAATTCAGTTGGTGACGCCGTTTGGTCCAGTGGGCCTGGACTACGCGTACGGATTCGACAAGACGGAGCCAGGTTGGCAGTTCCACTTCCGACTTGGCCCAGGCCTCTGACGTGGGGCTCTATTTCTAATGCGACGACTCATGAAAATTTCGAGCACGTTTATCGTGATGGCGGTGACGGCTACCGGCGTGGCCGCGCAGGGTGCCCCGAAAATCGGGTATATCAACTCTCAGGTGATCATCGCCCAGGATCCGACAGCGATTGCTGCCCAAGAGCAGTTCAAGCGGGAGATGGTTCCGTGGGAGAGTGAGCTCCAGGTGTTGGAGAGGGAGATCGCAGGGCTCCTCAATCAGTACCGAGCCCAGCAGGTCACGTTGACCGCTGGCACGAGGAGAGCCCGTCAGGAGGAAATCCTCCAGAAACAGGAAGCCTACCAAGCGCGCATGGAGCAGATCGAGGTGCAGGCTGCGACTCGACAGCAGGAGTTGGTCCAGCCGATCATGGAGCGCATCAACTCCATCATCCAAGATATTCGGGAGGCTGGCGGCTACACCTTTATCTTCGATGTCGCGGGTGGGGGATTGATCGCAGCGGATGAATCTTTCGATCTGACTGATGAAGTCATGGAGAGGTTAGCTGCGGGAGCCCGCTGAGTGACGGCTGGCTCTGAAGCGAGCACGCTAGCGGAGCTCGCAGCCCTCATCGGGGGGCGTGCGGCGGGAGACGTCGAAATGCGCGTTACGGGTGTGGCGCCCCTGGACGAC
>CAUZAE010000199.1:0-3629 GCA_963577685.1 Gemmatimonadales bacterium UBA6960 | reverse complement strand
AGCGGGCTCTGTCTGTCCGCCGCTCGACGCCTCGGCCGATTGTCCTGGAAGTGAGCGATCTTCAGGATCGGGCGTTGGCGATGGGGAGGGTGGTTGTGGCTGCCCTCCCGGTTTCCGCGAACGAGAGGGTCCGTGAGGTAGCCGGTACGACCCTCGAGATCGAGCTTGACCAGGCCATGGAGACGGGACGGTGGCGGAGCGCACCACCGTTCGTTGCGATGGCGGACGCCAACATTCTGCGACGTGAACTCCGCGGGCTGCTTCGCGGCGTAATTCCTCAATCCCCGGCACTGGTTGGGCGAGCGCTCGACCTCATCGGTGCGGACTACGGCGTCATGGTCGAGCTCGTCTCTCTCAGGATCACGGACGAGGATGTCGAAGTCGATGAACGCACGGCTGTGATCCGCAGGCTGGATCTGGATCGCAGCCGGGTACGGGACCGAGAGAGGGGGCCCGCTCGCGACGCTTGTTACGGCCCGGGTTTGGGACACGACCGAGGCCGCGGAGTCAGGTTGGGTCCGGCCGACTGTCGAGGTCGGGGTTGGGGCCCTGATCAGGGTTCCGACTCCGACAGGAATACGAGACGGAGATGGGTCACCTATGACATGGGCGACACCGTGACCTACCGGGTCATCTCGGGAGAGCGGACCGTTCGCGCCGAGGCCGACGTCCTCATCGTAAACCTCGATGGCCGGGCCATCGAGGAATTCACCATCAACTCGCGGCAAGAGGGGTCGTTCCAGGAGGGTGAGTTCGACGGAGACCCCTGGCAGCTCGGACTGAACAACCGGGACGCCCGCCTCTTCGACTTCGCCGAATGGGCCGACGAGTGGACCCGAATCCAGCGGGATGTCATCAGCCAGTTAGCCGACGGAATCACGGTCCAGACCTTTAGAGCGGTCCTTTCGGGGGTGGAGTAGGCCCCTCGGCTGAGTCCAGCTTGCAGGTCCTCTCACCAAGGCACATCTTGGCCAGACTATGGCCAGACCGCCCAGCCACCAACGGTGGGTTGTCCCCCGGGCCTTATCCGCCCCGCTCGACGGATCCACCTGCGTGAGGGATCCAAAGAAAGGCAGGCGATCGAATGATTCCGGTACGACTCGGTTCGATAGCGATTCTGGTGCTTCTCACCAGCGGCACCCTTACCGCCCAGAACGCCCCGAACCCTCTGGGGCAACCGCTCCTCGATGCCTCCGGCGATGTTCGGGAGGACGCCTTCATTCAGATACCACTGCGTGCCGACGACCGGAGGTACGCAGACATCGATGGGGACAGGCTGAAGTCCTTTCTTATGGAAGTCGATTCTATCTCGCTCGCCGACCGGGATCGTGGGAACGTTTTCTGGGGTCGGAATATCGGCACACTCGGCCACGAGGAGACGCAGGATTGGGTCGAGCGGTATTTCCGAGCAAACGGCCTAGAGAACGTATATCGCCAGCCTTTCGACGTCGGGCCGCAGTGGAAGCCCGAGACTTGGACGATCAGCTTCAGCGTGGGTGGCCGGACCTTCGAGTTGGAGTCCGCCCGCCCGCCCCAGGGCGCTGAATCGACGCCTGCGGGCGGGCTCGATTTCGAGTTGATCTGGCTCGGGACCGGTAGCGAAGCCGACTACATCGGACGGGATGTCCGTGGAAAAGCGGTGCTGATTCTGGATATTCCGAGGCCCGGTACGCTCCGACATTCGATTAGAACGGAGGGGTCGGTTGCCCGAGCTTTCGAGCAAGGTGCTGCTGCGGTCGGAATCGTGTATGGGATCTCGGACAACTTCGCCGTCTGGCAACGGACCGCAGGCCGGCCGGGCTTCAACCTCGGGTACCAGGACGGCTTGATGCTCCGCGACCTGCTCGGAGGGGGCGAGCGAGTCACCGTGAATCTCCAGATGCGGAGCGAGGTGGTTTCGGGCCTTCAGGCTTCTAGCGTCTGGGGCACACTACCGGGGATGAGCGATGAGGAGATTCTCGTCATCGCGCACATGGATGGCTACTTCCAAGCAGCTTCGGACAATGCGTCGGGGCTCGCTGCCATGATGGGCCTGCTCGAGCACTTCGCGAACATTCCCCGGTCCGAGCGCCCGCGCACCATCCGCTTTCTAGGCTCAGTAGGCCATCACTCGGGGCCCGGCACAGGTTGGCTCCACGACAATCTCGAGACCGCGCTCGCCAACACGGTGCTCGCAATCAATCTGGAGCATGTAGCTCTCGTCCGGACGAAGTACTGGGGACCGACTCTGCGGAAGACGAACGCGGTGTCCCCCATGCGGTGGTGGGTGTGGGGTAGCGACAGACTGCTCGCCACCGTGCTCGACTCCTTCAACCGTTTCAACGTTGCGGTCACGGGCGACATGGAGGGGGGGGCGTCGGGCGAGATGGGTAGGATGGCTCGGGACGTCCCGACCATTCAGGTCATCACGTCACCCGAGATCAAACACACCGAGCAGGACACGCCGGATTGGGTTCCGGCCGTGGGCCTCGAGCAGATCACGCGGGCCTACGCCCGGATCATCGATGGTGCGAACGGGCTCGATCGTGAGGATCTGGAACCGGCCCCGTAGCGGGCTGGCTCGGTAGCCGGATCGGCCAAGCATATCGGTTGTCGTGATGGGCGGCTATGACTCCGGAATCCATGTACGACTTCGGGAGTTCCTTGGCGGGCCGCTAGACAAACCCCGCCGCGGTGTCGTAGGCTCGTAGTTCGATCCGGAGGCGCTTGTGAAGCGCCGTTATCGATAGGCGCCTGCACATAAGGAGATACTCTATGTCCGTACAACTTGGTGACGAGGTCCCTGATTTCACGGCGGAGACCACACAAGGGACGATCAACTTCCATGAATGGATTGGGGACGGATGGGCCGTGCTGTTCTCGCATCCCAAGGACTTCACTCCCGTCTGCACCACCGAGCTGGGGTCCGTGGCGGGCCTCCAGCCGGAATTCACGAAGCGCAACTGCAAGATCGTCGGACTGAGTGTCGACTCGGTCGACGACCATACCGGGTGGAGCAAAGACATTGAGGAGGTCACCGGGCACGCCGTGGGCTATCCACTCATCGGGGACACAGATCTCACGGTGGCCAAGCTTTTTGGTATGCTCGAATCCGGTGCGTCCGGTAGCGCCGGAGTTCGGACGGCGGGCGACAACGCCACCGTGCGCAAGCTGTTCGTTATCGGGCCGGACAAGAAGGTTAAGCTCACTCTCACCTATCCCATGACGACCGGCCGTAATTTCCACGAAGTGCTTCGAGTCCTCGACTCGATACAGCTGACGGCGGATCACAAGGTCGCGACTCCGGCCAACTGGAATCAGGGCGAGGACGTGATCATCGTGCCGTCGGTCTCCAACGAAGAAGCCGAAGAGAAATACCCCGCGGGATGGAGTTCTCCCAAGCCGTATTTGCGGATCGTGTCTCAGCCGGAGTAGGGGAGGAAAGCCCCCGAGTTCGAAGACGACTCCTAGCCCGCGGTCCCCCCTCCGTGGCACCCAGCCGCGCCCGGCTATCCAGCACTGTTTTGCGCAGGAGATTCTTTGATTTCAGATTGAGTAGGAGTCCCAAGCCCGAAAAAAGTTTCTGAAAAATTTTCGGAGGATGACCCAATGAACAAAGCTCTGCTGCTCGCCGGGGTTGTTCTAGACCT
>CAUZAE010000198.1:0-3661 GCA_963577685.1 Gemmatimonadales bacterium UBA6960 | reverse complement strand
ATCCGCCGCCCCCTTGTCGATCATCACGACCTCCTGAAGACCGTACAGTTCGTGCACGCCCCTGAATTCGATAATCGTGGCGCTGGTGCAGCGAGCGACAGCCCCCGGAACTTGGCCGGGGACGAGGTCGTAAGCCGGCGCGGTCCGAATCTGATCGCCTAGCTGGACGCGATCGAACGACTGGAGAATGACGCCCTCGACCGAACCGGCCTCGACCCGAGTGATCGAAAGAACCCCCGTCGGGCGGAATATCGTTCCCAACCCCCTCGCCGTGCGGACGGGGCGAAAGATCTGGAGTGCATCTCCGAGTCTCACCCGAGTGCCGGGTTCCAAGGTGAGTCTCACCTGCGTATACGGGATCCCTGTGCGCATGTCGTTTTGCGCGACAAACGACTGAAGTCGCCCACTCGACTGGACGTCCGCAGAGACTTCGGGCCCGAGCCACTCCGCCGACCACACGGACGTTCGGGAGAAGAGCACATATTCCTCTTCTTCCACCATCTGGCTCACTGAGATCGCATTCGGATCACGGTAGAAGACGGATCTGCGGTCCCGCGATATCCCTCTCCGGACCACGCGCGCCTCCGGGGGAGGCGGTCCAACGACCGTCGTCGTCACCACGACATCACTGACAACTCCCGGTGCGGCGTCGGCGTCGATTTCCGGCCCTGGAAGGACGTCCTCAACCCCTGCCGTCACTGGAATCATCAACTCCAGCCCAGGACAGATGAGTGTCGGCGTCCAGTCTATTAGAGCCACCGCCGTGGCGTCCGGCCGCGGAACGTCGGGGATCTGGAATTGCTGATCGGGGCAAATGAGATCCGGATCCAAGATCTGCGACCGATTCGCCTCACGAATGCGAGGCCACGCGAACGCGTCCCCGTAGTAGCGCTCAGCCAGATCCCACAGCGTGTTGCCCGGTACGACGACGTGAACCAAATAGGCGTCGGGGTCGGGCTCCTGGGCGACGGCAAAACCAGGTAAAATTGCCAAGGCAAGCACGGTCGTGACCAACCGAACCATGATCGCTCCCTCCTCAAGGTGGGACCGGATTCTAAGCATTACTCTCCACCACGAAGATAGGCCGACTTATCCCTGGGGGTCAACGCGTTTTTTGCCATCGAACTACAAACGTTTCTCAGATGGGGCTGCCGCCGAGCGGTTTCTTCAACACGCGGGCATCCTCGTGTGGCCGGTCGTAGTATCCTTTTCGAACACCGATTTCTTTGAATCCGCTTTGCGCATACATGCGCCGAGCGCCACGGTTGGATTCACGAACCTCGAGGTACAGATCCCGCACACCCGCATCCGCCGCCGCCTTCAGAACTCGACTCAAGAGTTTCGACCCGATGCCCTTCCCTCTCAGGTCTCCACGGACGGCGAGGTTGGCCAGCTCTCCCTCATCGAGGATACACCACAGGATGGCGTAGGCTGCCACCGCCTCATCTTTCTCCCATTCGGCAACCCAGACCTCGACACCGGAGCGTTCCAGAAGTGAGCGAAACGTCGCTTCATTCCAAGGCGTCGAGAAGGTCGATGTCTCGATCTCGACCACAGCGGGCACGTCGGAGGGCACCATCCGGCGCATCCTGAGTCCGTCGCTCATCGCTTGGACGCCGCGAGTCGCTCGGCAGACGACGGTCGAAGATAGTCGGGCTCCCAACGCGCTACGTCTTCGACCGGAGCGCGGGCGGGCGGGCGGCCGACCAGGGTCACGAGCCCCTCCGCCGACGGCGTCCCCGCTGGGGCGGGCAGAACCGGAAAGCCGGCGCCCACAATTTGGTCCGAGTGCGCGTGCGCGCCATCCCCGACGAAGTTGCACAGCGGCAAGTCCGCGGCGAGAACCTCGCCGATCGTGGTCGCGTGCGGCGGAATGAGTTCGTCCAATCCTCCGTCTCTCGCAACGTAGCAAGCGGCATACACGCGGTCGCTCCTCGCGTCGAAGAGCACGTACCTCGGCCGAGCCATCTCCTCGCTGGAAAGCTCGGCCGTCGCAAACTCACCGAGGGTCGCTCCCCCAACAACGCCGAGGGTCGCTCCCTCACCAGCCAAGGAGGCGGCTCCCGCCTCGAGCGACGAGACCGCCCACAGCGGGATCTCGAGCGCGCAGCACAGCCCCTTCGCCGTCGCCGCGGCCACACGCACACCGGTGAACGACCCCGGACCGGACCCGACGACGATGCCGGTGACTTCGCTCACTTCCACGCCCGCTCGATCGAGCACCTCCCGTATCGTAGGGACCAAATCGGAGGCGTGAGCCGCCGGCTTGTCGAGGATCGCGCACGCCTGGACGGCGGTGCCTACCGCCACACAGACCGACCCGACCCGGGTCGACGTATCTAGGGCCAGATACACGCCGTGGGACGACCAGCCAGCCTCGGGCGCATTCGTGTTCATACGGTCACGGTCACGGGAAATCCAGGGAGATGGGGAGGGACACCGAAGCGGTTTACCGCCACGGCTCGCATTCCGTCGTCCTCTTCGACAACCCTCAAGCTCACTTCCCAGCGGCTCGCGGGGAGCATCGTCTCGGCCCGCTCAGGCCACTCCACGAGGACGAGCTCGTCGTGCGCACCCAGTTCCTGCCATCCCAGCTCCCACAACTCGGTCGGGTCGGACAGTCGAAAGAGATCCATGTGGACGATCTGGATACCCCGCGTGCTCGGATAGCGCAACACGAGATTGAACGTAGGAGACGGAACCGTGCCCTCGACGCCCGCGCCACGAGCGATCGACCTGGCCAGCACCGACTTGCCGGCACCGAGTGTTCCACGAAGCAGGAGGAACAAGGGTGTCTGGACAGACGCCCCGATGGCCTCGCCCCACCGGATCAAGTCGGACTCGTTCAGCGTCACTTGGCGGCCGCCTTCAACTCGAAGATCTGGTCTCTGACAATGGCCGCCCGCTCGAAATCCATCGCCTCCGCGGCCGCGGTCATCTCCTGCTCGAGGATCTTGAGATACTCCTCCGTGTTGACCTCGTCCGCGTAGCTAGGCTTCGCCTCAGCCACTCGCGCCACCGGTTTCGTCCGTGCGTCGGCCAACCGCGTGGAAAACTGGATCTGTTCCACACTCTTTTGGATCGTCTCGGGCGTGATTCCGTGGCGATCGTTGTGGGCGATCTGGATCTCACGCCTGCGATTCGTCTCATCGAGGCACGCCCTCATGGACCCCGTGACACGATCCGCGTACAGGATCGCCTTCCCTTCGGCATTTCTGGCGGCCCGTCCAATCGTTTGAATGAGCGACCGGTGGTCCCGAAGGAAGCCCTCCTTGTCCGCATCCAGGATGGCCACGAGGGAGACCTCAGGCAGATCGAGACCCTCACGGAGCAGATTGATTCCGACCAGAACATCGATCGTTCCGATGCGGAGCTCCCTGAGAATCTTCATTCGCTCGATGGTGTCGATATCGGAGTGCATGTAGCTGACGCGCACCCCGACGGACTGAAAGTACTCGGACAGGTCCTCTGCCATCCGCTTGGTGAGCGTAGTCACCAGAACCCGCTCGCCCTTCGCCTCCCGCTCGCGGATCTCCGCAAGCAGGTCGTCCACCTGTCCCTTGACCGGACGAACGTCCACCTCGGGATCGATCAGGCCAGTGGGCCGAATGATCTGCTCCACGACCACGCCGCCCGAGCGCTCCAGCTCCCATTCGCCAGG
>CAUZAE010000197.1:0-3708 GCA_963577685.1 Gemmatimonadales bacterium UBA6960 | reverse complement strand
CCGGCAGGAATCGAACCTGCGACCTACTGCTTAGGAGGCAGTCGCTCTATCCAACTGAGCTACGGGGACAAAGTGTTACACTACAACGTGTTACGACAATGGGCGTTTAGTGCCCCTGCCGCACTGTGCCAAGAACTGTTGCGTTCTCTGCTTTGCGTGGTCATTCTAAAAAGATAGCAGGCGAAGCCGCGCTCGGAAGGAGTCGCACCCTTGGCCAGGAAGACGAACAGAAACAACCTCGGTGCTCACGTCTACTGGAGGAACCACCGTGCTTATGGCGATTTCCGTGAGTACGCGGATGTCGGGGGCGGAAGAGAGGCCCTTGCGCTTCCGGGTTCGACGTGTGGCACGAAGGACTCGACGGTTGCCCAGGCACTCTTCGCGGCTCGACTGACGGAACTTCAGGAGGCCCGAGTCGGACGGGTCGGCGTCTCGAGGCGCTCGACCACTCTCGCCGAGTTGGTGCGAGACCATCTCATCAAGAAGGTGAAGGTGGGCTCAACGTCACGCACTCACATGAACGATCTGGAGCACCGCTTGGGCGTGGCAGTGGACTTCTTCGGTGCAGGTCGAGATCCCCGAACCATTTAACCGACCGAGGTGGGGGATTGGGCAGACTCACTCTCCGCCGAAGGCACTCGGAAGCCAGGTACGGTTCGGCATTACCTCAATGCGCTCTCGGGTCTATATGGGCGTGCTCAGGAGGGCCTGTACGTCGATCCGGGCTACAACCCCGTCTCAATGCTTCAGGAAAAGCCCACGGGCCACCGCAAATCCGAGGCGGCCTTCTTCGAGGTCGCGGACGCAGCCCTTCTTCTCGAGGCCGCCCGCGTGCTCGAGGCACAAGAACGTTTGAACGCCACCCCCGGACTGTACACGATCATTGCTACGTTCCTGCTCACGGGGGGACGAGCGTCAGAGGTGCTCGGCCTGGACGTGGAGGACGTGAGCTTTGACCAGGCATTGGTACGCTTTTGCCCCAACCGCCATCGCGGCCTCAAGACGAGCACGAGCCACCGGACGGTCCCCCTCTGGCCCCAACTCCATGAAGCCCTCCAAAGAGTGGATGTATGCTGGGGAGGCCCCGCGCACTGCGGGGCTCCTATTCCCTTCCGCGATCGGCGGCATGGTTGGTGACATGCGGAAGAGCCTGGACTCGATGGGAGAACTCACCGGTTTCGCCGCCGGTGAGGTTCGGACCCGCCGCTTCCGCCACACGTACTGCTCGGCACGCCTCCAGACGGTGAATCGGATTCGTCTGTCCTCACACAAAAGGACCGATGTTCAGCCAATCAACACGTCGGTGTTCATCGACTCGCGGTGTACGCGCGCCTCGGATCGACTATTCAAATATACGGCTGCCCCCGGAAAATGGTAAACAAATGTATTTCAGCGCTAGAAAATGACGTCGACCAGTACGAAGCCCAAAACGAGCAATAGCCCGAAAATCCAGGAGAGGAGATTGAAATGGCGGTCGATGAACAAACGTATCGACTCCCCGTAACGGTAGATCAGGCCTGCCATTACAAAGAAGCGGAGTCCGCGACTCAGGGTGCTGGCCAGCACGAAGACGGGAAAGTTGATTGAGAAGACACCGGCAGAAATGGTGAACACCTTATATGGAATCGGTGTCAACCCAGCTAGAAAAATTGCCCAAAAGTCCCACCGATCGTAGAGCCCCTGTACCGTGGCGAACGCCCCAGGAGTCACGCCCGGTACGTACTCGAAGAAGAAGCCGGACGCCGACCCCCACACGACGGCGCCAATGCCGTAACCGAGCATCCCGCCTAACACGGACCCGGCCGTCGCGACCGTCGCAAAACGAAGCGCTCGGCCGCCGGCGCCTAGACAAAGCGCGATGAGGAGCGGATCGGGTGGAATGGGGAAAACCGATGACTCCACGAAGGCGAGGAGGGCCAACGCCTGGAGGCCATACGGCGTATCCGCCCAATGCAGAACCCAGTCGTACAATCGGCGTACCCATCCCGGCCCCCTAATGGGACGGGCGGCGGCGAGGTCCTCCGAAGCGTGTTCGGTCATGTGGCTTCTCCCGTCGCCTCGGAAGCCCACGCGAAGCGCCCGAGGAGGGGTACGAAGGTGCATTCTCCGTGAATGATTTCCTCGTGAATTTCACCATCCTCGCGACGGACCAGTACCAATTTCTGGCGCTCCCGAGTTCCCACCGGGATGAGCATGCACCCGCCCTCTGCCAGCTGGTCGATGAACGCCGGCGGGACGGAGGGAGATGCGGCTGAGACCACGATGACGTCGAACGGGGCGTACTTCCGCCAACCGATCGTGCCATCCCCCACCATCAACGCCACGTTCTTGACGCCGAGATGGTCCAGCGCGGCGCGCGCACGCACGGAGAGTTCTCGGATGCGTTCGATCGAGTAGACGCGGTCCGCCGTGAGAGCCAACAGGCCCGTGAGAAAGCCGCTTCCAGTCCCGATTTCCAGCACCGTGTCGTCGGACTTGATGTCGAGGACCGAGAGGTAAAGGGCCTGAAGCGAGGGCTGGGACGCCGTTTGGCCGTATCCGATCGGGATCGGAGCATCCTCGTAGGCCCGCGGCCACACGCCCTCGGGCAGAAAGAGATGCCGTGGGACGTGATCGAACAGCTGAAGGATCGCCAGGTCGTCGATCCCCCGTCCCCGGATCTGCTCAATGAGCTGGCGCCGGTATCCGGCGAAACTGCGTTCGTCTAGAGGGTCAACCGCCATCCGCGGATCTCCTCGAGAAGCTTGTGGTTGGTGAGATCGAGGTGGAGCGGGGTGACCGACACGTACCCCTCCCGGATGGCAGTGAAGTCAGAATCTTCGGCCACCGTCCAGATGACCTCTCCCCCCCCGATCCAATAGTAATCCCGGCCCGACGGGTCGATGGCCTTCGTCAAGCTGTCGCTGTATCTCCGTTTACCGAGCGAGGTGATTCGCACGCCCTTGACCTTCGCCGGGTCGATCGGAGGGAGGTTGACGTTGAAAAGAGTATCGGCTGGAAAGTCGTCTTTTCCCATGATGCCCCGGAGCACGGAGGCGACGACGTCCTCCCAGGCGCCCAGGTCCTCGAATGCGTCTCCCGCATAGGAGAACGCGATCGCAGGGATGCCGATCACAGTGGCCTCCATCGCCCCCGCTACTGTGCCCGAATAGAGAACGTCCTCCCCCATATTAGCCCCGTGGTTGATCCCCGAGAAGCAGTAGTCCGGGCGCCCGTCCATGAATTCGTTGATCGCGAGGATGACACAGTCCGTAGGCGTTCCGTCCACGACGAAGGCTCCGTCCGCGGAACGGCGCGCGCGCAGCGGATGATGGAGCGTGAGCGAGTTGCTGGTGGCGCTCTGTTCCCGATCCGGAGCCACGACCGTAACCGAACCAAGCCCCCGGGCGGCAGCGGCGAGGACTCCGATTCCCACCGCCAAGTATCCGTCGTCGTTGGTGCAGAGAATCTGCATCAGGAATTCATACGACTGGGCGGCGCGGCCAGTACCTCCTTCACTTGTAGCAACTCCTGCTTCAGCCCTTCTAGGAAATCCCTATTCACTGCGTCTCTTCTGACCTCGGCGATTTCACCACCCTTCCGCATGTCCAGGAGCCGTTGCTGAGCGCCATCGATCGTGAACTTTCTCTCGTAAAGGAGGTGCTTCACGAGAAGGATCAGCTCAATCTCTTTCGGGCGATAGACCCTATTGCCAGCCCGGTTCTTCGT
>CAUZAE010000196.1:0-3729 GCA_963577685.1 Gemmatimonadales bacterium UBA6960 | reverse complement strand
ACTCCCTCGCGCGGTGACGACCTGTGTGAACCCGCCCGTGGGATCGATGAACTCCCTGGCAACCTCACCACCCCCGCCATCACTCACGACCGCCACGGCGTCGACCTCGATTTCAAATTGATCGGCCGCGAGTGACTGCACGCCGAGCAGCGTACTCGCCGGCAGATCCTCGCTACCGAACACTCGCGTTCTCGCCGCACCGTACACGCGCAGGTCCTCGGGTGAGTAGTCGGAGATGTATGTGACGAGCTTGACCACATCGTCGGTCGTGGCACCGGCCGTCTCGAGTCGTCGGGCCACATTCGCCATGACAGACGTCGCCTGCTCGGCCAGTCCATCGCCTTGTCCGACCTGACCCGAGACGTAGATCGTCTTGGTCCCGTTAGCCGTGACCACCACGGCCTGGCTGAAGCCACGTGAAGATCCGATGCGCTCTATCGTGACGTTCGCACCGGGGACTTCGGGATCCGCAACGACCGCGACGGCCTCGATTTCGACGCGGAACTGCTCGAGGAACAATTCCTGGATACCGACCATGGTGCTGGTCGGCCACGAATCTTCGTCGCTGAACGTCCGGAGTCGTGCCTGGCTGATGATCGAATAGTCCGCTGGGTCGAAGTCCTTCACGAAGATTCGGATCTTCACCACGTCGCTGGTCGAGGCACCGGCGCTCTCGAGACGTCGCACAACCGACTCAAACGCGGTCTCGACGTGCATAGCGAGATCGTCCCCGTTGCCTACCTGTCCCGAGACGTAGATCGTCTTCACGCCGCGATCCGCCACGGTCACGACCTGGGTGAACACCCCTGCCGGGTCGATGAACTCCCTCTCGAGCTCTTGGGCCCCCACTGGGCCACAGCGGATTGAGCCAAAAGCGATCGCTATCATCAGCGCCGCCGTTGCCGCCGTGGTGTTGAACTTCATGTCATGTCCCCCTCTTCGCTCAGAATCAACGCAATGCCAGCGCAACGAGCCGCTCCGGCTCGCCGCTTCCACCGATGGCGAGCACGATGTATTGCTTACCGTCGATCGAGTATGTGATGGGGGCGGCATGGAACTGGCCCCCAAGGTCCATGCTCCACAGCTCCTCGCCCGTCTCTTTGTCGTATGCCCCGATCCGGTTCGTTTCCTTCCCTTGCCCGATGAACAGGAGGGTCTTGGTCAGAAGTGGTCCTCCGAGCTTCTGAAAGTTGCCGAGCCGTGGTAGCTCTAGGTCCCGCAGCGCTTCATGGTCCCGAGGTCCGTCCCCGACGGGGACGCTCCAGAGCTTCTCGCCGGCGTTCATGTCGAAGGCCGTGAGCTGCGAATAGGGCGGCTTGAAGAGCGGAAGGCCGCGCGGGCCGGTGAGGTCCCGTACCTGAGGCCGAATCCTCATGTCGGACCGCTCGGGATCTCCGGCATCCATCCGGACGAGCGAGAAGTGAGCCCAGCTGGGCACGTAGAGTCGCCCAGTGTCGGGGTCGAACGCGGCACCCCACCAGTTGGCCCCGCCACTCCAGCCGGGTCGCACGATGTTGGTGCCCGGCGTCAGGGGCGTATAGAGGGGTCCGGCATTGTGCTCACGAAAGATGGCAAGCCCCTCCGCTCTCAACTCGGGAGTGAAGTCGATGACGTCCGACTCGGTCGCTCCATTCGTGAGGAAGAGCGGGGGCTTGGTGGGATAGGGCTGCGTAGGCGATGTGCGCTCGCCCACCAGGGTGCTCTGGGGAACGCTTCGCTCCTCGATCGGCCAGACCGGCTCGCCCGTCACTCGATCGAAAACGAACGTGAAGCCTTGCTTGGTGATCTGAGCGACGGCTTCGATCCGGCGACCGTCGACGGTGATGTCGATGAGGTTGGGTGCCGCTGGAGGATCGTAGTCCCACACGGCGTGGTGGACGAATTGGAAGTGCCACACGCGTTCACCGGTTTCTGCGTCGAGGCATACCAAGGAGTTGGCAAACAGGTTGTCGCCGAGTCGGTGTCCGCCGTAGTAGTCCGTGACCGGCGTTCCGACCGGGAGGTAGACGTAGCCGAGCTCCTCGTCGGCGCTCATCAGGGTCCAGACGTTGGCACCCCCGGAGAGCCTCCACGAATCGTTTTCCCAAGTCTCGTATCCGAGCTCGCCCTCCTGAGGAATGGTGTGGAAGATCCACTTCATTTTTCCCGTCCTCACGTCGAACCCCCTGACGTGCCCGGGCGGCGCCTCCTTGTACCCGGTGCCCTCGGTCATCGCGGAGCCGACCACTACGACGTCGCCGACGACCAACGGGGGTGAGCTCACCGTGTAGCGGCGCGCGTCGATCGTTCTTCCGAGACCTTCCTTGAGATCGACTCGGCCGCCCCGACCGAACGTGAGATCGGGCTCCCCGGTCTTCGCATCGATCGAGACGAGGTAGACTCGCCCCCCTGCATAGATGAGCCGCTCCTCCACCCCGTCCGTCCAATAGGCGAGGCCGCGAGTCATGAACCCGTGCACAGCCGGACGGCCTTCCAGATACAGAGCTGGATCGTAGCTCCACAAAGTCTCGCCCGTCTCGGGGTCGATCGCGGCAACCTGACCGAGAGACGTGGTGGTGTACAGCACACCGTTCACATAGAGAGGCGTGACCTCGTAGGCGTAGGTCTGGAAGGCTCCCCTTTCCCGCATCACTTCATTGCGGGCCCTGAGCCCCTCGTCCACCGACATCCAGGTCCACGCGACCTCGAGGTCCCCGACGTTGTCTTCGCTGATCTGATCGAGGGGAGAGTACTTGGTGTGTCCCGAATCTCCTCCGTAGCTCCGCCACTGACCGTCCGCCGCGCCTGTCTGGGCAGCCGCTGGGCTCCCTATGGGGCTCCAAGCCGGGCTCCAACAGAAGAGGCCCAAAACGAGCATCACCCAAAAGAGCCGGCCGGGAGCAACGGGAAGCTTCGATGAACTCCTATCCACGGACGGACGCATGATCTCTCCTTGCCGGCGACGTGAGCGGACCGGTCACCAGTAACCTACGAGGCGACGATAGAGGCGGTCCACCATCGCGACGCCGGGCTCGCACGCGCTCGCGCTTGTGCCTCCAAATGGCTAAAGCTGACCAACGAGGAGAAGCGCGAGCTGCTCGGAACGTAGAGAGCGGCCTTCGGGACTCTCGGCTCATCACTCCCCGCGGTTTGCTGGAGAACACCGCCCACCGCCCGACTGACTCCGGCCTTTCCGGTTTCCCTGTATGCTGCGGCACCTTCCCCACGGGACGCAGACCGTTCGCTCCTCCGCCACGTACCGGGGTGACCCGGCGCCCCATCAGGCTTATCTGACTGAGGTCTCGTTCACCAACGTGCAGTACAAAGTCGTCAAGATTCGCGAAGGGCGGGGCAAGAATACCACCACCCGGGACCTAGCGAGGGTCACCGGAGACTTCCGGATCCTCGCCTCTTCGACCGCTGGCGTCAGGCCTTCCATGTGGGTGAGATTCCACACGGTGGACATGGCGAATCCGGCCCAACCGGTGTATTTCGAGGGCACTTCGAGGGACGACGATGGTCAACATGACCTAATCGAAGGTCTGCTGCAGAGGGATCTGGACGTAGTCCCAGTCGGCCCGATGACCATCCAGCTTGCCGTGGACTATGTCTTCCCCACGAGGGACGCGTCGTCCTGGGCCTATGATCCTGGGCAGAACACCAGCGCGGGATTCTTCACGGATGCGAACCCCGCAAGGTCGCTCGGAGACGCCTCTCCCACCGCGTTCAGTGCCGAGAGCACGGTCGCCT
>CAUZAE010000195.1:0-3732 GCA_963577685.1 Gemmatimonadales bacterium UBA6960 | reverse complement strand
CCAGTCCTCACCATGGAGCACCACCCCGAAGTCACTCTCCGACTCGAAGGTGCCGGCAAGCTTGTCTAGCGCTTGCTCCAGGGTGCGCTGCTCCTCGTCACGGCGTTCGTCGTTGGCGACCTCCAGGCGGCCTGCGAGCTCTTGTGCCCGCGCCCGGTCATCGGTCATGAGCAGGTCGAGGGCCGTCATCGCTTCCCCCATTCTCCCAGCGGCGTTGATCCTAGGTGCCAACCGGAACGCCACCTGACCCGCGTCCACACGTCCATCCCCGAGGCCGGCACGTTCGATGAGAGAGCGCAGCCCGAGGATCTTCGTGCGCTCGATCGCCTTGAGCCCGTACCGCACGAGCGTGCGGTTCTCTTGGTTCAGGGGGACCAGGTCTGCGATCGTCGCCATTGCGACGAGGTCTAGCGAAGCGTGAAGCTCCTCCTGCGCGATCCCTCTCCCCCGGGCCAACAGCTCGGACAGCCGGTATGCGACCCCGGTCCCACACAGACCCTTGTTGGGGTAGGGGCAGTCGGCACGGTTCGGGTTCACGACCGCGAGCGCCGGGGGCAGCGTTTTCGCCGGCGTGTGGTGGTCGGTGACGATGACGTCGTAGCCGTCCGCACTAGCTCGCGCCACGACGTCGTGAGCCCTGATTCCCGAATCCACCGTGACAATCAGCGCGGCCCCGGCCTTGCTGGCCGCTTCCAGGCCGGCGAGACCCAGATCGTAGCCATCCGCCACGCGATGCGGCACGAAGGGGACGGCACTGCCCCCCAGGCGGCGAATCCACCTCGTCAGCAAGGCCGTACCTGCCACGCCGTCCACGTCGTAGTCCCCGTGGACGAGGATCGTCTGTCCCTCATCGATCGCCTGATCGATTCGGGCTACCGCCTGTTGGATGCCGGCAAGCAGTTCGGGAGGGTCGAGATCAGAGAGGACCGGTCTCAGAAAGGCCTTGGCTCTCTCCGGATCCTCGTATCCTCTGGCCGCGAGAAGGGCGCAAAGAACGCCTGGAAGAGAAAGCGAGTCCTCGAGGGCGAGAGTGACTTGAGGCGGAACTCGTCCGGGCTCCGCCCATCTCGGAGCGACCACCGGGAGGACAGGGCGAGGCGGGAAGGCCGAAGCTCCCACGTCACCAGTCCTCAAAAGCCTGGCTAGACGCCAGCGTCGTCGTCGGTCACAGGACGGTCCGATGACGAATCGCCCTCGACGACCTCATCGAGCATCGGCGTCGAGTCCTCAGCGGCCTCCGAGCTGGGCGCGGCAATCGTGGCTTCCTCCTCAGCGAGAGCCGCCTCTGGCTCGGACTCGGCGGCTTCTTCGCCGGGAGCGGCTTCTGGCTCCGGCTCGACACCTCCATCGCCGAGCATAGCCGCGAGTCCTGTCTCGACCACCTCCTCGACGACAGCGGCCTCCTCGGCCGCCTCTGCCGCGATGGCTTCGGCAACGACCGCGCGCTCGACGTCCCGCTCCTCCTCGGTAAGTTCCAACGCCTCCATGATCCTCTCGTTCTCTGCCTCGGCGCGGGCTATCCCCTCAGCGGATTCAGGAGTGAGGATCACTCCGCACCCTTCGCAACGAATCATCCCGGTGCCGTGGCGGATTTCATTCTGCACCTGAAGCGGCACGACGCTGAAGCAATTCCCACAAGCTCCGTCCGGCATGAGCTCGGAGACGGCGACTCCCGTGGAACCCGCCATGATACTCTCATAAACGCGGCGCTCACTGGGGTCGATCCCTTCCGCGAACGTCTTCCTTTTCTCCTTGAGCTCCTCGAGACGTTCCTCCGTGCCCAAGCGTTCTTGGGTCAGCTCGACACGGCGCGGTTCTACTTCGGTCAGAGCCTCCTGATAGGCCGCGTCTTGTTCGTCGAGCCGCTCCTCGATGCGGCGAATCTGGTCGAGCAAGCTGAGCGCCTCCTGCTCGTCATTTTCGAGGGCGCGCCGAACCATCTCGAGCTCCGCATGCACAGCGGCTTCCTCACGCACGTTTCGAACCTCCTCCATGCGCCCCTCGAGTTTCTTGGATCGGACCTGGCGCTCCTCGATACTCAGTTCTACGCGCTGCTCGACCAGCTTGACCTCCTGGAGGCGCTTTTGGAGACCCTTCACATCCTGCTCCGAACGGAGAACCGGAGCGTCGACTTCCTCTAGTAGAAGCTCGAGTTCCTGGACGGCAGATCGCACCTGTGCGATGTCCTGATCCAACTGTTGGAGTTCCTTCAATGATGTACGTGTCTGCGGTGTCATGTAGTGCTCTTGGCTAAAGCCTAGTAGTCGCTCATAAGGGTCTTTCGGGCGGCGGCCGACCAGTCGAGACTCAACTCTCGTCTTTCTTTTCCCAACTGAGCCTTCTCAGCAAGGAGCTCTACACAACGCTCCTCGTCCGATGTATTCTCTATGAGTCGGTCCATCCCGTCGAGTCTTTCCTGCATTACTGTGCTGAGGATCCTGCCCAGAGACTCTTCGAAAACCCGGTGCGCCTGTCGGAGTTCCTTAGGATCTGCCAACAATCCCTCTAACACACTAGCGGCCGCAGAAGCCATTTCTGGGGGTGCATGGGTCAGCTCGTGGTCGGCCAACAGGGACTCGAAGGCAGCCGCATATGACAGATCGACGAAGTCATCAGGGGAGAGATGTTCGCCCACCTTCTCGATCCAATCCCGGTCCTTGGTCATTAATAGGAGCAGCTCCCGCTCGGCGCCCATCGGCGGAATCGCGGGCGTGGCCGTACGCCTAACGGACGGACGCCGGGGCGGCGGCGGGCCCGCGCGCTGCGTCTCACTCTTCAGCTCTTCTTCCAGAGTCTCTCTTCTGACTCCCGTGCGCTCTGCCACCTTGGCCACATAGATGTCCCGAAGGGCCGCATCCCGTGTAGCCCGGACCGTGGGCAGGAGTCGATCGATGGCGCTTCGGGTGCCCTCGATGCTGGCGAAGTGGCCTCGCTCGTCGAGGATCTGAAGCTTTCGATCGAGCACGTCGACACCTCGGTCGATGTGGGTGCGAAGCCCCTCCGAACCCTCCTTACGAACGATGGTATCGGGATCCTCCCCCGGTGGAAGAGTCACAACGGAGGGGTGCAGGCCTCCGGCCAGGAGCGTATCCGCCGCGCGGAATGTGGCCTTGAACCCCGCGGTGTCACTGTCGAACAGCAGGCACACCTTCTTCGTATAACGTCTCAGCAAGGCCGCCTGCTCGGGCGTGAGAGCCGTTCCGAGGGGAGCCACGACATTCTCGAATCCGGCGGAAGCGAGCGCCACTACGTCCATATAGCCCTCTACGACCAGGGCAACCTCCTCACGGCGTATCGCGTTCTTCGCCCAGCTTAGTCCATATAGAACTTGACCCTTGTGATAAATCGGTGACTCGGGCGAATTCATATACTTGGGGCTTCCCTCTCTGCCAGAGTCGAGCACCCGGCCTCCGAACCCCAACACCTTCCCCGAAAGACTCTCGATGGAAAAGGTGATCCGCCCACGGAACCGGTCGTACGGCTCCTCGCTCCTCTCGCTCCCGGTGAGGAGGCCCGCCTCCAACAGGGTCTGATCGCCGATCCCGTGATGGGCGGCGGCTTCGCGGAGGGCTCTCCACTCGTCCGGGGCGTAACCGAGAGCAAAGCGCTCCGCCACCGCGCGATCGATGCCACGGCCCTCGAGATACGCCCGGGCCACCTCACCCGAGGCTTGATCCCACAGACAATCCTGAAAGAACGTCTGAGCGAAGGCGTTCGCATCGTAGAGGTGGA
>CAUZAE010000194.1:0-3753 GCA_963577685.1 Gemmatimonadales bacterium UBA6960 | reverse complement strand
CGAGTGCCACGGACGAGACCAGCGTCGTTCCCGGAGCTGGCCTAGACGAGCCAGGCCCGGCACCACCGGCGAACCGGGACGGCATCGGTCAGTGGAACGCCAGTTTCTCCTACGCGCTCCGTCGCAGCGTCAGGTCGACGGATAATCGGTTAGCCAGCAAGCTCCTACAGGTGGGTTTGCGCTTCCGCGCGACCGTGGGGTGGAACCTGATGTGGCTGACTTCCTATGACGTCCAAGACGGGAGCTTCACCGATCATTCGGTCGGGTTGACGAGAGATCTCCACCGTTGGCAGGCGAACTTCGATTTCTACCAGACCGCCACGGGTAACTGGACCTTCCGCTTCGGGGTATCGCTCAAGGACAATCCGGACCTGAAGTTCGACTACGATCAGAGTAGCAGCGACTTCAACTCCCGGTTCTAGCCACAATAGTTTCCGCAACGGCCCGCCACACTACCCGAAGCATCCGTCGTCGCCCCCGTATATGTCGTGCCGATAAGTGTACTAGCTTACCTAGTACACTTAGTTTGGTACACACCTGGTACACTAGAACGAACCGGTCCCACGTCTGTCTCGGAGACGCCGCGATTATGTCCTCTGAGTAGGACACAGTACGTCAGGTTGATCGACCGAAACCCGCTATTTCATTGAGCTTTCACGTTTGGTATCCCTTGTGCATCAGAGGATATCCGAAGCCTGTGGTGATACGACGATGTCACCACTCCCAAATAAGCGTGAGGCTCGAAAATCATGTTGAATCGGCTCTTGGTTGTGTTGTGGATGGCTCTTCTGGCAACGGGCTGCCACACAGACGATACGGTCTTCGTCGTAGAGGACGGTTACCCGGCGCCACCCATGGGACTAGAGGGCAGCTATTTCCACCGAGCGGTGGCTCTTTACTGGACTCTGTCGCCCCAGTGGAATGGCGAGTCCTTTAGGGTCTTTGGTCGCCGGGTCGGCGACTCTTCGTTCTTTCTGATCGCGGACGTGACGAGTTGTTCTGGTGGCGAGTGTGAATACACGGACACCAACATCGTGCCGTCCGTCAGCTACGAGTACATCGTCTCTTCCGTCGACCCGGACACGGGTGCGGAGACCGACGCCGACGTAGCGGTCACCGTTGCGGTGCCCTCGTTCGACGCGCCCCCGGTCCCGGTCGGTGTGGAGGTCGTAGCGCTCGACAACACGAACTACGTCCGTTGGGGCGATAGCCCTCGCTCGACTTCGGATTTCTCTCACTACCGCCTGTACCTGGTTCCGGATGACGGCGGGGCTCTGTCACCGCTCGGCGATTCCGACTCCCCCGGCTTTCTGGACGAGTTGGCCAGTAACGGAGTGACGTCCAGCTATGTGGTGTCGTCCGTGGACGTGTATGGACACGAGAGCGCTGAGAGCGCAACAGCGTCGGGTACACCGAGACCGGACTTTCGGGGGGAGCTGATCTATTCATTTGCCGACGAGCCCGGCCTCTCCGGCTTTCGGTTTCCGGAGTCGGAGGAGATCGATCCGGTTACGGATGGAATGTCACCGGTGCGTGACTTTCGCCTCCAGGCAGATCAGTTCGGGTGGTGGTTAGTGCCAGGGCCGTCGGGCGAGGCCTTCCCTGAGGGCGTGTTCACGACCCAGCTCAAGTGCGGAGTAGCAGCGGACTCCGAGTGTGAGGATTGGACGTGGGCGCCTCTCACGGGGTACACGTCCGTGGCCGTGGCTGTGGAGCCAGAGTTGACTTATATGTGGCGTGTGGAGGGGGACGCCGGAGCGTTTCACTACGGGTCCATTCGTGTCACCCTGCTCGGTTCAGATCAGAATGGGGCTTCACTGATGATTTTCGACTGGTCCTTTCAGCTACAAGCAGGAAATCCACAGATGATCAGAAGGTGACCCTCAGCGGGGCGCCCTAGAAGTCTAGGGCGTTGCGCTGGGTTTTGGGGCGTTTTTGTCACTAGTCTTATCGCCGATCCCCTTGTGCTTCCGGGCTCCATGGACAGATTTAGGATTCTTTGTTCGGATGAGCCCCGTGTCCTCTCCCGTTGTGTCTCAGACTATCTGGAAGACCATCGAAGAGAGAACTAGTGCCACGAGTGCTGACTTGTGAGTATTGAAGCGCTAAAAGAGCAGGCGAGACAGAACGAGCAGTGGGAGAAGGCGCTCGATCTGTATAGCCGGGCTATCGACCAAATGTCGGAAGGGGACGATCCGGATGTTGGCCTGTTCAACCGCTCGGGAGACCTGGCGACTCGGATCGGCAGACAGGCCCAGGCGGTAACATTTTACGAAAAGGCCGTCGATTTCTACGTGGCGGCGGGACTTCCGAACAACGCTATCGCCATCTGTAAGAAGGAATCGGCCCTAGAGTATTACGACAGAGTGTTTGCCCTTCGACATCAACTTCGCCGATGTCACTCAGCGCTTACGAAGCCTTCGCGAGTAGTGGGAGTGGGCTGTAATCCCCGGTCGATGAGAACGTCAAACCTGGCGGTGTTTTGATGGAGGCTGCTTCAAGCTCCGTATTACGAGAGGCTCCCCGGCTTTCGGCGATCCAAGGTCTGGTGGAAGGTCGCTTGGAAGCCGTTCAGGAGGATCTGAAGCGGATCCTCGTGTCGGACTTCGATATGATCGAGGAGGTCAACGAGTACCTCCTCCTCATGCGGGGAAAGCTATTTCGTCCAACCCTTCTCTTGCTTGCCAACGAAGTGGGAGGAAGACGGTCGGATGAGGCGGTGGCGCTCGGCGCAGTTGTCGAGCTCGTTCACCTGGCAACGTTGGTGCACGACGACGCGGTCGACCACAGTGTGCTGCGTCGAGGACTGCCCACCGTGAACGCGCTGTGGACCCATCAGATCGCCATCATCATGGGGGACTATCTCTACAGCCGCTCGGTAACGGAGTTGACTCGGCTGAGAAAGATGGATCATCTCGAGGTTCTCGCGGGCGCAGCGAACGAGATGAGTATCGGAGAAATGCGCCAACTGACGTCGCACGACGCGTTGGAATTTACCGAAGACGACTGCTACCGTCTCATCGCCGCGAAGACCGCGTCCCTCATGTCGGCAGCGTGTGAGATAGGGGCCCTGGACGGCAGAGTCGAATATCGAGCGGCTCTGTCCAAATTCGGTCATGATCTGGGAATGGCGTTTCAGATCGCGGACGACCTATTGGACTACACGGGGTCGGAGGCCGTGACGGGGAAGCCGTCGGGACTCGATTTGAAGGAACGGAAGGTGACGCTACCACTGGTGGGAGCCCTGAGACACGTGTCGGATACCGAGCTACTCGAAATTCGCGACTTCTTCACCCGCGTGGATGCCACGGACGACGAGGCTCGCCATATCATGGACATCGTGCGGGACTGCGGCGGGTTGTCCTACGCGGGTAAACGAGCCGACTTGTACGCCGACCGCGCATGGGATACGCTCGGCACGCTTCCGCAGGACCCGGCCGTAGATGCGTTGAGCGCGGCCGTGGCTTATGCGGTGGGTCGTGACCGGTGATTTCCAGCGGAGGAGGCCGAGTCTTCGGAGAAATGGGAACCCGACGCGCCCTTGGATCGTATGCTAGCTAATACGTATCGACGCAACGTCAAGCGATTGGCGTGGACGCAGGCGCTCGGATTGCTGCTCGGTGGCTTGCTCACCAAGCTGTGCGAGTTGTTTCTTCCTGAGAGTGCGGCCAAGACGTTTCTGACAATGGCGGTAGAGGCATCTGTGGGACCCTTGGCGATCGATTTGGTCGTTTTCGCGTTCACGATCGGACC
>CAUZAE010000193.1:0-3777 GCA_963577685.1 Gemmatimonadales bacterium UBA6960 | reverse complement strand
CCGGAGTAGCGAAGCCCGTAGACAATGCCACGAGGACGGCGGCGGACCCGAGATAGTGGGCTTTTTGATTCATGAATCGTTCACCAGGGCAGCGTTGAGACGGGCGAGGGGATCGGACGTGGTGCAGTCCGTATCAAACCGCTTTCAACATCCAAGAGCGAGCCCGGAGGCGCAAGCAGGCAACCCAGCGCCCCTCACGGCCAAGGCGGCGTCCGATCCCCGCATGTCAGCGCCCCATCCACCCGTACTCTAACGTCCCGTGAATCTGCTCAAGATATGGACCGTGAGCGGACTCAGCTCGTGAGTAGCTTCCGCCGTTACCCCCGACGGCCGCGAAGTGATCGTCCCCAATATCCGCACGAACAACGTGTCGATCGTGGACCTCGAGTTGGCGCTCTCCGGCGATCACCTCCGATGGCAGGTATGCCGTGATCAGCGCGGGACCCTCATCGCGACCGTTCTCACAGGAACTCGGCCACGTTTATGTGATCGATCTTCGATCACGCCGCGTAGTGGCCACGGTGACGGGCGTGGGCAACGATCCTTACGGCCTGGCCCTGGTGTACAGGTAGCGAAGACGCCAGGAGTAGCTCAGGGGATATTCAGGAGTTCCTGTATCTCCCGCGCGGACGCACCCGTCTCCCACACGGGGCTTCCCCGGTCGAACTCCTTCGCTCGGGCGAGCGGACCTACGATGACAGGGTCGAGCCCCACGTCTCTTACGAGGGAAGCCGTGATGGCGACGGCCTCGTCGTCGTCGCCCGCAATGGGAACTCCTATTCTCTCGCCGTCACGGACTGGGTCGCTGAAACTGCGCGGGTTGACCGTGTTGAGCGCCTTCACCAATCGAACGCCCGGCAGGTACTGGGCCATTGCCAAGCCTGTCCCCATCTCAAGCCATTCGTTCGAGATGGGTCCGTCTCGGTCCATGCGTGGGTTCGTCAGGTCGATGACGACCTTGCCCTGCATCAGTTCGACGAGGTCCTCGCCTAGCTGCGGGATTGCACTGGGGGGCACTGCGAGCAGGATGACCTCGCCGAAGAAGGCGGCTGCATCCGCGTAGCCCGCGCTGGCCCGAGGCGCGGCGCTCCGCACGAGGTCCATGAGTTGGTCCGGATTGCGCGAGGAGAACATGACCTGATGCCCCGCTTCGGCCCAAAGGAGCCCGATCGGACCCCCCATCGCTCCCGACCCGATGATGCCGATCCTCAGTGAGCGGCCCCCTTGATGTGCCGGGTTGGCCTGAGCGGCCAAGGGTGCGACGACGAGCACCAGCGCGAGTACCAACGCCGGAGGCGCGGAGGTGATCAACGAACGACGGCAACTCGGCATCGGGCGGACATCACCTCCTCGGCAGGCCTGGGATCGGACCACTGCGCTCAACATCTGAGAGTGAGCTGGCAGGCGCAAGCGGAAGCCTGTCCCTCCCCTGCGTTGCTCCCGTCAACCTCCCTCTCAGCCACCCGCACGCAAGAGGAGGCTGAACGCCCCCGCTTCATAGCGCACCATGTCCCCATCGTCGCCCTCGGGGGTCCCCTGCAACGTTCCGTCGCGCACGCCCGCGAACGCTTCCTGGAGCTCAATCAACCGAGACGGGTCGACGGCCGGTGTGTTGTGCGCGGGGAAGAGCTGCGTGAGGTTGGCTGTCGTCTCGATCTCGGCTAGGAACCGCTCCGCGCCGACGACGGCGGTCAACTCGGGCTTCATCACCTTCAAGGCGACGTTGCGGTTGTGCTTCAGGTCCTTGGCGAGATACACCGTCGCCATACCGCCCTCGCCCAGCTCACGCTCGATGGCGTAGCGGCCTTCGAGGGCTGCGTTCAGGCGGATGACGGGATCGGACATTCAGTGGTCTTACGGTTGATCGCTGACAGGCCTGCGTGCCGGCTCGTCCCACTTCTGGGCGCTGGAGATGTCGGGCATACCCCACTGCTCCCCGTTCCACCCGTTGAAGCCCTCCATCTTGAACGTCCACAGACCGGTGCTCATGTCGCTTATGAGGATCAGCCCGTCCGCGTTGCGGACGTCCACTCCGAACGCGCCGTTACACTCCGGGCAACGGTCTTGGGTACGCACGCCGATGTACGTGTCGTAGTAGCCCACGGTCTGTGGGTTCGCAGGGTCCTGGAGGTTGAAGATGGTCAGCCCGTCCAGGTACGACGAAGCGAATACGAGCGGCCACCGGACCTCGTGGTTGTGCACCAGGTTCTGATAGTCAGCGGTCCAGCCCGATACCGGCCGGTTGATGTTGGTAACCCTGCCGTCCAGCGCCGGCTGCAGATCGAAGATGCGGAGCGGGGCGTACCGGTACTCCACCTCCGCCACGACGTAACGACCGTCCGGGCTCGGCGTGAACGTGTGTCCGTACTCGATGCCGCGAATCCCAGTGAGCGAGATCTCCAGCTCCGGATTGGCCGGGTCGGTAACGTTGTACACGTAGTAGCCCCCCGTTCCGCCCCCGTAGAACCGGTCCTGGTCAGTATCCGGGTGATAGGCCACGTACATGTCGTGGTAGCCGCCCTGGCTGCCTTCGGTCAGCCCGACAGGGACCCGTCCCACGAGGGCCTCTTCGGCGCTCGCGCCGTCCACTACCCGACCCAGGTCGTAGACGTGTGCGTAGGGCCCCGAAACCGTGGTGAAGAGGAGGACCCTACCGTCGGAGTGCTTGTAGACGAAGATGTTGTGAAAGCCACCGGGAAGCAGGGGCTCACGGATCTCGCCGACCTCCCGCACGGTCGACACGTCCGGAAGGCCTGTCACATCGAGCACGACGGCACCCAGGTCCGGGTCCGGACCGCCTTGGCGGAATTGCAGCGACTGCACCACGTAGTAGCGGCCGTTGATCTTGAAGTGTTTCACGTCCATCCCACCCGTCCCGACGTGCAGGTCCGGATCTTGGATGCGCCACTCGTAAATGCGCTCGGGATGCGAGGGGTCTTCGATGCTGATGATGTCCATCCCCTTGGTGCCCGTCGGCCCCCAAACCATCCGGGAAACGTAAACATACGGGCGCGAAAGCTCCTGCTCGACGTCCATGTCGGACACGTTCAGGTGTGCGCCGAGCGGGAGGTGCCCCAGCACTTCGATGTTCTCGCTGCCACGGTTCATGGCCGTCCACTGCGCCGACACTGGAGGGGCGGACCATAGAAGCGCAACGATGACAGGCATGCCCAAAAGGGCGGATCGGGGCAGTGACATGAGCGGTTCCTCGCGCTTGATGTGATTCGTCATCGGCTGATCGGCCTGCGCACCGGCTCGTCCCATTTCTGTACGCTCGAGACATCCGGCATGCCGCACTGTTCCCCGTTCCACCCCTGGAAGCCGTTCATACGGAACGTCCAGCGGTCCTCGGTATCGGAGGATCAGACCGAGGGCAACATCCGAGAGCGGGCCGGTAGGCGCAAGCAGAGCCCGTCGGACGCTTGTATTCGCGTCCTGAGCGCCTTCGGGGTTTATACCGTATCCCCCTGGGTCGGCTGGAGGGTCGAGTTCACCACCATGATGTTCGCCACCGACGAGTCGGTACATGGCTGTCAGAGTGAGAACGGGGCTGGAAGCGATCCGGAGGCGCGAGGGTGGGACCAAAGCGGGCCCGGATTCACCTCCCTCCGGTCGGTGGTCTCGTCGGTCAACGTGAAGGTCTTCGAGGACCATGTGCTCCTCGGCTGAGTTGCGGTTGCCTGTGGCAATCCTCGCTCGTCTCGGCGGTCGGCTTGGTGGGCCACACTTGCGGAGCACTGATTTTCGCCTCGGCTCGAACTATCGGACTGCTCTCGA
>CAUZAE010000192.1:0-3786 GCA_963577685.1 Gemmatimonadales bacterium UBA6960 | reverse complement strand
TGAGGAGCTTCTCGGCCGAGAGGAGGCGGTGCTCCGGGTGAGCCCCGAGCAGGTGGATTTCTATCTCCACCCTCAGTTCGATGAAGAGGCCAGAAGCGCGGCTAGCGTGTTTGCACACGGTCTGAACGTGTCGCCTGGAGCCGCCGTAGGCGTCGTGGCTTTCGATGCAGACACGGCGGAAAGATGGGCCAGAGAGGACGGGAAGGCCGTAATCATGGTCC
Organism: Gemmatimonadales bacterium UBA6960; assembly: GCA_963577685.1. GTDB lineage: Bacteria > Gemmatimonadota > Gemmatimonadetes > Longimicrobiales > Gaopeijiaceae > UBA822. The sequence goes on along the minus strand of CAUZAE010000192.1, from coordinate 3,565 downwards.
GCCCCGAGACGAGGCCCGACGACGTTCACGGGATGCTAGCAGCGCAGGGCATCGTCACCAGCCGAGGGGGACGGACCAGCCATGCTGCGCTGGTTGCGCGCCAGTTCGGCAAGCCGGCCGTCGTGGGGGTAGAGGCTCTGGAGATCGATCTGGTCGACCGCGAGGCGCGGGTCGGAGATTTTACGATTCGTGAAGGTGCGGAGATCTCCATCGATGGGATTCGCGGTGAAGTTTACCTGGGCGCCCTGCCGACTGTCATCCCCGACCTCGAGGACCCCTGGCTCAACGAACTGCTTGGTTGGGCGGATGAATTCCGGAGGCTGGAGGTGTGGGCAAATGCGGATTACCCGGATGATGCGCGCCGGGCCCGCGATATGGGGGCACAGGGGATCGGGCTCTGCCGCACGGAGCATATGTTCTTCGAGGAGGATCGACTCCCAGTGATGCGGGAGATGATCATGGCTCGGAACCACGTGGAGCGTGACGACGCCCTCGATCGGCTTCTCCCCCTTCAGCGTGGCGATTTCGAAGGGCTCTTTAGGGCAATGGACGGGTTGCCAGTTGTGGTCCGTCTCCTGGACCCACCGCTCCACGAGTTTCTCCCCGACCATCAGGAGCTCCTCCGGGAATTGGCGGAACTCAAGGTCAGGCTTCAGCACCTGGACACTCTCCACGAGATCGACGAGACGCTCGAGGAGATCCGAGAGAAGCAGGACTTCCTCGGACGCACCGAGGATCTCATGGAAATGAACCCGATGCTGGGTACGAGGGGTGTCCGTCTCGGAATGTTACTCCCGGAGCTGACCCGGATGCAGGCGCGTGCGCTCTTTCAAGCGGCGGCTCGCTGCATGCGCGCAGGGGTCGACGTGAAGCTCGAGATCATGGTCCCGCTGGTCTCACACGTGAACGAGTTTCGGACCCAGCGTCGACTCGTGGACGCGGAGGCGCGGGAAGTGATGGATGAAGAGGAGCAGGAGATCCCGTACAAGCTCGGGACGATGATCGAGGTTCCCCGGGCGGCCCTGACGGCGGACGAGATTGCCAGGACGGCCGAGTTCTTCTCGTTTGGAACGAACGATCTGACCCAGACCGTGTTCGGCATCTCTCGGGACGATGCGGAGTCCGGATTCCTCTATGACTATATCGAGCAGGGTGTGCTCCCCGATAACCCGTTCGCGACCCTAGACGTAGATGGCGTTGGAAAGATCATGCGGATGGCTGTCGAACTCGGGCAAGGCGTTCGTCCGGATCTCGAGATCGGGATCTGTGGTGAGCACGGAGGTGATCCCCGCTCGGTTGAATTTTGCCACAAGACGGGTCTCGACTACGTGAGTTGTTCTCCGTTCCGGGTTCCGGTCGCCCGCCTCGCGGCGGCGCAGGCTGCCGTTAAGGATGCGGGCTGGCGTCCGATGCCGGCCGCTCCGAGAGACGCATTCCGGCAGGAGGAAGCTGCAGCTGCGGATGCGGCCAAGGGCGAGACCATTGCTTCCTCAAAGGACGCCAAGGGCTGAACCGAAGAGCGAGACGCGACAAGGCCGCTAAAGAAGTACAAGGGAGGAACGTCTAATGCCGAACCGTGAATCGTCGGCCCATTCCGGAATCTTCTACGTGATCTTCTTTACCCTTCTCCTTGGTCTCCCCCAAGCGACGGTACAGGCACAGGAGACTCTCGATATGTACCTGATCGACGTTGAGGGCGGGGGCGCCACCCTGTTCGTGTCACCGGCCGGGGAGACCTTATTGATCGACACGGGGAACGGAGGCCAGAGTGCCGCGCGAGACGCCGGTCGCATCATGGACGCGATGCGCGACGCGGGTGTCGATGAGATCGACCACCTGATCACGACTCACTGGCACGGTGACCACTACGGCGCGATGCAGGAACTGGCGAGCCAGGTCCCGGTGCGGCACTTCATCGACCACGGATCGAGCGTCGAGTCGAACGCCAGGGTGGCCGAATTTCTCAACACCACGTATCGGGCGTTATACGAGGCGGCCGAACATACAGTCGTCACGCCCGGAGACAGGATCTCCCTCGCCGGTATCGAAATCACCGTACTTGCATCGGCCAAGCAGGTCATCGACCGGCCGCTACCCGGCGGCGGCGAACCCAATCGCTACTGCGCGGATTTCGTCCCGCAGGACGAGGACAACGGCGAAAACGCACAGTCGGTAGGAATTCTCGCTCAGCTCGCTGGGTTCCGTGTCCTCCACCTGGGCGACTTGACCGTGAACACAGAGTTCGAGCTCATGTGCCCGAACAATCCGATCGGCACGGTCGATCTATTCGTCGTCTCGCATCATGGACAGCCGATCTCCAACGCAGAGGTCCTGGTTCACGCTATCGAAGCTCGTGTTGCCATCATGAACAACGGCACGCGCAAGGGCGGACAGCCGGACGCGATGCAGGTACTCTACTCGGCTCCCGGCCTGGAAGACCTATGGCAGCTTCACTTCTCTCAGCTGAGCGGACAGGAATACACAGTGCCTGGCCTGTTCATCGCCAACGCGGTCGACGGGGAGCAGTCCGCCATGCCGATTGCTCCACTGACCGGTGGTCGGCGGGGAGCTGGAGCCCCTCCACGGCTGGTCCACAACGGTGAGGCACACTGGATCAAGGTGTCGGGGCAGGGTGATGGCTCGTTCACCGTCACGAATAGTCGGAACGGGTTCACCAAAGAGTATCGTTAGACCGGTTTCCTCTACCCCGCCAGTCCGGAGACATCGAGCCGATCGCGCAGACCCTCCAGGATCTCGATGAGGCAGCTCGCGTCTTTGCTGGAAACAGCGACCTGCACTCGGCGGTCGATTTCTTGAATGGGGCCGTCCATCTTCGCAGGGTATTCGATCGATATCGATGGACTGCGGACCGCATATCCTGATGTGGGGTGGCACCGCTTCAGTGACTGGGCCGCCGCAGTCGTGCCGCCGGCTTTGGCCGAGGCGGAGCGATCGGCCAGCGCGTAGAGCGGCAAGAGCGGAGGCCAGAGCGGGCCCCCGGGTGCTCGATCAGAAAATGGCGATCGGGTTTACCGGGGAGCCCGTGCCGTTGGGGATGGGTAGAGGAGCGAGCGTCAGCATGAACTCCCACCGCCCTTGGGCCGCTGCCACCTCACTCAGCGCATCGAAATCCGCGCGGTCGAGGAGGTGTATGCCCAGCATGGTCAACGCGAAGTCGTGCAAAGCGAGGCGGGGCAGTTCGCCGGGAGGCCGCGGCATGTAACCGGGTGTCTCCCATCCGATGAGTGCGACGTCCCGTGCCTTCAGCCATGGGATGACCGAGTTGTCGAGTCCCGCTGCCTCGGCCCCCGTGTCGAACGGCCCAATGGCCTCCTGCCTCGCCCAACGGCCCCATCGCAGGAGGAACGCGTCACCTGAACCCACCCTCACGCCGGTGCGAGCCTCCCACGCCTCCAGATCCGCGACGGTGATGCGCGTACCCGGCTCCAGATAGGGTACTCCCTTTAGTCGGGGAATATCGTAGAGCACGCCTCGGGTCACGATTCCGTCCTTCATGGTGAGGATGTCGTTCCTCAACGCGCCTTCTTCCATCGTGACCAGCTCG
>CAUZAE010000191.1:0-3830 GCA_963577685.1 Gemmatimonadales bacterium UBA6960 | reverse complement strand
GAGAAGCCCGAATCCGAGTGCGGCACCCAACAACGCCTCGAGTGGTGCCAGGCCACCCGGAAAGAAGGCCATCGCGACGCCGATGAGCAGCCCCCCCAGGGAAAATTGATCGGGGATGATGTAGAACCGCGCGTCGGTGAGGGCGATCCCGAAGAGGATGGTGAGAAAAACCCCGCCGCGCAGTGCCTCCCACGAAAGTCCGGCATAGCTGAACATGCCCGCCCACACGAGCCCGGTGGCCAACTCGACCAAGGGATACTGGACTGAGATCTGCCCACGACAGGCGCGGCACCGACCCCTCAACATGATGAAACCCAGGACTGGGACGTTGTCGTACCAGCGGATGTCCGCCCTACACTTCGGACAGTGCGAACCCGGGAAAAGGACCGACTCATCTTGTGGCCAACGCAGTGTGCACACGTTCAAAAAGGAGCCTATGGTCAGCCCGGAGAGCCCGGCGATGGCGGTTACGACCCAAGGATTGATCAAGATGAGACGCTCCCAGGGGTGAGTAGAACGTATAGAAGAATCGAGCCTGCGACCCCGGCGTTCAAGGAGTTTGGCCTGCCCGGCATCGGGATCCCAACCCGTTGCCGTGCCGCCACTAGGATCTCGGCGCGGAGTCCGACACCCTCGTTCCCGACGGCCAGAGCCCAGGGCCTTTCGGGCCCGAGTGCGTTAACGTCGTCACCGGCCGGGTCCGCCGCCAGCACACCGATGCCTCTATCTTCCAGCCAAGGTCCGCAGCTCGTCCAGTCCGCCCGGACCACGTCCACATGGAAGCTCGCCCCGGCGGAGGCCCTCACCGCCTTGGCGTTCCAAGGGTCGACCGAGCCGTCGAGTACGACGACCGCTCCGACGGCGAAGGCGTGCGCAGCTCGGACGAGTGTCCCCAGGTTACCGGGGTCCTGGAGTCCATCGAGGAGCAGAAGTGTCCGGGGGTCACGATCCTGCAATTCGGTCAGATCCATCCTCGGTTCGCTACAGATGAGGAGCACTCCCTGCGGGTGTTCGGTGTCGGAGAGTTGCGAGAGCTCCGCATCGTCCACGAGGGCGATATCGACGCCCCGATCGGCAAGGTCCGAAGCAAGCACACGGCCGACCTCGGAGTCGTTCAAGCGCGAAGAGAGTACCCCGAAGCGCACGTCCGGGCCGGCTGAAAGGACCTCCCGGGCCGCGCGAACGCCCTCGACCAGGACCAGCCCCTCCCGGGGGCGGCCCTTCCGTGTCTTCAGCCGCTCGACCAGCCGGCGCCTCTCCTGACTCAGCATCTCTCGCTCGGCATCCTTCACCCACATCGGGGGCGGTCTGGGGATCTCTTGCCCGGCACCCAGTTTCCAGTCAGTGTGTAGCCTTCATGAATAACCCACCATCTGTGGCCCTCACAATCGCGGGTAGTGACAGCGGCGGCGGCGCCGGCATCCAAGCGGACCTGAAGACCTTCCACTCTTTCGGTGTGTTCGGCTGCAGCGCGCTGACGGCCGTGACCGCCCAGAACACCGTGGAGGTCGTAGCGGTACATCCCGTACCTGAAGATGTGGTCCGCGCCCAGATCGACGCAGTGGCCACCGACCTCCCTCCGGACGCAGTTAAGACGGGCATGCTCGCCACCACCGCGGTGGTCGAGACGGTGGCGGACACCCTCGTGGAGCATCGGTTTCCGAACTACGTGCTCGATCCGGTCATGGTCTCGACCAGTGGACATCGTCTCCTCGACGACGACGCCGTAGATGCGATTCGCCGAGAGCTACTCCCCCTAGCAGGGGTGGTGACCCCCAATCTGCACGAGGCGCGGATACTCACCGGACGAGCGATCTCACGTCGCGAGGAGTTCCACGACGCCGCCCGTGCGCTAATCGACCTCGGTGCCACGGCCGCGCTCGTGAAGGGTGGACACCTTGAGGGAGGTGAGGCTGTCGATCTGTTGCTGACTCCCGAGGGGGAGCACATCTGGTCGCGTCCGCACCTCGCTACGACCGCAGGGCACGGGACCGGCTGCACGCTCTCGGCAGCGCTAGCCGCTGGCTTGGCCCTGGGTCGGACGCTCCCCGAGGCCGTCACGGACGCCGTAGGCTACGTGGCGCGTGCTCTGGCCGACGCACCCCTGCTCGGGGCTGGCCATCGGCCCATCAACCACCTCGTGCCGCCGTGGGGGGATTGATCGGATCCCGGAGACCACGTGCGCCGGGTCTCCGCCGTAAGAACGAGTCGCCGATCTGCCATTTGGGCACCATACAGCTCCATAAGCCGCCAGTTTGGCGGGTTTTTGGCCCTTCTGCCCGGCATGATCATTGCATTTGGCCAGCCGTGATACCACGCCCCCGCATCGTGCCGAAGGGCTTTACGTAATCGTTCGTCGTACTCTGAGGAGCAGACATGGGAAAGGTTATCGGGATCGACCTGGGGACAACCAATTCGGTCGTCGCAGTGATGGAGGGCGGTGAGCCGGTCGTCATCCCCAATTCGGAGGGCGGGAGAACCACGCCATCCGTAGTGGCTTTCACCAAGGACGGCGAACGGCTGGTGGGTCAGGTAGCCCGTCGCCAAGCGATCACCAATCCCGAAAACACGATCTTCTCGATCAAACGCTTCATGGGCCGGAAGGGCTCTGAGGTGACCGAGGAGCAGAAGCTCGTCCCCTACGAGGTCAAGACGGGAAAGAAGAGGCTCGTGGAGGTAAAGATTCCGAACGCCGACAAGACGTTCACGCCTCCCGAAATTTCGGCCATGATCCTGCAGAAGATGAAGCAGACCGCAGAGGACTACCTAGGCCAGAAGGTCGAGCAGGCGGTCATCACGGTTCCGGCCTACTTCAACGACGCCCAGCGCCAGGCCACGAAGGACGCCGGAAAGATCGCAGGACTCGAGGTGCTCAGAATCATCAACGAGCCCACGGCGGCCGCCCTGGCCTACGGGTTGGATAAGAAGGCCGATGAGAAGATCGCGGTGTTCGATCTCGGGGGAGGAACCTATGACATCTCGGTGCTTGAGCTCGGAGACGGCGTGTTCGAGGTGAAGTCGACGAACGGGGACACGCACCTCGGGGGTGACGACTTCGACCAGAAGGTCATCGGCTGGTTGGTGGCGGAGTTCAAGAAGGACCAGGGGATCGATCTCTCCAAGGACGCCATGGCGCTTCAGCGCCTGAAGGAGGCGTCGGAGAAAGCCAAGATGGAGTTGTCATCGACCCAACAGACCGATATCAACCTGCCCTTCATCACGGCCACACAAGAGGGTCCCAAACACCTCAACTATACGCTCTCCAGGGCGAAGTTCGAGCAGTTGGTGGACGACCTCGTACAGCGGACGATCCCGCCGATGAAGCAGGCGCTCGAGGACGCGGGCATCGATCCGTCGGCGATCGACGAGGTGATCCTGGTCGGGGGCTCCACGCGAATTCCGAAAATCCAGGAGATTGTCGAGGAGTTCTTCGGCAAGGAGCCACACAGGGGCGTGAACCCGGACGAGGTCGTCGGCGTGGGAGCATCCATCCAGGGAGGCGTGCTATCGGGAGACGTGACCGACCTACTCCTCTTGGACGTGACGCCACTGTCGCTCGGCATCGAGACCCTCGGTGGCGTCATGACACCACTGATCACGCGAAACACCACGATCCCGACCGAGAAGGCCGAAGTCTTTTCGACGGCCGAAGACAATCAGACCACGGTCGAGATCCATGTTCTCCAAGGCGAGCGTAAGATGGCGCTCGACAACAAGACGATCGGGAAGTTCCAGCTCACGGGAATTCCACCGGCACCGCGCGGTCTGCCGCAGGTCGAGGTCACGTTCGACATCGACGCCAACGGGATCCTCAACGTGTCGGCGAAGGA
>CAUZAE010000190.1:0-3856 GCA_963577685.1 Gemmatimonadales bacterium UBA6960 | reverse complement strand
CACGCGAGGGGCGACGATGACTGGACCGACGAGGGCGACATGATCGAGGCGATGCGTGAGGAGGCAGCCAAGCTCGGCGCGCACGCGATCATCATCGAGTGGATCGAAGAGCCAGGCGCCTTGGAGCACGTCATCGATCACCTGACTCATGCCGACACCGCGAATCGCCGCGGGAAAGTGGTCGCGATTCGGGCAGTGGGGGGTTAGCGGACTACGTCGGAGACTCGGGTGGCGGGCAGCTGCTTCCTCCGGCGTGCGGTTACCGCGGTAACTGGGATGGCCGGGTCCTCCCCCCTAGTGACTCAGCGAATACAGAACCACGTTGATACCGAGCGCGTATGCCTGGGGCGAGAACTTGAGGAAGTAGTCGTAGTCCTCTCCCTCACGCTCCCATCCGTCGGCGATGTCGGTATTGTGGGTCATCATGACGAGCGGGCGGCCCCCTTCGTCGAAGATCGCCCTCAGGTGGGGGGTGGCGCTCTCGGGTCCGCGTTCCGAGGTACCGTAGCTCCCGCCGTTTCGACGCCACCATTGGATCGAGGGGATCTGCGGGATCTCCTCGACCACGTAGAGTGCATGCATGAGCATGTGGTCGGGCGTGATGTCGACGATGGGGTACTCCGGCAGCACACGACCGATCTCCTTCGTCCACTGCCTCCAAGCCGCATTGCCCCAGAAGTCATCGACCCAGATGAAGCCGCCCTTCAACAGGTAGTCACGTAGCCTCTCGACCTCCAGCTCGCTGAACCCGACGGTGCCCACGTCGGACATGAATATGAAGGGGCACTCATAGAGTTCATCCTGGGTGGCGCGCACCACGGCGTAGCCAGGTTGTCCGTCACTCCAGCGCGCCGGGCGGGTGGTCGTGAGTTCCGCGAATCGAGTGATGAAGTTGTTGTCCGAGCCGGGGTAGTCTGTGTTCCAGCCGTACCCGCCTCGCTCCCGCCGGACATGCTCGTACAGAAGCCGGCAGAAGGTGAATCCACGATCCCGCACTCCGTTCGAGGCGGTGGGCAAGCCCTCCCGATAGGGCCTCGGAATCCAGCCGGTGCCCCACCTCCACTGCTGAAACGCCGAGAGCACGAGCACGATCATGAGCGGCAACAGGTAGCGAGCGCGTCGCAGGTCCATGCTCCTCCACCGTTGCATGACTAGTGGCTCAACGAATACAGCACGAGGTTGATGCCCAGCGCATATGCCTCGGCTGAGAACCGGAGAAAGTAGTCGTAGTCCTCCCCTTCCCGCTCCCATCCGTCGGCGATGTCGGTGTTGTGCGTCATCATGACCAGCGGCCGGCCCTCTCCATCGAAAATCGCTCGCAGGTGCGGCGTCGCGCTATCACGCCCACGCTCCGAGGTACCGCGCCCGCCGCTCATGCGCCACCACTGGATCGACGGGATTTGCGGCACCTCGTCGACCACGTATAGGGCACTCATGAGCACGTGGTCCGGCTCGACGTCCACGATCGGGTACTCCGGTAGCACCCGACCCATCTCGCCCGCGAAATGCTGCCAGGCGCGTTCACCCCAGAAATCATCGGCCCAGATGAAGCCGCCCTTTAACAGGTAGTCGCGGAGTTGCGTGACCTCGGCCTCGTTGAACCCGGCCGTACCCGCGTCGGACATGAAGACGAACGGGCATTCGTACAGCTCCTCCTGCGTGGAGCGCACCACCGCGTTGCCGGGTTGCCCGTCACCCCACTTCGCGGGTCTGGCGGTCGTCAGCTCCTCCAGACGATCGAGGAAATTGTAGTCCGAACCGGGGTAGTCGGTGTTCCAGCCATGCCCCATCTCTTCGTAGCGCACGTCCTTGTAGAGGAGCCGGCAGAAGGTGAATCCCCGATCGCGGATTCCGTTGGCGGCGGTGGGTAAGCCCTCCCGGTAAGGTCTCGGAATCCACCCGGTCGGCCAGCTCTGCCGGTACTGGAAGGCGGTCAGGAGCAGCATGACCGCCACGGGCACCAGGTAGCGGGCGCGTCGCAGGTCCGTGCTTCTCCACCGATTCATCATTCGCTCAGTACATGCTCCAAGAAGCGCGGCATGAGCGACTCGGCCTCGGGTGTCTCCGGTGTCATGTCGCGGAACTCATCGAGGGTCGCAGCACCTGTCAGAGCCAGGTAGGCGGGGTAACGTGCGACGCGCTCAATCAGGCCGTCCCGGTTGAGCTCAGGGTGGAACTGGGTCGCGTAGATCGGCTTGTCCGGGAAACAAAAAGCCTCGTTCTCGATGGTCTCGCTCGAGGCCAGTAGGACCGCGCCGTCGGGCAGAGACGTCACGATGTCCTCGTGACCGATCTGCACCGGGAACCGTGGGCCGATGGATCCGAACACCGGATCGCGCTCTCCTTCAGGCGTGAGCTCCAGCCACACCGTACCCACCTCTGCTTGCTCACGGTCCGTGATCACTTCTCCGCCCAGTGCGCGCGCGAGCGCCTGGAAGCCCCAGCAGGACGCGAACGTCGGCTTCGACGACCCGTGCAGACCAACCATCGTGTCGAGCGCGGCCGGCAGCCACGCCCCCCCTCTGGCCACTGAGTAGTCGCCGCTTCCTCCAATCAGCACGACGTCGACCGAGTCGAGCAGTGCCTGATCCGGCGCCCCAGAGAGCAGATCGAAGATCTGAAGCCTTCCGTTCTCCGTACCCAGCGCGCGGGAGAAGCACGAGACTTCGTGCTCACGCATCGGGTCCCCGGGATTCCTCATTTGGAGGAGGAGAAATCGAGGTGATTCGCCCAAGGATGGCCGCCTGAGTGGGATGATCGGAAGACCGAAACTACCCGATTTGACGCCGTCACGCGCTCCCCGGGCAACTCTAGGGCGCACACCGCGGCTGAGGCTCAGAAAACGCGATTGAGTTGCCCAGACTAGTACTTGTCTGTCGCGACTGCGCGCCGGATAGCACGTAAGTCTTTGTTCTGCTTGCTATGCCGGGGGCGGGACTCGAACCCGCAAGCCCTCTCAGGCGGGGGATTTTAAGTCCCCTGTGTTTACCGATTTCACCACCCCGGCTCTATCGCGTCCAATTCTAAGGCCCTCCCGGGCCTCGCCGGAAGGGTGTGGCCGTAGGTGGCTCGCCCTTACTCGAACCAATCGAGCTGAACGATCTCGTACCCCTGCTTGCGTGTGGTCAGCTCAATGATGTTGTCGGCTTCCGGCGTGAGATAACCGTCTCCGTGTCACGTCGCGGGATCGTTCATGACGATGTTGCCGTCCTCGGTGCGGCCGGCCGCCAGCACGAAGTGATTGTACTTGAGGCCTGCGTCGCTGCCGTAGTCCACACGGACCATGGTGGGCCGCTGCGTCTCGAGCCGCTCATGGATGACTGCACGTAATTCGTCGGCCGTTCCTGACACACGACCATAGACGACGGCATCGTCGCCTCGCGCGCCGCACCCTCCGGCTACATCCCATTTGACGCTGTCGCCGACGTAACCGTCATTGGCGTCCAGGAAGGCATGCAGGCTCCCGGGGTCCACATCCCGTCCGTGATGACGCAGAATCATTGCGACGCAGGTGATGGCGCATCCGGACCGTACAATGGTGCGGTCACGGCCGAGCACTTTGGAAGCCCAGAGCGGGTTGCCCTGGCTGAAGTGTCCTATGCGGGGCTCGATGAAGGTGATGCCGTCCGCCGATGGCGCGGCCGCGATGTCTTCGCTGGGAGGGTTGCTCTTCGTGTGACCGCTCTGCAACCAATCCTTCAGCGCCGCGCGCGTTTCACGGTCGACCACGCCCGTGGACGAGATCTTCGCCATCTCCTGACGGGCTGCCACGGCGGCCATCCCGGTCCGGACCGCCTCAGCGCCTCGCAGGCCCTGCTGAGAGAGATCAGCCAGGTGCCGGGGCTCCACGGTCGCC
>CAUZAE010000189.1:0-3884 GCA_963577685.1 Gemmatimonadales bacterium UBA6960 | reverse complement strand
AAGAGTTCGCCCGCCGGTACCGAGCTCGAAGAGCACACGCTCGACCTGCTACGCGGACTCGTGGGCCTTCCCGACGGGTTCTTCGGGACGATCAACGACACGGCTTCCTCCAGCTCTCTGTACGCGCTTGCGGCTGCCCGGGAGGCGGCCCTTCCCACCGCCCGCGAGCACGGGCTGTTCGGGGCGGTTCCGGGAAGGATTTACGCGTCCGAGGAGTCTCATTCGTCCATCGACAAGGCTGCGGTTACCCTCGGCTTCGGACTCGAGGGTGTGCGGCGAATCGGGACTGATGACCAATTCCGCATGGACCCGGCTGCGCTCCGACAGGCGGTCGCCGCGGATATCGGAGAGGGTGTGCGCCCAGTGGCGATCGTCGCCACCCTGGGCACGACGTCCACGAGTAGTGTGGATCCGGTGAACGATCTGGCGGACATCGCTGCAGAGCACGACACCTGGCTCCACGTTGACGCGGCGTACGCAGGGCCGGCAGCGATCGTTCCCGAGCTCCGCCACCACTTCGTCGGGTGGGAACGGGCCGATTCGATCGTTATCAACCCGCACAAGTGGCTTTTCACGCCCATCGACTGCTCGGTCCTATATTGTCGACGTCCCGAACAATTGCGAAAAGCGTTCAGTCTCACCCCCGAGTACCTGAAGACCGAGGAGCATGAGACTGCGACTAACCTGATGGACTACGGGCTGGCGTTGGGTCGCCGACTTCGGGCCTTGAAGCTCTGGTTCGTGCTGCGCTACTTCGGGAGCGAGGGCATCGCCGACCGGCTCAGAGAGCACTGTCGGCTCGCCGCCGGGTTCGCGAGTCGGGTCGAGCGTGAGGCCGGCTGGCGAGTGGTGGCCCCGGTGCCTTTCAGCATGGTTGCGTTTCGCTTCTGCCCCACGGACGATGACGGAGCCACGGACGCGGCGGACCGGATCAACCTGGCGATCCTCGAGCGGGTGAACGCGAGCGGCGAAGTGTTCATGTCGCACACGCGAATGAACGACCGAATCGTATTACGGTTGTGCGTGGGGAATCTCAGGACGAAGGAAGCGCACGTCGATAGGGCCTGGGAGCTGCTCCGCGAGGCCGCGACCACGGTCGTCTAGGCTTCCCGGACCTCTCGTACCAGATCGTTCATCGAGCTTTTTGCATCCCCGAAGAACATCATCGCGTGGCCCATATAGAAGAGGGGGTTGTCGATCCCTGCGAATCCGGGCGACAGACTCCGCTTCATGATGATCACACTCTTGGCGTTGTCCACGTCGAGAATGGGCATGCCCGCGATAACGCTTTGCGGGTTATGCGCCTCCGGGTTCACCACGTCATTCGCTCCCACCACGAGCACTACATCGGTTCGGGCGAAGTCCTCGTTGATCTCGTCCAGGTCGAACAGCTTGTCGTACGGCACGTCCGCCTCGGCGAGGAGGACGTTCATGTGGCCGGGCATTCGGCCGGCCACCGGGTGAATGGCGTACTTCACGTCCACGCCCCGTTCCTCGAGGTTGTCCATGACCTTCCGGAGCTCGTGCTGCGCCTGCGCGACCGCGAGACCGTAGCCCGGTACGACCACGACGGACTGTGCGTAGGCCAGGATCATCGCTGCACCCTCGGCGTCTACCGATCGAGCGGTCTTATCACCCGAACCGACCTGTGCGGCGCTGCCCGTCTCTCCACCGAACGCGCCGAACGCCACGTTGGCCAGCGAACGGTTCATGGCCTTGCACATGATCATCGTAAGGATGAGCCCGGCCGCACCGACTAGCGCGCCGCTGATGATCAGCACGTTGTTCCCTATGACGAATCCTGCCGATGACGCTGCCAATCCCGAGTAGGAGTTAAGTAGCGATATGACGACCGGCATGTCAGCGCCCCCGATGGGGATAACTAACAGTATGCCCAGCAGAAGTGCGATCGCCGTGAAGATCGAGAAAACCGTGAGCGACGAGAGGTCACCGACGCCGAACATGCCCATCACCGAGGCGCCCAACACCAGGAGCGTCAGGAAGAGCAGGGTGTTGAACGTTTTCTGGAACGGGAAGGTGATGGGATTCCCCGACACGAGCCCTTGGAGCTTACCGAAGGCAACGAAGCTGCCGGAGAAGGTCACCGTACCGATGAGGCAGGAGATGGCGATGGTGAGGCCGTCGCCGAGCACCAGCGTGTCACCCGACGACTGTACCCGTACGAACTCTGCCGCCGCCACGAGGGCCGAGGCGCCACCCCCGAATCCGTTGAATATACCCACGAGCTGGGGCATGTCGGTCATCTTCACCGTACGCGCTGCCAGGCCGCCAATGAGCGATCCCAAGACCATGCCAGCCACGATGCCGGTCCAACTCAAGACCTGGTTCTCGACCAGCGTCGCGACGATGGCGATGAGCATGGCCACGGCTGCCAACTGGTTTCCCCCCCGAGCCGTGGCGGGGGACTGGAGGCGTTTGAGGCCAACGACGAAGAGGACGGAGGAAAACAGGTAGGACAACTCCACCCAAAGGGACAGATCCATGACTTAACTCCTCGGAGTGGCCGCTAGTTTTTCTTGAACATTTCGAGCATGCGGTCGGTGACCAGAAAGCCCCCGACTACGTTGATCATCGCCAGCACGATCGCGGTGATTCCCAGGACCTGAGCGAGGCCAGAGTCGACCTGTGCCGAGACGACCAAGGCGCCGACGACCGCGATACCCGAGATGGCATTGGCGCCCGACATCAGGGGCGTATGCAGGGTCGGGGGCACCTTGGTGATGATCTCCCGGCCTGTGAGGGTGGCGAGGACGAAGACATAGAGTCCGACGACCATTTCCCCCATGAACTACCTCCGTAGAATTTAGAAGCTGGCTTGGCTGAATCTACTGCAAATACTGACCCGGGAACCTACTCGGGATCACGAAATGCGCCACCCCGTTCGACCCTAGGCGAGTCTCTCTTTGGTCGGGCCGTGTCGGATCTCTCCCGCATGCGTTACGCAGGTAGCCGCAACGATCTCGTCTTCGAAGTCAAGCGACAGTTCCCCGTCATTCACCAGCTCTTTGAGGAGTGTCTCTACGTTCTTCGAAAACATCTGACTCGCATGGACGGGGATCTCGGCGGGCAGGTTGGCGGGACCCATCACTTTGACGCCGTTTCGCACCACGGTCTCGCCCTCGCGCGTGATGGCACAGTTGCCCCCTGACGCAGCGGCGAGATCGACGATCACCGATCCGGGCTTCATCGAGTCCACCATCTCTTCGGTGATCAGCCTCGGAGCCGGCCGTCCTGGGATCTGTGCCGTCGTTATGACGAGGTCCGTGTCGATGATGTGAGCGGCGATGAGCTCCAGCTCGCGCTGGTGCTGCTCTTCGCTGAGTTCCTTGGCATACCCGCCCTCGCCCTCTCCGGTGACGTCTTGATCCGTCTCCAGAAACTTCGCCCCAAGGCTTTCGATCTGTTCCTTTACGGCCGGCCTCACGTCGAAGGCTTCCACCTTCGCACCGAGGCGTCTGGCGGTGGCGATGGCCTGGAGGCCCGCCACCCCCGCTCCGAGGATCAGGACCTTGCCCGGACGAATCGTGCCGGCCGCCGTCATGAACATCGGGAGGAACTTCCCTAACCCGTTGGCTCCTACGAGAACCGCTTTGTAGCCAGCCACTGTGGCCTGCGACGAGAGAACGTCCATGCTCTGGGCCCGAGTAATCCTAGGGATGAGCTCAAGCGCGAAGGCAGTCACCTTGGCGCTCCCAAGCTTTCCTATGAGTTCAGGCTGGGTCAGGGGCGACAACAGGGAGATGAGCACTACCCCCGCCGGGAGCTGTGCGATCTCCGCCTCGGTCGGAGCTTGGACCTTCAGAACGACGTCTGCGCCCTGTACCGCGGAGCTTGGATCCGACTCGATCTTGGCTCCTGCCTCG
>CAUZAE010000188.1:0-3891 GCA_963577685.1 Gemmatimonadales bacterium UBA6960 | reverse complement strand
ACGAGCTGCCTCGAGCTCCACCGTCCCTTGTTCAACCAGAGGTAACCCAGCCTCGCAAAATCCCGAGCTGTACACCGGAACGTGCTGCCCACGATCGAGTTGTAGCCGTACGGGCTACTGTCTCGTGCGTCCGATCCGTAGGCGTCGCATCCGGTGCTGCCCCCGACGCCCCATCCGGGCTCTTCCGCAAAGTTGAGCTCTCGTACGTCGGCATAGGGCATGTCCCTGAACTCGTTGTCGCGTATACCGATCGGCATACCGATGGGGCCAAGCACACGATCGTAGACGTACGGACCGACCCGCTCGCCTGACATGTTGCGCATGGCCAGAGCCATCTGCTCCAAGCCGTAGTTGCTGTAATTGAAGTCGGAGCCCGGTGTGAACTTCAGTGTGTGATGATCGGGAATCCCGTCGAATCTCCACCAACCGAAACAGTACTCATACATCTGGTGTGGTCGCGAATAACCGGGGAAGTCATGACGGGTGCTGGGCGCCAGCCAAGGCTCCCGTGTCTCGTGCCCCGAGGTCATGGAGATCACGTGCTTGACCTTGATCCTCGTCTTGACTTCGTCCGTGATGGGTTGGTCCCAAAGCTGGGGTATCAGGGAGTCGTCAGCGGAAGATCCCACCAGATACGTTTCCAGGTCGACACGGTCTTTGTACTCGTCGAGAAACACGCCCACGGCCGTGCCGAACACGGATTTGGTCGACGACTTCATGTCGTTGCACGACTGTGCGGTCCAGGGTTGGGGCCCTCCCACCGATCCGGTGGTGTAGCTCTCGCCGATGACGTGCCCCTTATGCACGATGACGACCGCCCCGCCGTAGCTCGCCGTCATGATGTTGCGGTCGTGGTAGAGGATGGCGTCGCGTAGGAGGGCCGCATCTACTCCCACGTCGGAGGGATGAGCGACACGCCAGCCGCCGTCTCTTTCGGGGGGCGGGAAATAGACGCTCTGCGCTCCGGGCTCGGGTTTACGGGTTCGGACGTGTGCATCCCTGACGGCGCCAAGCAGTTCGGTCGAACCGGTGAATAGGCCCAGACCCGCCGCACCGGCCCCTGCCACCTTCAACAGTCCTCGCCTGGACAAGAAGCCTGGTCCTTGATTGTCCATGATGGGTATCCGCCGTCGTGTTTCCGAGATGACCGATGAGTCTCGGAGGAACGTAGGGTACGGCCTCTCTTTCAGCACGTGTCCCTTGTCGCTTGATGTGCGACGGCGGATCCGAAGGATGGGTGTTCGGGGTCAAGTGCGTTGTAGGAAAAGCTTTGCGATGGGGCTCGCGCTGCCAATACTCGAATAGGGCCCGGGCCTCGCACCGGAGCTCGCGTTTTGTCGTTGAGCTGGAGGATTGCTTGTTACCGTTGAGATACATCTCCGGGCGGAAGTCAGGCCGCTTCGGCGCGGCGTCAGTCCTGATTCTTTCCACCGGTCTACTGGTCAGCGCATGCGACTCCGGTGTCTCCGCACCGGTTGAGGTCGAGGAGATGGTGCAGGGGGGGGCCCGAGGAGCATGGGCGTGGGGATCAACATGGGATTCTACAATCCCGACGCGGGGCTGAAGGTCTTCAGCGACGGGTACAACACGGCCGCTTGGAGTACAGGCGACCAGCCGTTCGACGATGCCTTCCTCAGCGAAATGGCTCCCTTCGAGACCATCCGCTTCCACCAGTTTGACCGAGTGAGCTTCAGCGACGACGAGCAGTGGTCGGACAGGCCCCCACCCACAGCTCAGATTCACCTCCTTCTACGGCCAGATGCTCGATGCTCTCGAGGCTGAGGGGTTCGCGTCATTCCAGCACCACGTCGCGACCTCGGCGCATTTCGGGGACGCGGGGTTCGGATTCAACGAATACACCGGCCAGCCGGCGGCGGCGGCCCCGAAGTGGCGCGCGCTCCGTGATTGGATTGCTGGAGGCACTCCCTAGGGGACGAGCCACTCCTTCGCCGCCTAGCCTCCTCGAGGCCCGGCTCCTTGTGCCGGTGAGAGGCTGTCGGCGCCCCGTCGCAACTTCCGCGTTGCCGCAGCCGAGCGTAGCTTCTGCGTCGTGTCAGGGCCGATGATCGGTCGAACCTCGATTTAGGAGACTCCAATGCGCCCCTCACGCGCCAACCGTTGGGTACAGGTCGTGTCCGCTGCTTCGTTAGCCATCCTGTGGCTGTCTTCCCCTGCGAGCACACAGCAGGCATGGACCCCTGTGGCCGAGGGCTTCCCGAGGACGGCCGCCGAGATGGTGAATTTTGAGCGACACACACGCCATCTCGAGATGTGGGACTACCTGGAAGCGTTGCGGGGGGCCAGTACGGGAATGCGGCTCGGCACGTACGGCCAGACGGCCCTGGGTCGTGATCTTCCGTACGCCATTTTCAGTCGCCCTCTCGTGAGCGAGCCCTGGGAGGCTTGGGCGCTCGGGCGTCCCATTCTCGTGCTGGCGGCTAATGTGCACGGAGGGGAGCGCACGTTCCGTGAGGGACTCCTAATTCTGATGCGCGACTTCGCGAAGCCCGGGACCGCGGCCAACGACCTGCTCGATCGAGTCACGATCGTCGTGGCGCCACAGATAAATCCGGACGGCTTCGAGGCTACGGAGCGGGGTCAACGTGGTAATTCCTGGGGCATCGACCTCAACCGCGACTACATCAAGCTCGAGCAACCGTCCATCGTCAACTACGTCCAGAACATCATCAGCGCGTGGCGGCCTCACCTATTCGTCGATGGCCACAATGGTGGCTCACGGCCCTATAACCTGAACTATCAGTGTCCGAGCCACTTTGATCCGATGCGGGAGCTGACGCTCATTTGCGACAACGAGATTTTCCCGGGGATCGACGCCAAACTCGCGACCGAAGGATACAGGAGTTGGTACTACACGAACGGAGACGAGGAGGAGTGGCGCACCGGTGGGTTCCAGGCGCGCATCGGAAGGAACTACGGCGGGTTCGTAAATAGCGTGGGGATACTGTTCGAGGCGCCGCAGCAGGAGCTAGGGGACGGCGCCCGGGCCGGTTATCTCGGGTACCTGAGTGTCGTGGAATATGCGGCCGAGAACGCGGAACGGCTGATGGGGCTGGTCGAACGGGCTCGCCTGGAGACGATCGCCATGGGTGCGGAGCCACGGGGCGACATCGCCGTCGAAATGGAGTACCAGGCCGAGGAGTACCGGGTCGACTACACGATCGTCCGGGGCGGTGGCCGGAATGACCCGGACGGCCCGGTGGACACTATCGAGGTATCGGGTGCGCGATTGATGAAGCGCCCCGTAGCCACCAAGCTGCGACCTCGTCCGTGGGCCTACGTGCTGCCTCGCGACGCTGTCGATGCGGTGTCGATGCTCCTTCGGCACGGGATTACGGTAGAAAAGCTTTCGGCGCCCGTCACGCTACAGGTGGATGCGTACACGGTTGCCGACGTGACCTACGAGCGCGCCTACAACCACCAGGCGGCCACGAAAGTGGAAGTGGGCGAGGTCGTGACGCGGCGGATGGAGTTCCCGACCGGTACGTACGTGGTTCCTACGGCCCAGTTCTTGGGACGCCTTGTAACCCACATGCTCGAGCCGGAGACCGAGGACAACGTGATCTACTGGAACACCATGGACGCCTGGCTGCCGAGGCCCGGGAGTGGCGGGGGGGGAGGCTTTGGCGGAGGCCAGCAGCAGGAGGGCCCGCCGGTAGTGCCGATCTATAAGCTGATGACCCCGTCGACATTCTCCTCCCACGTGATCGATTCGGGTCGATGACGCGGGTATGGCGACGTTGGTTAGACAAGACGGCGCCCTCCGACTAATCTGGTGACGAAACTCTATTTGGAGGATACCGCCGTGAAGAAACGATCCATGGTCCTGCTGTTTGCTTGTGTCGCTTTGATGACTGCCGCTCTCGAAGCGCA
>CAUZAE010000187.1:0-3898 GCA_963577685.1 Gemmatimonadales bacterium UBA6960 | reverse complement strand
AATCACGTCTCTTCAGTCCGTCGCTCATGTCAGCTGGCTTTCAATATCAGTAGTGGCAGACGGCGCAGTCCCGAGAGACGTCGCGTTCCATGTGGCAACTGACACACCAGCCCATCGAAAGGGGCTGGTTGACCTCCTCGATCACCGTCATTTCCTGGACCTCTCCATGGCAGGTCGCACAGTCGACTTCGGCAGCGACGTGCCTCAGGTGCGGAAAATGGACGTGGTCCGAGACCTTGTAGATCCGAACCCAGGGAATCGGCTCCTGCCTCTCCCAGTAGCCCCGGACGTTCTGGATCTCAGCCTGTTGCCGTTCATCCGTGCCCAGGATGAGTTGGTGACACCCCCAGCAGGTCGCGACCGGCGGGATACCGGCATCGACCGACCGCTCTGCCGAGAAGTGGCAGTACTGGCAGTCGATTTGGCCCTGACCGGCGTGAATGGTATGAGGGAACGCGATCGGCTGGACCTTACTGTTCTCACCGTCCGTGACCGCCGCACCACTTTCCTGCGCATGTAGGAACGCCGGTGAAACCAGGAGAGTGAGAGCGGCGACGGATGCACGGATCCATCGCTTCGTCATATGCCCTGCCGCGCGGATGGGAGTGGGTGGGTGTAGGGTTTTGTTGGTGTCGATCGGCCGGGAAGTTATCTGAGCCTCCAAGGGGTGTCAACGCTGCCGCACGCTCATGAAAACGTGCCTACAGTCTACAAAAACAGTTTATATATAAGAACCTTTCAGAACCTTTCCTTTGCACACGTGTTTTAGTTTCCCCGCCCTCGACGGGCTTTCCAAAGGACTGGATGGAGCGAAGACTTTCTAGTGACTTTGACTGATACCACGACTGATACCGTAACCAGCACCGACGTCCCTCAGTCGCTCGACCTGCTTGAGATCCTGATCGGTGAGATCGAGCGAGTTTTCCACGGGAAGGAAGAAGTCGTACGTCTGGCGGTCGCGGCCCTCCTCGCTCGCGGGCATATTCTCTTCGAGGACGTCCCCGGGGTAGGCAAAACCACGCTGTCACGGGCCCTCGGGACCGCACTTGGCCTCTCGTTCCGCCGCATCCAGTTTACGAGCGACCTCCTCCCGTCCGACGTACTGGGCGTATCGATCTTCAATCCCCGTACTTCGGAGTTCGAGACCCGGCTCGGTCCGATCTTCACGAACCTCGTCCTTGCCGACGAGATCAACCGCGCTCCTCCGCGGACCCAAAGCGGCCTTCTCCAGGCCATGCAGGAGGGGGAAATCAGTCTGGACGACAAGACCTTCCAACTGCCACAGCCCTTTATGGTGATGGCGACGCAGAACCCCCTGGAACATCACGGCACGTACCCCCTTCCCGAAAGCCAGGTCGATCGCTTCCTCATGCGGTTGACGATCGGATATCCGGGCGAAAGCGCCGAGCGACAGATTCTCATGGAATCCACGAAGGAGGATCCCTGGGAAGATCGTATCAAGGCTGTCCTCGAGCCGGCGCAGGTTGTCTGGTTTCAGCAGAAAGTGTCAGAGGTCGAGGTAGAAGATTCCCTCGTCGGATACGTCATGGACATCGTACAGAGAACCCGGGTCGATGCCCGACTTCAGATGGGCGTGAGCCCTCGCGGCGCCATCGGGTTGTTGGGTGCGTCGCGGGCCTATGCTCTTCTCAGCGGCCGAGATTTTCTGGTGCCGAGCGATGTTCAGAAGCTCGCCATGCCGTGTTTGGCCCATCGAATTCTTCCGGTGGGAGCTGCTGCTGCTAGCCACGAAGCACATGAAGAGGCCGGGGCAATCGTGCAGGACATTCTCCAGGACGTCGCAGTCCCGGTCTAGGTCGTGTCCGCATCTAAGGCCTGAAGGCTGCTGAAGGAGTACTTCCTAGGATGCTGACCGTTCTACGAAAGGCGTGGAAGAGGCTCCGCGGTTGGCGACGCATCCGCTTCACCGCGGGTGGCGCCCTGTTCAGTGCCGGCACGCTCGCCATCGGGTTCGCGGCCGTCAACACCGGCAACAACCTGCTCTATCTTCTCTTCGGAGCCATGCTCGGCTTCATTGCGTTGTCCGGCTGGCTCTCGGAACGTGTCCTACGCCAATTGGAGATTCGGCGGCGTACCCCAAGGGGCGTCACGGTGGACAGGCCACTCCGGATCTCATACAAGGTGACAAATCACAAGCGGTGGTTCCCCACGCTCACCGTTCACCTGATCGAAGAGGGGCTCCCGGAGACGGCTTTCATCGGTCGCGTGGGAGCCGGCGAATCGACGGACTCGGGCTCGCAGAATCAGTTCGTCCACCGGGGCGTCTACCCGCTCGAGACTCTGACCCTCTCCACCTCCTTCCCCTTTGGGCTGTTCACCAAGGAGCGTGACGTGCCGCTACCCGGCGAGCTGGTCATCTGGCCGAGATCGGACCGGCACGTGCGGCTTTCGGCACCCCCGGGAGGACGCGGGAGACCACAGTTTTCCAATTCTTCGGAAGGCACTCCAACTGCTCGTGGCGAGTACCGGGGACTGCGAGAGTACCGTGCCGGAGACGACCCGAGGGACATCCATTGGAGGACCTCGGCCAAGATCGGGATACCGGTGACGAGAGAGTACGACTACGAGACCAACGAAACCATACGGATTTGTTTGGACACCCGAGCGCTGCCCGGAGAGGCGGCCGAGGTAGCCATCGAGGTCGCGGCTGCCGTGGCGGCTCGGGCCTACCGACGCGGACGCCGCTTCGGGCTCACTACGTGTACGTCCGAGCTCGACCCCGGCGGTGGCTCAGGTCAGTTCGAGCGAGTACTCGATCTCCTCGCGCGGGTCGACTTCGATCCATTCGCTCCCCATTTGGCACCGCCGATCGACCCCATGCGTTGTGTTCTCGTGTCTCTCTCGTCTGCACTAGGGGCTTCGTACGGGGCCTACATCGTTCCCGCCGCCGGCCCCAAGGAGACTCCGTACGTCCACGCGGGAGTGAGCGAATCGAAGAGGCGGGCGGGATGAGCCTCGATCTCCTGCACCGGCGTTTGGTCGTGGCAATGGGTCTTGTCGCTCTCACCGCATTTGCCGGAGGTGCCGGCTTCGAACCGCTCAGCACACTCCTGGCGGCCCTCGCCCTGGCGCTCGCCCTCGTCTGGCAACCCGGTTCCGGTGTCTCCCTGAGGCTCGAGCGCTTCTTGCTGCCGATCGCCGTAGTCCTGGCACTCCGGGCCTTGTACGTCTTCTTGGTGGGAGACGATGTCGTGATCCCCGTCGTAGACCTTCTGCTACTCCTCTTGTGCGCAGAAGCCCTCAGATCGCTCGAGGTCCCCAACGACTCCCGTCTGTACTACCTCACCTTCGCACTGATTCTCGCAGCTGCCGCTTACAGGCCGGGCGTTATTTTCGCTCTTTCCTTTGTGGTCTACGTGGTGTTGGCCACCGTCACCCTTGTCGTGGGACATCTCCGACGGAATGCAGCGCAGCATGGTGTCCGAGAGCCACTCGTGGAAAGGCGATTCCTGGCCGGCATGGCCGGACTCTCCGGTGTCACGCTGTTGGTGAGCGGATTGGTGTTCATCGCCTTCCCGAGATTTGCGAGGGGGTGGGCTCCACGAGGAGAGGTCCTCGCCACTTCCATCGCCGGATTCTCCGACCAGGTTTCTATCGGAGAGCACGGTTCCAGAATTTTTCCAAACCCCAAGATCGTGCTCCGTGTGGAGTTCCCGGACGGCACGCCCGACAACCTCTTCGGTCTCCACTGGCGCGGCCGCTCTTACGACCACTTCGACGGAGTACGCTGGAGCCGATCGAATAGTCTTCTTCCATCCATTGGACCGTCGCGATGGTACGAGGCTTGGGGAGAAGGGAGGGTGCGACAGCAGATCTACGGTACCCCTCTGGACGTGGCCGTGCTTTTCGCACTCCACCCTCTATTGGAGGCGAGCTC
>CAUZAE010000186.1:0-3959 GCA_963577685.1 Gemmatimonadales bacterium UBA6960 | reverse complement strand
ACTCCGCATTATCGGAGCTTCTGTGGTCATCAGACAAGAGGCGGCAGAGAATGTCGATCGAGGTGTGCGCCCCGTGACCGACCCGCGAGTCTCGGGCTTCTCGCTTCTTGGCTCGCTCGAGCGCGCTTCGAGTCGGCGGAGCAGGTCCGCTTGCTTTATGTGGCGACGACCCGGGCCCGCGACGAGTTGGTCGTCGCTCGGCGGCGAGGGGGTTCCGCGAAATCCTCCTGGAAGCTTCTCGATTCATGGCTGTCGGAAAAGGGAAGGCACCTTGTCGACATTGCGGCCGAAGAGCCGGCGCCTCGCCCCAAGATTCAGCGACAGGGAAAAGCCATCCTCGAAGAGATCGCTCGTACCGATGGGAAACGTCACGCGAAGGCCCTGCCTCAGTATGACTTTCGGTCTGTCACATCGGTGGCCAAGGCCGAGGAACAGAGTGTACCACAGTTGCAGCTGAGCCTCGACGAGGCCCGGGAGTCCCCACCGGATCGACCGTCGCGAGGGTTCAGTTGGGGCACGGTGGTGCACGACGCTCCCCCGTCATCGGCACAGGGAGGGCTCCCACAGCAGTCGCTCGCCCGAATCTGCCACGAACTCCTCGTCGAAAACGAGAGACCGGTCGATGCCGGCGGCAAACCGGCGGAGCTCGATGAGCTCATGGCGCTGATCGAGACCTTGAGCAGCTCCGACTTGTGGCGTCGGGCTCGTGCCTCCGAGCGGCTCGTGGTCGAGATGCCGTTCTCCACTCTGATGCCGCAACGCGCACAAGCGGGCGGTGACCGAGCCGGCCCGTCGCTCTACGTCGAGGGTGTGATCGATCTCGCCTTCATGGAGGCGGACGGTTGGTCCATCGCCGACTATAAGACCGATGTGGGTACCGATCCCGGATTTCCGGCACGCCACGACAGCTACCGCAAGCAGGTGGACCTCTACGCGGAGTGCTGGAGCCTACTCACCGGTGAAGCGGTGAAGGAGCGCATCCTGTTCTACACCACACAGCAACGGCTGGAAATCTGGTGACGCGTCCGGTTGACGTGTGAGGTGCGGAGCAGGATGATGAACCTCCACGACAACGTCCAGGTTTAATCGCGGGGTGATCTTCATGCGGGCCATGAGAGCTACGTTTTCAGTATTCACTGTTCTCCTCTTAGGAGTTGCCGCTTCCGCGAGCGCTCAACAGACGGTGACCTCGCCCGAGCAGCAGTTCGGGCACGAGATCGGGGCGGACTACGTGCTGCCTAACTACACGGATCTCCACGAGTATTGGCAGAAGCTGGCCCGCGAGTCGGACCGCATGACGGTCGAGGACATCGGACTCACGGAAGAGGGACGCCCGCAAATCATGGCCGTGATCACCTCACCGGCGAACCGTGCGAGTATAGATCGTTACCGCGAGATCTCTCGTCGCCTCGCCAAGGCCGAGGGGGTATCCGAGGAGGAGGCTCGCCGCCTGGCACAGGAGGGGAAGGCGGTAGTGTGGATCGATGGCGGACTCCACGCCACGGAAGTCTTGGGGGCGCAGCAGCTCATGGAGTTGGTCTACCGAATGGTGAGCCGCTCCGATCCGGAGACGCTACGGTTTCTGGACGACGTGATCCTCCTCGCGACCCAGGTGAACCCGGACGGCATGGAGCTGGTCTCGAATTGGTACATGCGCGAGTCGGACCCGCTGAAAAGAAGCACCGGCAATATTCCCGTTCTATATCAGAAATACGCTGGCCATGACAACAATCGTGACTTCTACATGTCGGCGCTGGCAGAGAGCACCAATATCAATCGCGTTCTCTATCGAGAGTGGTTCCCACAGATCGTCTACAACCACCATCAGACGGGGCCGTCGGGCACCGTCATGTTTGCTCCGCCGTTCAGAGACCCGCCCAATCACAATTTGGATCCTCTCATCATCACGGGCCTCGACGGTGTGGGGGCGGCCATGCACGGTCGATTCGTGAGTGAAGGGAAGGGGGGCACTACGATGCGCTCCGGATCCAGCTACTCGACCTGGTGGAATGGTGGCCTGCGTACGACGCCGTACTTCAAGAACATGATCGGACTGCTCACGGAAACCATCGGCAATCCGACCCCTATCGAGATTCCGTTCAGGCCGACGCGTCAGCTGCCACACGGAGACCTTCCGCTCCCGGTCGAGCCGGGGGAGTGGCACTTCCGACAGTCGATTGAATACTCCCAGACGGCGAACTGGGCGGTGCTCGACTACGCGTCACGTAACCGCGACCACCTCTTGTTCAATCTGTGGCGGATGGGCATGAACTCGATCGAGCGCGGTAGCACCGACACCTGGACGGTGCTGCCCTTCGAGACAGAGGCGGCGACCGAGGCATTGGGGCTCAACGTTGCCGGCACCGTTGCCGACTACGAGACGTTCTTGAAGTCGCCGGGCGATCGAGATCCGCGTGGCTTCATCATGCCTTCGGACCAGCCCGACTTCGCTACCACCACCAAGTTCGTGAACACCCTGATCAAGAACGGTGTGGACGTACACAGGGCCACGCGGAGCTTCTCGGTAGGTGCCACGACCTATCCTGAGGGCTCCTATGTGGTGAAGGCGGATCAAGCGTTCCGGCCGCATGTCATGGACATGTTCGAGCCTCAGCAGCATCCGAATGACTTCTCCTATCCGGGTGGGCCGCCGACGCCGCCCTATGACAACGCCGGTTGGACGTTGGCCTTCCAGATGGGCGTAGAGTTCGACCGCATACTCGACGGGTTCGACGGGCCTTTCGAAAAGATAGATGATGTCTTGCTGGCCCCCGCGGGGCAGGTGATGGGATCGGGGGGTGACGGATACGTCTTCGACCATCGCAACAACAACTCGTTTCTGGTGCTGAATCGACTACTAGCCGAGGGTAAGGACGTGTCATGGCTGGTGGATGCGTCGGCAGAGGCGAATCTCCCTGAAGGCGCGTTCTACGTTGCGGCCGACCAGGTGGACTCTGGGGAACTGGCGGCGTTGGCCGCCGAGACGGGCGTGGACTTCCAGTCGGTGCGTGAGCCGACGGGCGAGACGTTAGAGCTGCAGAGGCCCCGAATCGGGCTCTGGGATCAGTACGGTGGGTCGATGCCGTCCGGATGGACTCGCATGATCATGGAGGACTTCGGCTTCGACTTCGAAGTGGTCTACCCGGCCGAGATCGCCAGTGGAGAACTCGCCGACCGGTTCGACGTCTTGGTGCTGGAGGACGGCGCCATTCCGGCTCCTGACGGCGGGCGGGGTAGGTTCAGGGCCCCCCCTGATCCCAACAGCCTTCCGGCGGAGTACCGAGATCGCTTGGGAGCTCTCACGGCGGACAGCGGAGTGCCCGAAATATTGGAATTCATTCGGGCCGGAGGCACCGTGATCGCCGTGGGGAGTTCCTCAACCCTCGGGTATTATGCCGGGTTACCCATGAGCGATCACCTGGTAGAGGGGGGCAGGCCCCTCACCGACGAAGAGTATTTCACTCCAGGCTCGGTGCACTCCCTCAAGATCGAGCATGACAGTCCCCTTACCCACGGCCTGGGCGATCGTCTCGACGTGCTCATCAGCCATAGCCCGCTCTTCGATCTGGAGCCCGGGTTCGAAGCCTCGGGGGTCAAGAGAATCGGCTGGTTCGATACGGATCAGCCGTTGAGGAGTGGGTGGGCTTGGGGGCAGGAGCGCATGAGGGGTGGTACGGCGCTGATCGAGGCAGACATAGGCGACGGACAGCTCTTCCTGTTTTCTCCGAAAATTACGTTCCGATCGCAATCGCACGCGGCTTTTCCGCTGCTCTTCAATGGCATTTTCTACGGTTCAGCCAGGAGGCGCCCCATTCTGTAAGGGAATCGAATCATCGCGATTGGGGAACCTGCCAGGGCCTGCCAGCTATTAATGACAGACCCGAGGGGATCCTGGGGGAGCTTGGGGGAATGCCAAACCCGGGGGAGTCGCGAAGCGCTAGGGGGCAGAAGGATGCGTA
>CAUZAE010000185.1:0-3987 GCA_963577685.1 Gemmatimonadales bacterium UBA6960 | reverse complement strand
CTCGCCTACTTGAGGCTCATCTCTAACCCACTGGACGCAGTGGCCTTCGAGCGGGTCGTCAACTATCCGCGGCGCGGGATCGGCAAGGCGACCACGGAGCGCCTCGCTCGCTGGGCGGAAGCGGAGGGTGTGAGTCTACTGGAAGCCGGAGCCCGAGCCGAAGAAAACTCCGAGATCCCGGCGGGTGGTGTGCGCGGTCTCACGGCGTTTTCGACTCTGATCCAGAGATATTCGGCGTTAGCCTCCCAGATGCGTGTTGGCGAGCTTCTGGAGAGCCTCGTGGAAGAGCTGCAGTTGCTCCGCCGCCTGGAGGAGGGGGGTCCCGAGGGTGAGGACCGAGCGGACAACGTGGGGGAGCTTATCGCGGGCGCGCACGAATACAACGCCGCACTGCTGGAGGAGCTCACGGAGGAGGCGTCGGATCACTTCACGGAGCTCGACCTGTTTCTTCAACAGGTCGCCCTGGTTGCGGATGTGGACCGACACGACCCCAACGCGGAGGCCGTGACCCTGATGACGCTCCACAATGCCAAGGGCCTCGAGTTTCCCGTCGTGTTCATTTCGGGCCTCGAGGATGGACTTTTTCCATTGAGCAGGGCCTACGACGCTCCAGCCGAACTCGAGGAGGAGCGCCGGCTCTTCTACGTGGGGATCACTCGGGCGGAGAATAAGCTCTTTCTGACGTACGCCCGCCAGCGGCGGCGAGCCGGTGAGGTGATGTTCGGACGTCTCTCACCGTTCGTCGATTCGGTGCCTGGGCATTTGATTGAGCGGGTGCAGACGGCCCTTGCTACGGGTAGCGGAGGGTATCGTGACAGGCGAGACCGTCAAGAACAGCCACACGATTCTCCCGGTTTCAGCACCCCGGACAGCGATCCGGATTTCGAGTTCGGACTCGACCAGGACCTCCCGCGCTTCGTGAAGGGAGAGCGAGTGTATCACGACACGTTCGGTTCGGGGACCGTAGGCGAGGTCTCGGGATTCGGACGGGACCTGAAGGTCGCCGTCCATTTCGAGACGGTGGGGTCCAAGAGGCTGCTGGTTCGGTACGCCGGTCTCCGTCGCGATTTCGACTGAGTAGCGGTCGATGTCGATCACGAGTGACGACGTGCTGAGGATGGCCGAACGAGCCAAACTTCGTCTGTCCGCGTCTGAGGCGGCCGAGTTTACGGCGGACCTCGCGATGATCCTGGAGTACTTCGACTCCCTCGCTTCCGCGCCGGCAAGTGTGGGAGAAGCGCCTGAGCTGGGTCCGCCGGAGGCTCCCGAGCGTGACCCGGGTCACCTGTCGATCGATCCTTTGAGAAGTGCGCCGTCCCAATTCGCCCAGCACTTCAGGGACGGCTTTTTCGTGATTCCGTCCCCTCCGTCTCTAGGGGATAGGAGTGGACGAGAGCCTGCCTCCGACGGTGCTGGTTGATCGTGAGCATGATCGCCGCGATCACGAAGCAGGTGCGAGGGAGCGAACGGGCCCCCCTCGATCCCGCTCGGGATGCTCTTGCGAAAATTCGACAGCTGAACGAGGGGACCGACGGCTTGAACGCTTTCCTGTCCGTGGTGGACGAAGCGGATCTCTCGGAGTGTCAGGACACAGGAGCACGACTCGCCGGAGTTCCGGTGGCGGTGAAGGACAACCTCGCGACTCTCGGGCTCCCGACGACGTGCGGGTCACGAATCTTGGAAGGGTACAGATCTCCGTACGAAGCCACCGCGGTTCGGAGGCTTCGCGATGCGGGGGCCATGGTCGTGGGGAAGACCAACCTTGACGAGTTCGCCATGGGCTCCTCGACCGAAAACTCGGCATTCGGCCCCGTCCACAATCCGCGAGATCCCTCAAGAGTACCGGGAGGGAGCTCCGGAGGCTCCGCCGCCGCGGTGGCGGCCGGACTCGTTCCGGGCGCGTTGGGTTCCGATACCGGTGGATCGGTCCGTCAACCGGCCTCGTTCTGCGGCGTCGTAGGGGTCAAACCCACGTACGGTCGTGTGAGCCGCTACGGCCTGGTCGCTTTCGCATCGTCTCTGGATCAGGTCGGCGTATTGGCGCACACCGTGGCGGATGCGGCCGCCTTGTTGGAGGTGGTGGCGGGCCACGACCCTCGTGACTCCACCTCGGTCGACGTTCGGGTTCCGGATTTTAGCGAACGGCTCGGCGAAGGTGTCGACAAGCTGGTCGTCGGTGTTCCTCGTGAGTACTTCGGAGAAGCCGTCGAGCCCGGTGTCCGAACCCGATGCACTGTGGCCGTGGACGCCCTGCGCGCGATGGGTTGCACGATTCGTGACGTGTCATTGCCCCATACTCGATACGCGCTTCCCGCGTACTACGTCATCGCGACGGGAGAGGTCTCCAGTAACTTGGCGCGTTTCGACGGCGTGCGGTTCGGGGTCCGGGATGAGGATGGCGCGAGCCTCGAAGAGATGTACGGGCGTACCCGCACGCTCGGTTTCGGACGGGAGGTGAAGCGCCGGATTCTCCTCGGTACCTACGCTCTTACGGCCGGTTACTACGATCAGTACTACGGTCGAGCTCAGAAGGTGAGGAGTCTGGTGGCCGCCGATTTCGGCAACGTGTTTCGAGAGGGTGTGGATGTGCTCTTCACTCCCACGTCGCCGACGGTTGCTTTTCGACTCGGAGAGCGGATCGAAGACCCACTCCAGATGTACCTCGCCGACATCTTCACCGTTACGGCGAATCTAGCTGGATTGCCCGCCGTATCGGTCCCCATCGGTGACGTAGCCGGCCTCCCGGTAGGGGGGCAGATCATCGGTCCCTGGTGGGGTGAAGAGGTACTTCTCCAGGTTGCTTCGGCACTCGAGTCGGCGTGCGGCGAAGGGGGTGGCGTGACATGAGTTGGGAGACCGTGATCGGCTTGGAGGTCCACGTACAGCTCGATACGTCCGAGAAGCTCTTTTGCCCAGATGCGACCACGTTCGGGGTATCGCCGAACACCCAGACTTGTCCTGTGTGTTTGGGCCTTCCAGGAGCGCTTCCCGTCGTGAACCGCGAGGCGGTGGATTTGGCGGTCACCACGGCACTCGGACTGGGTTGCGTGGTCCACGAATCGAGCGTTTTCGCACGCAAGAGCTACTTCTATCCGGACCTTCCCAAGGGATATCAGATAACGCAGTTCGATGAGCCGCTAGCAACGAACGGATGCGTCTTGCTCACCTCCGGGACGGGGGAGCACAGAGTTCGAATTCGACGGGTTCACATCGAAGAGGATGCCGGAAAGTCGATTCACGACCGTGTCGAGGAGGGTACGTTCGTCGATCTGAATCGGGCGGGTGTGCCCCTCGTCGAGATCGTGACCGAGCCTGATCTGGAGAGTCCATCCCAGGCGAGGGCATTCCTCCAGGGCCTCAAGCGCACGCTCGAGTACCTCGAGGTCAGCGACTGCAACATGGAAGAGGGCAGTCTCCGCGTAGACGCCAATCTCTCTGTCAGGGGCGCCGGGTCGGACACGTTGGGCGTGAAGACGGAGGTAAAGAATCTGAACTCCTTCTCAGCCGTCGAGCGAGCCTTGGAGCTAGAGGCGGAGCGACAGTTCGGTGTGCTCGAGGGAGGAGGCGCCGTCGTACAGCAGACGCTCCTCTGGGATGAACGCAGTGGTATGGTGCGGCCCATGCGTACGAAAGAAGAGAGTCATGACTACCGGTATTTCCCGGACCCCGATCTCCCCCCGCTCCGCCTGAGTCGCGAGCGGATCGAGCGGTTGAAGAAGGCGTTGCCGGAGCTTCCCGAGGAACGGGCAAAGCGCTTGCTGGAGCAGCTCGATGTGGGGGAGGACGACGTCGAGGTTCTGACCTCATCGCGCTCACTGGCGGATTTTTTCGAGGGAGTCGCTGCACGGGTCGAAGACGCGAAAGTCGCCGCCAACTGGGTGCGAGGGCCACTGTTGCGGGAGGTGAACCGGGAGAAGGGTTCTTTTTCCGACCTGGGGCTCACGCCGGCTGGATTGGCCGAGTTGATCGGACTGGTAGAGGACGGCG
>CAUZAE010000184.1:0-4010 GCA_963577685.1 Gemmatimonadales bacterium UBA6960 | reverse complement strand
CTCCAGGCTGATCTTTGCGCCGCTCAGAATGAGCACCACCGTTTTGCCCTCGTAGCGGTCCGCCGTCTTCAGGAAGGAAGCGACCGAAAGAGCCGCAGCCCCCTCCACCAGCGTGTGGTGCCTCAGCAGCACGAGCCGAATCGCCGCCTTGATCTCGTCCTCGCTCACCAGCACGAAACGATCGACGAGGTCTCGGCAGATCGGCAGGGTAATCGCGCCCTCCTCGATTCCTCCCGCGGTCCCGTCCGAGAGTGTGGGTAGCGAATCCAGCTTCACGATTCTCCCCGCCTTGACCGACTCGTACATCACGGCCGAAGCTGCCGGCTGGCAGCCCACGATCTCAATATCTGGGTTCTTGGACTTCAGACATCCCGCGATTCCCGCGATCAGACCGCCGCCGCCCACCGGGACGAAGACGCTGTCGATTCCGTCGATCTGACGTTCCAACTCCAGCCCGATCGTGCCCTGCCCGCCGATGATCTTCGGGTCGTCGCAGGCGGAGACGAACAGCCGGTCGCTCTGCTCGGCATTCAGCTTCGCGAATCGCTCGGTCTCGAGGCAGTCCAGGCCATGGAAGCGCAGGTCGGCACCGAGCTGCCACAGCATCGAGACCTTGCTTTCCGATGCGTCCTCGGGCACGAAGATGGTACCGGGCCAGCCGAAGCCGTGCAGCAGATGGGCAATAGCCCCCGCATGGTTCCCCGAGGAGGCGGTCACGATGCCCCTCTGGCGTTCCGCCTCACTCAAGGACAGGAGCTTGTTGGCGGCACCCCGAAGCTTGAAGGAACCGGTCGCCTGAAGGTTCTCCAGCTTGAGGTGGGCATCGCACTTCCCGACCCCGCTCAACCAGACCGAGCGCTCCACGGGTGTCTCCCGAATGTGCGGATGGATCCGCTCGGCAGCCGCCGAGGTCTCACTCCGGATGTCCAGCTCCGACTCTCGCATGGTGCTAGCGGAGCTCCTCGTAGAGATAGGCCAGGGCTCGGATCCCCTTCTCGATGTTCTCCTGGGGGAACCACTCGTTCGGTGCATGCTCATTCGCCCCGGGCAGCGAAAAGCCGACGAGCAGTGCGGGCGCACCGAGAACCCGCTCGAAGTCACAGACGATCGGTATGCTACCGCCCTCGCCAGCCAGCACCGGTGCCGCACCGAAGGCCTTGATCAAGGCGGTCGTCGCGGCCTCCTCGAGCTTGCCGCTCAGCTGAGCTCGCCAGGGCATACCACTGTGCAGCTCCTCGACCCGCACCGTGACGCCCTCAGGCGCGACCTTGGCCACATGCGCTCGCATCAGATCGAAGACACGCTGGGGATTCTGGTCCGCCACCAGGCGGAAGCTCACTTTGGCCATGGCATTTGCCGGAAGCACGGTCTTCGCACCTTCGCCAGTGTAGCCCGAAAGGATGCCATTCACGTCGCAGGCCGGTCGGGTCCAGAGCCTCTCGTTGACCGAATACGCCTTCTCGGCTCCCGCGAGGGTAGTTCCGATCGACGTCGCGAACTCCTCTTCATCGAACGGCAAGTTTCGGATGCTGTCGCGCGTTTCGTCGTCCCAATCGAGCACGTCGTCGTAGAAGCCGTCGATGTCGATGCGGCCGTCGTCATCAAAGAGGCTGGCCAGTATCTGCGAGAGAGCCATGGCGGGGTTCACGACCGGACCGCCGTAGCTGCCGGAATGCAGATCGCTGGATGGGCCGTCCACGTGGATCTCACAGTAGGCCAGGCCCCGTAGCGAAAAGAGGAGACACGGCAGCCCCGGTGCAAACATGGCCGAATCCGAAATGACAATGGCGTCGCATGCCAACCGGTCGCAGTTCTCCTCGAGGAAGGGCACCAGGTTCGGCGAGCCCACCTCTTCTTCCCCCTCCGCCAGTATGATGAGGTTCACCGGGAGTCCGTCGCCGGCCTTCAGATGCGCCTCGGCTGCTTTCACGTGAAGGTACAGTTGCCCCTTGTCGTCGGCGGAGCCACGAGCGTAGAGACGGCCCTCGCGGAATTCCGGTGAGAAGGGCGGAGAATGCCAGAGCTCAACGGGCTCGGCAGGCTGCACGTCGTAGTGACCATACACGAGGACCGTAGGAGCGCCTTCACCCGCCCCTCGCCACTCACCCAAGACGATCGGATGACCGGGCGTATCGATGACCTCGGCCTCGAGTCCAGCGTCGACCAGCCTCGCGTGTAGCCACTCGGCCGTGCGGCGCGTGTCGGCGTCGTGGTCCGACTTGGCGCTTACGGAGGGGATCTGTAAGAACTCGAAAATCTCGTCTGTAAAGCGCTGCAGTCCATCTCCGATGTACGCCTGCACGTCACTTATGCTCAGCCACCCGGTCCCCTCGGCAAAGGGTTCCCGCCGACCCAAGGAGCACCGGCTCGAACGAGATCTACGCCTAGGGCTGCCGCCTCGGACTGTGCCTCCTCGAGATCGGATTTGATCTGTTCGAGTTGGGCGTCGGCGATCTCCAAGGTCGTGCGAAGAGTGGCGGTGGGCCCGTAGGTCGAGTGATACACGCCTAGGTCGACAGCCAAAAGCCGTGACTCTACGGTCGGGCTCACCCTCTCGCCCACCTGCCGCTTGGCACGATTCCCGTACAGCCTGTTTTCAATATCCTGCAAGTTCGTTCTCAGGCGGTTGAGGCGTTCGTCGAGATCGCCTGGAGCGGAGTCTACCCAGCGGGCTCGGCGTGGGCAATACGGCGATTGAATCGTAATAAAGCGCCCAAGACTTCTTTCGATCTTAGTGGGCGGAGTGACTTGCGTTTTCGAGAGGCGCACCTTTGTCTGTGACGAGCGAGACGAAGAGACGGCCAGTGCATGCCTGGCCTCGAGGTTCACTTGAGAAGGACCCCAAAGGCCATCCAATGAAGATCTCATGCCAGGAACTGTCCGAGTTGACCACGAAGGCGATTCTAAAGTACGGGTACTCCGAGGAAGAGGCCGAGATCATCCGGGACATGCTCATGTATGCCCAGTTGCGCGGGAACGACCAGGGTATCGTGAAGCTGATCGGCAAAGGCATGCCAAAGCATGAAAAAGCGCAGCAGCCGACCGTCGAAAAGGAGACCCCCACTACGGCAATCATCAACGCGAACCTCTCCATGGAAGCGGTCGCTCTGGAACAGGCCGTCGCGATGGTCATCGGGAAGGCCAAAGAGACGGGCATCGCCATCGTGGGGACGCATACCGGGGATGGGTCCTCGGGAGCCATGGGCTACTGGTCACGAAAGATCGCGGACGCAGGTCTGATCGGGATTTCAATGTCGAGCTATCCCTTCGGGATGGTGCCTCCCCATGGGTCTCATGAGCCTCTGTTTTGTACGAACCCCATAGCCTGGGGCATCCCGACCGAGGGTGACCCCATCGTGCTCGACATGTCCTCGTCCGGCATCTCCTACTACGGACTGGTGGAGGCGAAGACACGGGGGGACCAGGTTGCCGACGGACTCGGATATGACAAAGACGGGAAGGAAACGACGGATCCGGCAGCGATCATGGAAGGCGCCATTCGCCCGTTCGATCAAGGGGTCAAGGGTGCAGGATTGGCGTTGATGGTACAGATCATCGGAGGTGCTCTGGTCGGCGGGGATTTCCTGAACGAGAGTGATCACGACGGCAACGTCGTCATCGCGATCGACCCGGAAGCCATGATCGGTATGAAGAGGTTCTTGGAAGAGACCACCAAGATGACCGAGGCGATCCGGGGCGCGAAGAAACTCGAAGGGGTAGACGAGGTTCTGGTCCCTGGGGAGCGGGGAGACAGAATCAGATCGAAAATCCTCGACCATGACGAGATCGAGGTCGAGCAGAACCTGCTGAGTAGTCTGATCGACTTCGTCGCAGAAGGCTGACCCGCCTTGCCCGGCTCACGTGATACGATGATCGCGAACAGCGATCCGGCTCCGAGCAGGTCGCGTTGGGAACTCATCACCCTCGGGTGCATGTTCACCGGGTACATGGCTTTCATCTTCTCCAGGACCGCGCTCCCGGTCGCGAGCCCGGAAATGGTGAAGGACCTG
>CAUZAE010000183.1:0-4045 GCA_963577685.1 Gemmatimonadales bacterium UBA6960 | reverse complement strand
GGACGACTGAGCGACTCTACCCCTGAGGCCGGCGCAGGTCGTGTTCGACGCGGAGGAAGAAGGCGTCGGCTTCGTCGCTCAGTAGTCGCCCACAGAGTGGGTCGGCTTCCATCCAGACCACTCCCGCGGCCTCCTCGAGGTGGAGGAGAAGCTCGCGGCTCTCCTCTTCGGTCGTACTCCGAGCACGGGCATACTTCGCCAGCACGACCAGGTCGTTCGCGTCCCCGAGAAGATCGGTGAGATGGTGCAGGTCTGATACCATCTGTCGCACATCGGCAGTCCCGGCATCCAAGAACTCCAGTTGATAGCGTAAGTTCTTGGCACGCTTGCGAAGCTCGTGAAGCGACTCGGCTATGAGAATGCCACCGAACGCCACTCGCCTCTGGGTCCGGGCGGACTCATATGAAGTGACGAGGCCGACTCTCAGGAGTTCCAAATCGTCAACTTGGTCGCCGTTGGGTTGAGTGACGACAAAGGTGAGAAGCCGGTCCCTCCCTTGGCGGAGCGGGCCATGCTGGTCGTGAGCCGCATCAAGGAGTCGGTCCCGGTCGGCACGAAGCGACACCATCAGGGCCGGGGGGACTCGCTCGTCTGGAGCGTCCAAGTGCAAGCCGGCGGCTACACCGACCAACACGTCGGCGTCACGCAGCTCGGCAACGCATCTGCCCGCATCTCGGAGTGTGCGGTCTTCCTGTCGGCGACTCCGAGAAGCTCGATCACCAGGGAGCATCTTGAGCAATGAGCGAGCGCGCTTGATGGCGCGTCGAGCCTCATGGACAGCCTCACCCACCCGTTCCTTCACCGAGAGGGAGCCAAGCGCTCTTTGCACCTGTTCC
Organism: Gemmatimonadales bacterium UBA6960; assembly: GCA_963577685.1. Lineage (GTDB taxonomy): Bacteria > Gemmatimonadota > Gemmatimonadetes > Longimicrobiales > Gaopeijiaceae > UBA822. The sequence continues at coordinate 3,209 of CAUZAE010000183.1, read as the reverse complement.
CCGATCTCCCGGCCAAGGGCGGAGGACAGCGACTCGCTCTGCTGAGGACTCCACGTCATGAAGCCGATCCGTGTGACGGACGAGGCATCGATCCCTTGATCGGTGCCGGGGTGTGAGACGCCGACAGACTACGCCGGGCGCGGGTGGGCGTCCACCGCCCGTCGTCGCCCGTCGTCCTTGTTCGACAGGCCGCGCCCTTCCATGTTGCCCGAACACGACGTCGGCTTGAGGACTCGTGCACCGCGCCGCAAATGCTTCAACGTTTGGAGACGTCCCATGCGCCGACTCGTCCGTTTCTCCTTGGCCACCATGATCCTGTGCGTCCCGTTCCAGGTCGCTGCCCAGACCAGGGGTCCGTCCAATGGCTCACTCGTGATCGTCGGTGGGGCCATGCGAGATCCGGGGATCATGCAGCGCTTCCTGGATCTGGCCGGAGGACCGGACGCACCCATCGTGGTGATTCCCACCGCCGGTGGCGCGGACGAGTACGACCAGTTCTATCAGGGCCTCAACGCCTGGCGTGATCAAGGCGCGACCAACCTGACTGTCCTTCACACCAAGGATCGCTCACAGGCGGAGTCGGACGAGTTCGTCCGAGCGATCCGGGAAGCCAGTGGCGTCTGGTTCCCCGGCGGGCGCCAGTGGCATCTGGCCGATTCTTACCTGGACACGCAGACCGAACGAGAGCTCCACAATCTGCTGGATCGTGGTGGAGTCATCGGGGGCTCCTCCGCAGGAGCTACGATTCAGGGATCGTATCTGGTGCGCGGGGACACGCGCGGTAACGAGCTCATGATGGGAGACCACGTAGAGGGCTTCGGCTTCCTCACTAACTCGGCGATCGATCAGCACCTTCTCAAGCGGAACCGACAGTTCGACCTTGTCGAGGTCATCCAGGCCCACCCGGAACTGCTGGGAATCGGGATCGACGAGAACACGGCGATCGTCGTGACGGGTAACTCGTTCGAGGTCATCGGTGAGAGTTACGTCGCCGTCTTCGACAATGAGCGCATGATCGGCGATCATGGCTTCTTTTTCTTCCTCGCTGCGGGTGACCGCTTCGACTTGGTGACGCGTGAAGCCCAGCGTCCCTCCAGGACATTCCAACCGGTGGATCGGGCTACGCCCAAGCGCTGGCCAGGTGGCTGAACCCCGGACCTGAGAGCGTGCGGAGCTCCGGAGAACTCCCGAGGCTCTACTACCGCGGGAGTCGCTCCGGCATATCCGCCACGACGTAGGCCATCACGGCCATCGTGGCCACGCAAAGGGCCACCTCTCGGGGGTCCAGCTTGTCGATCGTGTCCGAGTCGGTGTGGTGATACCAGAAGTAGCGAGTGCCGTCCACCGACAGACCCATACCGGGCACCCCCTCCTGCATGATCGGCCCGATGTCGGCGCCGCCTCCACCACGCGTGATCACACCCGACTCGATCGGCACCAGGAGCGAGCCGATCTCCTGCATTATGGCGAAGGCTTCATCGGAGCCCGTGAATCCGAATCCGCTGGGTTTGAAAACGCCCCCGTCGGATTCCATGGCGAGGATGTGATCGTCCAGCTGGTCCCGGTGTGCATCACGGTACCCCAGCCCGCCGGCCGTCCCGTTTTCTTCGTTGGTCCAAAGAACGACCCTGACGGTGCGTCTGGGGCGAAGCCCTAGCTCCTTCATCAGCCGCACGGCCTCCCAAGCGGCGACGGATCCACCGCCGTCGTCCATGGCGCCCTGGCCCACGTCCCACGAATCGATGTGCCCGCCCAGAACCACGACCTCGTCCGGAAACTCACTGCCGATGATCTCGGCGACGACATTCCTCGAGGGGACGTCGGGAAGGGTTCGCGCATTCATCTGGAGGTGGACCTCGACCCGTTCGCCTCTATCGGACATCCTCTGGATCCACTCGGCATCCTCGACCGTAATCGCCGCGTGGGGGATGCGCTCGACGCCGTTCTGATAGCTCATCGCTCCAGTATGGGGCGTCTGTTGGGAATACGGCGTCACCGAGCGGATGAGGCTCGCCACCGCTCCAGCCCGCGATGCGGCGATCGCCCCGCGGCTTCTGTACTGGACGGTCTCTCCGTAGGTCGTGAAGGGCACGTTGAAGAGCACGATGCGTCCCTTCGCTTCGTCTGACCGGTCGACTAGCTCCTCGAAGCTTCCAACGACAAGGACCTCGGCCCGAATTCCTCCCGGGGGTGTGGCGATACTCCCTCCGAGGCCGAGCATGGGAAGTGCCCGGGCGATGGGCCGGATCATGTCAAGCGACTCCTCGCCTCTGACCCAGTGCGGCACCAACACGCCCTCACCGTGGACGTTGTCGAGCCCGTCGGCCTCCATTTCCTCCAAGATCCAGTCCAGAGCACGCTCGAGACTCACCGAACCACTGTGGCGGTGACCGAAACGATCGACGAGATCCGTGAGCCGGTCGTACGCCGCGCTGTCGGACAGTGCGGCCTCGATCAGTCGGTTGGCGTCACTCCGGTAGGAGTCGGCGAGGTTCTGAGCAGCGGCCGACTGCCCACCCAGCACAAGACAAATCGCAAGAGTCCAGGCCGCGATCGAAATGGGTACTCGTCTCAAGGTCAGCCCCCTTCGGGAGATCGGTTTCTTTAGCGTCGAAAGGTCAGACGGCGAAAAGAAACCCCCGCAGCGAGGAAATCAACCTCCTCGTCTCTCCGCGATCCTACGGACGGGCGCAGGGTCAACCGCGAGCGGCGTCAAGACCGGAAAATTTGATGGGATAAGTGATCGTCTAGCCAAAGCTCGTCCTTCGTCTTCAGTTCCGACGGATGGAGCACCGAGACACCCTTCACGGCCAGTTCTGCCCTTAGCGCCTGCCACGTTTCTTGCTGGCGAATCATCAGCTCAGCCGCTCGATTGTTCACCTGGCGATACTGCTGGGCCGGCGTCCGCCCATCTTGGCTGAGTGACCGAATTCCCCCTTTGATCTGCGCACTGAGGCCAGCCACACGGACCATGTAGAACTCGTCGAGGTTGGTCCCCGAGATCGAAAGGAAGCGAACACACTCGTTGAAGGCCAACCAAGAGAGCTCTCGGTTGATGAAGCGCTTACGGGACCTCGGTCCGATGGCCGAGGCGGCATGAGCCTGGACGTTCGTCACGCAACCCCCTTTCCAATCACGCTTCTGAGTCGAGCACACACCACGTATGCCTCGTGCTGCGGAGCACCACGGCTATTCAAAACTAGCACGAT
>CAUZAE010000182.1:0-4139 GCA_963577685.1 Gemmatimonadales bacterium UBA6960 | reverse complement strand
AAAAAGGGGAGAGGCCGAAGCCCCTCCCGGGCGCTGGACCGCACCCCGGCATGGCGTAGAGGACGATGATCGCCGCCGCGAACACGACGACCGACAGGACACCAATCACCCAGCGAGCGGCAGGGGACTCTGCGTGACCATGCTCATGACAGGGAGTACCGTCCGTCCCGGGGGTCCGTCCAGCCGCGGAGGGTCATGTGTGGTGGCCGTCCGGGGGGCTGCGGCCTAGCTACAGGCCCAGGGACGCTCGGATCAGGGGAGCCATCCGCTCGGGGGTCCACTGAGGGTCGAACGTCAGGTCCACTTGACAACTCTCGACGCCCTCCACGCCGGACACCGCGTCGCGGGCTTCCACCACGATTTGGTCCGCGACAGGGCACATCGGCGACGTCAACGACATCACGATGTGTACGTCACCATCCTCTACCTCGATACCGTATATGAGGCCGAGCACGACCAGATCGAGATTGAGTTCCGGATCCTTCACGCTCTTCAAAGCGTCGCGAACATCCTTCTCTGTGACGGGCATATTCCGGGTCCTGATCTATGATTTTACTGCGCGATCACCATGCCCACAGGCTTGAGATGCAAGCTCAGAGCCGAGGGGCGGAGTAAGCGGCGGTCGCTTGGGCCGCATGTTCTTTCATTTTTAGGGTCATCGAATAGAAACCGTTCCTTCGGTTGACCGACAGATGCTGCTCCAGCTCCAACCGCTCGAAGAGTCCTTCCACGTCGGTCGAAAGGATCTCCTCGGGCGTCTTGCCATTGTACATCATGAGAAGCACGGCGATGAGCCCTTTGACGATGTGTGCGTCGCTGTCGGCCCTAAATACAACTTCGGACCGCTCGGAGCCCTCGACGGTCACGAGCCAGACCTGACTCAGACATCCTGGAACCAGGTGCTCTTGATCCCTGAATTCCTCTGGGTACGGCTCCAGCTTCCGCCCAAGCTGGATGAGGTATCGATAACGGTCCTCCGAGGAGCGCAACCGATTGAAGCGCTCGGCGAATTCGTCGGGGGTCATTGCTATGGCCTTCCTCGACTGCGCGTGATCCTACCTGAGTCGGAGCGACTCGAGCCGTGAAGGTAACGATGCCGACCAACTCAGAGCGCCGAGTCCGTTGTCAGCCTCGGCGGGGTGTCAAACCGTGAACGAACTCCCGCACCCACAGCCGCCGCTCGCCTTGGGATTCTGGAAGGTGAAACCCTGACCCATCATGCTCGTGACGTAGTCGATCTCGACACCTTCCAAGTACTGTGTGCTGAACGCGTCCATGAACACCTTCACGCCGTTGACGTCGAGCACTTCGTCGTCCGCCTCGGGACCGTCCTCGATGTTCAAACCGTACTGAAAACCGGAGCACCCACCGGGTAACACCGCAAGGCGGAGTCCAGCCTCACCCTCGACTCCGTGCTCCTGTATGAAGTCCTGAACCTTCTCGGTCGCCGAACTCGTCATCGTGACCATGGCGCTGACGTCCTCCTGGTATCTCACCCCACCTCGCCTCTTGTCGTCTCAATAGTAGTGATACGAAACTATCTCGACAATACTGGAATAAACGCAGTGGTTTCGCATGGCTACTAAATGGCTGCCGTCAAGGATCGCTTTGACCACTGAGAGCCTGTGAATCTCGTCCTGACTAGGCCTCCGGTCAGACGTCCGTCGTAAAGTTCGAGCAGAGCAGCTTCAGCTCGGGCGGCTCTACGACTGCACGGAAGCAATGGCATTGGAACGTATCGCCGTCCTCGCATCTCTCCAGGTGGCCGCAAGATACGCAGCTGCCGAACTCCTTCCCTCCCCGTCGCCTTGCGAGTTCCGCCAGTACCTGACGAAGGCTCCCGGCCACCGCGGCTCGCGCCTTGCGAGGGAGTTGACTGATCGCCTCGGCCACCTCATTGAGGGGATCCTCCTTCAAGGCGGTGTGCGCCTGCCCCGTCAGGTCGAAGCGGATACTTCTTCCGTCCAGCAAGGAGCGGGTGCGGCTCAGATACCCGTGCTCCACGAGCGCCTTCACCGTCTGCGACGCGGTTCCCCGAGTGGTGCCATGAAACTCCGCGAACCCCGATGTCGTCCGCGAGAAGCGGTTCGCCCGTCCGAAGTACCGCAACGCTGCCCATTGCGCCGCAGTCAGCATGTGGCGACGACCCCCGCTGTAGGCAACGCGACCGAGGTGCGCTATGAGTTCAGCAACGTCTCGCCCTGTCGTTAGTTCCGCCATTTCATCTAAGCTACACCACTACAAAAGGACACGCCATTGGACGGGAAGTGAGCGCTCCTCTTCCCCCATGATGATATCGATCCTAAACAATCTTGACACACCAGCGTCGGCAAGATAGTTTCGCTTCGCTATTATATTTCATGTGTTGCCGTCCGTGCGGGGGTGCTCATGCCACAAAATGAACTGGTCGAGGGACTAGATCTCGACGAATATCAGTACGGATTTGTCGATGAAGAGGCGCACGTCTTCCGCACCAGGACTGGCCTGGATGAGGATATCGTCCGCCAGATTTCGACGCAGAAGGATGAGCCCGAGTGGATGCTCGAGTTCCGTCTGAAGGCTCTGAAGATCTACGAAAAGAAGCCGATGCCGACGTGGGGCGGGGACCTCTCGGAGCTCGAGGCCACGCTCGATGAGATCTACTTCTATGTGAAGCCACAGGACCAGATGGAGCGCTCCTGGGACGACGTCCCCGAGAACATCAAGAACACGTTCGAGCGTTTGGGCATCCCCGATGCGGAGCAGAAGCTACTAGCCGGCGTCGGAGCCCAGTACGAGTCCGAAATGGTGTACCACTCGCTCAAGGAGGAATGGGCATCCAAGGGCGTGATCTTCGATTCGATCGAAGACGGGCTCAAGAACCACCCGGAGCTCTTCCGGGAGCATTTCGCGAGCGTCATTCCCATTGCGGACAACAAATTCTCGGCGCTCAACTCGGCGGTCTGGTCGGGCGGGTCGTTCGTCTACGTGCCGAAGGGGGTCGAGCTCGATACGCCCCTCCAGGCGTACTTCCGGGTCAACCAGGAGCGCATGGGCCAGTTCGAGCGCACGCTGATCATCGTGGATGAGGGCGCTCAGGCTCACTACATCGAGGGATGCACGGCTCCGGTCTACTCCACCGACTCGTTCCACTCCGGTGTGATCGAGATCATCCTGAAGAAGGACTCGAGGTTCCGCTACACGACCATTCAGAACTGGTCGAACAACATGTACAACCTCGTGACTCAACGCGCCGTGGTGAACGAAAACGCCACCATGGAGTGGCTCGACGGAAATCTCGGCTCGAAACTCACGATGAAGTACCCGTCGTGTTACCTCGTAGGCGAGGGAGCGCACGGAGAAATCATGTCCATCGCGTACGCCAGCGATGGACAGCATCAGGACACCGGGGGCAAGGTCGTTCACGTGGCGCCGAACACGACCTCCTCGATCATCTCGAAGTCGATCTCGAAGGGCGACGGCCGGTCCACGTATCGTGGCCTTTGCAAAGTCTACGAGGGTGCGGTCAACTCGCGGTCCAACGTCGAATGCGATGCGCTTCTCATCAACGAGACCTCGCGTACGGACACGTATCCGTATATCGAGATCGAAGAGAAGAACGCGTCGGTGGGGCACGAGGCGACCGTCTCCAGGGTCGGCGACGCTCAACTCTTCTACCTCATGAGCCGCGGGCTGACACAAGAGGAGGCCATGGCGCTCATCGTGCGCGGATTCATCGAGCCGATCGCCAAAGAGCTTCCGCTCGAGTATGCCGTCGAGCTCAACCGGCTCATCGAGCTCGAGATGGAGGGATCGGTCGGTTGATGGCCGACCCTGCTCAAGCCGTGGAGGCGTCGAGCGCAGAGGAAGACGCTCCGAGCTCCCTGGACGAGTGCACGGTGGAGAGGATCAGCCAGGGTGCCCTTATCTGACGATCAAAGTTGGTCATTGGTAACGGCCATGAGGCATCTTCGGCAATGAACGTGCTCCTCATCTCCTGCTATGAGCTCGGCCATCAGCCGTTCGGAGTAGCCTCCGCTGCCTCACACTTAATCGCTGAAGGGCGCCATCAAGTGGAATGCCTGGATCTCGCCGTCGAGGTTATCGACGAGGTCAAGGTCCGCCGGGCCGACTTTGTGGGGATCTCGACTCCCATGCAT
>CAUZAE010000181.1:0-4206 GCA_963577685.1 Gemmatimonadales bacterium UBA6960 | reverse complement strand
AGCGGAAGTGCCGCCGAAAGGGCGGCTCCGAGCCCGACGAGCGGCTTGGCTTCACGGGCCGCCACGCTGTAGAACTCGCGTGCCCCTAGTGCGGCCACGAGGGCCATCAGAATGCCGAGCGTCCATACACCGCGATAAATGATCAGGACCGCCAGAGGAATTCCGATGGCCGCCACCGCCAGTCGGCTAGCAAGCTCTCCCTTCAGTGATTTCCACGCCATTGGGCTAGCCGACCGTAACCCGACCGAAACGACGATCTCGCTCCTGGTAGTCCAGCACGGCTTGAAAGAGATCTTCTCGCGAGAAGTCGGGCCAGAGCACGGATGTGTAGTGCAATTCCGTGTACGCAAGCTGCCAGAGCATGAAGTTGCTGATCCTGAACTCCCCTGACGTTCGGATGAGAAGATCGGGGTCAGGAAGTCCGGGCGTAAAGAGGCCCTCCTCGAACGCCGCTTCATCGATGTCTGCTGGATCGAGATCGCCCCTGCTCACACGCTCCACCAGCTGCCGGCACGACTTCAAGATCTCCTCCCGGCCGGAGTACGAAATCATGAGGTTGAGGCGGAGCTTCGCGCCACCGGCCGTTACTTCCATGATTCCATCCACAGCAGCCCCGGTCGCGGGGTCCAGCGCGTCCACGTCGCCGAGAATATGGACTTCAACACCCTTGTCCTTCAGGTCCCCGGTCTCTTTGGCGATGAAGAATCGGAGCAGGCCCATGAGCGCAAGGACTTCGGCACGAGGGCGCTGCCAGTTCTCGGTGGAGAATGCGAAGAGCGTGAGGACCTCGATGCCCGCGTCGACCGAACCTTCGACCACGTCACGAACGGCCTTCATTCCCTCCCTGTGCCCAGCGGCCCGAGGTAGGCTCCGACTGCTCGCCCAACGCCCGTTCCCGTCCATGATGATCGCCACATGTTGGGGCATCTGGCCGTCGAGCAGAATTTCTTGTAAGAGCGTAGTAGGCGTCGTAGGCGTCATGACGAGTGATGGACGGCTGGTCACAGAATCCAAGGCGGTCTGCGAAGAGCTAGATGGCCATCACCTCCTTCTCTTTGTTTTCCAACATCTCGTCGAGGAACGACGAGTAGTGGTTTGTCAGTTCTTGAATTTTCTCCAGTTGCCGAAAACCCTCATCCTCACTGGTCTCGTGTTCCTTGATGGCGACTTTGATCTCGTCGTTGCCTACCTTGCGGGCGTGCCGCACGGAGATCCTCGCCTCCTCCGTCATCTGGTGAAGAAGTTTGGCGTATTCCTTCCGGCGTTCCTCGGTCAATGGAGGAACGGGAACACGAATCAGATTCCCGTCGTTGGCCGGATTCAGCCCGAGATTCGCCGTGTGAATGGCCCTCTCGATATCCTCGAGCAAAGCCTTGTCATACGGTTGGACGACAAGTAACGAGGCTTCGGGCGTCGAAACGTTGGCGACTTGGTTGAGAGGCATCTTGGAACCGTAGGCGTCAACGCGAACGGTATCGAGCAGCGCCGGACTGGCTTTGCCAGTACGGACAGCGGCAAACTCGCGGCGCAACGCCTCGACGGCGTCTTCCATCCGCTCTTCGGCTTCCTTCAACGACATGGCCACCTCTCCGATTGTGTTTTCGAGGCGAGGAGGGGCGAAGCATCGCCCAGAACCCTCAGGAAACCAACGTTCCTACCCGCTCTCCTCGAATAGCGGCCGAAACCGCGCCTCGGTCCTCGAGATTGAGGACGATGATCGGCAGATCATTCTCCCTGCACAGCGACACCGCAGGCGCGTCCATAACCGCCAGCTCTCTTTGTACAACTTCCTTGAAGGTAATCGCCGGGAAAAACTCTGCCGAGGGGTCTTCGACCGGATCGGCACTGTAGATCCCCTTGACCTTGGTGGCCTTGATGACCACTTGCGACCCCATCTCGATCGCTCTCAATGCGGCCGTGGTGTCCGTCGAAAAATAGGGGCTTCCGGTTCCTCCGGCGAAGATCACGACCCTACCCTTTTCCATGTGGCGGAGCGCTCTTCGACGAATGTAGGGTTCCGCCACCTCTTCCATCCGGATCGCAGTCATGACCCGGGTCGCAACACCTTTGCGCTCGAGAAGATCCTGCACGGCCAGCGCGTTGATGATGGTGCCCAACATGCCCATATAGTCCGCCTGGACCCGATCCATTCCCTTTTGGCTGGCCAGCGCGCCTCGCACGATATTTCCGCCACCGATAACGAGGCCGAGACTGACACCCATCTCGTGGACGGCCTTCACTTCGTCGGTGAGCCGATCGACTACCGCCGGTTCGATCCCAAACCCACGCTCGCCGGCGAGTGCCTCACCGGAAAGCTTCAGCAGAACACGCTCATATTTCGGCGATGCGTCTGGACCCAACTCCATACTCAAGCTCTCTCACCCACTTTCAAGCGCGCGAAGTTAGCCACCTCGATCTTCTCCCCGGTCCTCGCCGACATCTCGGTGATCAACTCGCCGATCGTATTATCGGGATTTTTCACGAAGGGCTGCGAAAGCAGTGTGTTCTCCTTGAAGAATTTTCCGAGCTTACCTTCCACGATTCTGTCCGCCATGTCTTCAGGCTTGCCGGCCTCCTTCACCTGCTCCCGATACACTTTTCGCTCACGAGCGATCGTCTCCTCAGGAATGTCATCCGGGCTGACGGCAAGGGGAGCCTGTGATGCGACGTGAAGGGCGATGTTCCTCGCGAGTTGCTGGAAGTCCTCCGTATTCGCGACAAAGTCGGTCTCGCAGTTCAGTTCTACGATCACCGCAGTACGGTTATCGAAGTGAACGTAGAAGCCGATCGTACCCTCGTTAGCTGACTTTCCCGACCGCTTCGCGGCCTTGGCCACCCCTGTGGCTCTGAGCAGATCGATGGCAGCCTCCAGGTCACCTCCAGTCTCTTGAAGGGCCTTCTTGCAGTCCATCATACCGGCTCCGGTTCGGTCCCGGAGGGCTTTTACCTCCTTAGCAGAAATCGACATTGTGTGGCTTATCGCTCGTTAGCGTTCTTCATATTCCAACCCTTTTCTACCAATCCATCCATCTATGAGAAAGAGGCGGGAGCGTCCAACGGCCCCGCCTCTTCGACTCCACTACCAAAACGGTCTATGCGGGCGTCAGGACTTGGCTTGGACCTCGTCGGGTTCCGCATCTGGCGCACTCTTTTCATCACTCTCACCCTTGGCGGGGGGTGACGTATCCGCATCTTTGCTCTCATCGACAGCGTCTGCCTCGACAGCGGGCACCGCTTCAGCGGTACTGCCAGCAGTGGTCTCGTCTCCCCCCGCGCCGGGAGAACCTGCATCTTCTGTCGCTGCATCTGCCTCCTTAGGGGCGGAGGTAGCAGCCTGTGGACGTTCCCGTTCGACGACGTCGGGCCGAGGAACTCGCTTGCGGCGCTTGACAGCGCGGTTCGGAGCTTCCGTAGTCTCGCCTGTCTCGGTTGAGTAAGTCGTGGCCTGGGCCTCGTGGACCTTCCGTTTCTGCTCCTCCGGCACCTGCGTGCTCGCCTCGCGAACGGATTCGGCAATGGCCCTAGTGATCAAACCGACCGAGCGGATGGCATCGTCATTACCCGGTACCGGATGTTCGATGAGGTCGGGATTGGCATTCGTATCGGTGATGGCGATCACTGGAATCCCGAGACGCGCGGCCTCACGCACCGCGATGGCCTCTCGCTTGACGTCGACGATGAAGAGCGCACCCGGAAGGCGGGACATGTCCTTCACGCCGGACAAATACTTATCGAGTTTGAGGCGCTCCCGATCCAAAAGGAGTCGCTCCTTTTTGGTGTAGAACTCGAAGGCACTCTCCTCTTGGCCGCGCTCCAACTCGTGAAGCCGACGGATCTGCTTTCGAATGGTCTGGAAGTTGGTGAGCATGCCACCGAGCCAGCGTTCCGTCACGTAGAAGGCACCACAGCGCTCCGCTTCCTGTTCGATGACAGCGCGAAGCTGCCCCTTCGTGCAGACGAACAAGACACGCTCCCCGGACAGGACCACTTGGCGGATCTCTTCCTGCGCGGCGATGAGTCGATCCAACGTCTTACGCAGATCGATGATGTGAATGCCGTTGCGCTCGGCGAAGATGAATTTGCGCATCTTCGGGTTCCATCGGCGCGTCTGGTGTCCAAAGTGAACGCCAGCTTCGAGAAGCTCGTTCAGCCCTATTTGCTCCTGTTGCTCCATGTAACGTTCGGTTCCTATCCTTGGGGTTCGTC
>CAUZAE010000180.1:0-4276 GCA_963577685.1 Gemmatimonadales bacterium UBA6960 | reverse complement strand
TAATTTTTTGCGGAAGCGTCTTTCCATGATTAGTTAATCCATGCGCTGACGCCGCAAAAACTTTTCAGAAAACGGCGTTTCAGTGGTGGCGGTGGGTGCGGTGAAAAAAGGGGGGTGTGGGTGGCGGGGGGTCACTTTGCTGGTGTGGATAGAGAGGCGGGGCACATATTCAGAGTAGCACCGGAAGAAATCGGGAGGGGAATGAAAATGCTACTACGCGGCACGACCATAGGGTTGCTGGCTGCATCTGCCAGCCTGTGTGCCGGGGGCGTCGCGCCAGGCCCGGTGTATGCGCAGGCACTCACCAGCATACCGGAGATCCAGGTCCGGTCGAATGTTGCCGTGCCCATGCGTGACGGCGTTCTCCTTGCGGCTGACATCTATCTTCCCGACCAGCCAGGTCCCTTTCCGGTCCTGCTCACCCGGACGCCTTACAACAAGAATCGTGGCGCACGTGCCGCGCGACTCTATGCCGAGCAGGGCTACGCCGTGGTGGTGATGGATTCTCGCGGCATCTATGGGTCCGGAGGGGAATGGCGTCCGTACGTTGACGAAGCCCTCGACGGCTACGACACGCAGCAGTGGATCGGGGCCCAGGACTGGTGCGACGGAAACATCGGGATGTATGGGACATCGTACCCGGGCTTTACACAGCTCCTTCCTGCGCCCTATCGAAGCCCCTACGTGAAGGCACTGGTCCCGGTCGCGGCGCAGTCGGACAACTATGGGAGCGTCTGGTCAACGAACGGCCTCTATCATCTCGCGCTGGGCCTGAGCTGGGGCACGCGGCAGGAAGCGGTCGCCACCGGTCACCCCATCCCCGATCTGAACTGGATGGAGGTGATGACACACCTGCCCCTCGAGTCTGCCCTAGCTGAGGTAGGCGTCTACTCCGAGTTCGTCGCAAACACCATCCGTCATGATGCCTATGACGATTTCTGGAGACAGATGAGCGTCCGCGATCAGTACGGGGAAATGGACGTTCCGGCCTTCCACGTTACCGGATGGTACGACGACCTGATCTCCGAGACGGTGCTGAATTTCACGCGCATGCGAGAGCTTTCCCGTTCGCGGGAGTCCCGCCGATGGCAGAAGCTGCTGATCGGCCCGTGGGGACACGGTGTGCGTCCGAGCCGCCTATACGGAGACATTGATTTCGGCGGGGGAGTCGACATCGATTTCGGCGCACTCGAGATGGAGTGGTTCGACTACCATCTGAAAGGGACCCAAAACGGCCTCCATGAGCAGGCGCCGATTCGGATCTTCGTGATGGGAGACAACGTCTGGAGGGACGAATACGAGTGGCCACTGTCGCGGGCCGTACCCACCACGCTGTTCCTCCACAGCGATGGCTTCGCCAACACGCGCTTCGGCGACGGGAAGCTATCCAGCGAGTTCCCGGCCGACGAGCCGCCCGACCAGTACTCGTACGATCCGAGGAGTCCCGTGCCCACCTATGGCGGCCACGGCTGCTGTGGAGCCGGGCTCACTCCGGACGGACCTCTCGACCAGCGATCGACCCAACAGCGTCAGGACGTCCTGGTCTATACCAGTGATCCTCTGGTGGAAGACACGGAGGTTACGGGCGCGCCGCGCGTGCAGCTTGTCTTCTCAACCGATGTGACGGATACCGACTTCTTCGTAACGCTGTCCGACGTGCATCCCGATGGCCGGGCCATCCTGATTACCGAGGGCGCCGTGCGCACCCGGTTCCGCGACTCCGTGGAGAAGCCGACACTGTTGACACCGGGCAACGTGTACGAGGTGGATATTCCCATGTGGGAGACGAGCAACGTCTTCAAAGAGGGCCACCGGATCCGCCTTCACGTCACGAGCAGCAATTTTCCTCGGTTCAACCGGAATCTGAACTCCGGACGACCCATGGCGGAGGAGACCGAGATGGACATTCGGGCGGCGGCGCAGACTGTCTATCACGATCGCACGCACGCCTCGGCGATTGTGCTTCCAGTGATTCGTTGATGAAGCGTGTTACATGGAGAGAGGATTTCCGCTAGGCAGATACTGGTCGGTCCCGAGGCGGAAATGCAGCCAGCGTCTACGTGCTTTCGGGAGATTGACCACGGAGGGTTCCCTCCTCCTGTTCCAAGACCCAGCCAATCGTTATGCGGTGAGTTTGCTATCGGTTGGGTAGCCTCCGCCGCGTCACCCTCGGTCGAGATGGCGCATTTGGACCCCACGCCCCACGAGTTGAAGGGATATTGAGCACCCTCTTGCAGATGCTCCTCGCGATGCTGACCGGCGTTCCATAACCGGCCTCAGGACTTCTCAGATCGACAGGAACGGCTGGTCGGCCTCCTCAGCCGTCGGAGCCGCGTCCGGAGCGGAACCTACGCCGGGAAGAAGTGGCCCAGCGTCGCGTCGGACGCGCGTCGCGTCACGGCCGACACGCCGACCATCAGGAGAAGCGACGCGATCACTCCGGGATAGATCTCGTGAAACGATATGAGCTCCATACGGCGGAGGGTGAACGCACAGAGAGCGAACACCATCCCGCCGACCGAGCTCGCCAGCGCACCAGCCCGTGTGGCCCCCGGCCAGAACATTCCGAGGAAGAGCGGCGCGAAAAGCGTCGACGCCATACCGCCCCACGCGATCGCGCCGACGAGGCTGATGAGCGGGATCGGGTTCGCAGACACGTACGCCGCTATGACCGTAACCGTCGCGCCGAATACGAACGTTGCTGTCCGACTTACCCTCAGCAACTTCGGTCCCTTGACCGGACCGCGAAGAGCATCATAGACGTCCACCGAGAAGTAGAGCCCGACGATGTGCAGGAGCCCGTCGGTCGTGGAGTGAATCGCGGCGGTGATCGCGAGCAGGATCGGGAGGGAGACCCAGCCCCCGATCACGTTCTTGATGAGGTACGGGAACGCTCCGTCACCCACCTCGCCCTGCGGGATCAGCATGCCAGCACCGGTGCCGATGACGATCACCGAAAGAAGAATGAGCATGACGATCGGGGCGGCGACGGCGATCTGGCCGCGCGCCACCCGTACGTCCTTGCTCGCGTAGAAGCGGTGTAGGTAGTACGACTGCGTCGGGATTCCCAGCCCCCACACAAGCATCCAGCCGACGAAGTCGCTGGCGCTCTGGACGCTACCACCGAAGAAGGACCCGAGAGACTCGGGGGGGCTGGTGATGACTGCGCCGTCGGTTTGGAGGATTACCACTCCCGCGGCCAGCAGGACACCGCCGCCCAATAGCACCGCTTGGATGAGGTCCGTCCGTAGCACGGAGACGAGACCGCCGAGCATCGTGTAGCTGACGAAGATCACGCCGACCAGCAGGATCGAGAACGTGGTGTCGAGCCCGATCAGGGTGTTCATCGTGATGCCGACGGCGAGGAGCTGCACTACGAGTGTGATCGAGTAGAGGGCAATCACCGTGAGCGCAGCGATCGCCCTGAGGCCGGGCGACTCGTAGCGGACCCCCAGGAACTCGGGGACCGTGTTGAGCCGCGCCCGATGGAGTCGCTTCGCCGCGACCAGCAGCAGTATCCACCCGAGTGCGTATCCGTAGCACGTGAACGAAGCGGCCGCCCAGCCATTGATCGACGCATAGCCCGAAACGCCGATGATCGTGACCGCCGAGAGGAACGTCGCAGCGAACGCGCTGGTGGCGAGTCCGAGCCCGACATTGCGCTCCGCAACGGCGTATGCCTCGAAGGACTTCTTACGGAAGCCCCAGACGCCAACGCCAAGGATGAAGAGCGAGTAGCAGGCGAACGCGGCGAGAAGCGTAAGGTCTAAGTCGCCGGATGCCATCTAGTCGCGACCGCCCGGTTCCATCCGCTCGAGCACGAGCATGATAGCCGACGGCACGAGGGCAATCGCAAACGCGGTCAGGAGGACGAGGTAGACAGTCACGGCTTCGTCCCAACCATCCGACTCCTCACTGAATCGAGCGTGACCTGGTTGCTCGTCGTGACCGGGAGGCCCAGTGCCTCACTTAGCGGCTCGATCGCCTCGACCGCACGCCAGTTCGTACATGAGAGAAAGACAGCATCGGGCTTGAGCCCCTGCATGCTCTTGCTCACGAAGGACACGATCTCGTCCGGCGTGACCTTCCCGATCTCCTCGTTGTCGACGAGGCCCATCCCCTTGGCCATCGGGACATAATAGCCCAACTCCTTCACGCACGCGGCGATCGCACGGGTCAGCTCTCCCGCATATGGCGTGAAAACTGCGACCTGTGTTCGGGCGAGCGCGCCGAAGTGCTCGCCCATCGCGCCGATGACAGTCACGACATCCGCGCC
>CAUZAE010000179.1:0-4277 GCA_963577685.1 Gemmatimonadales bacterium UBA6960 | reverse complement strand
CTGGGGAGATAACCACCTTGCATGCGCTCCAATTGGAGGCGGAGCACGTTCAGCACATCGGCCCATTCTATGGCCTCTTCGACGTGCTTGAACACGGTAACGCCGAGATCCTCGATGTTCAGCGGAAGAAGCGTGCTCGGACCACAAACCGCCACGTCGGCACCCATCTTGAGCATTCCGTACATGTTCGACCGGGCGACCCTGGAATGGAGTATATCTCCCACGATGCACACCTTGAGTCCGCCGAGTCGGCCCAAGTGGTCGCGAATCGTGAGCATGTCCAGAAGGGCCTGAGTCGGGTGCTCATGACTCCCGTCTCCCCCGTTGATGACATTCGAGGGAATCCGCTCGGCTAGGAATTTCGCGGCGCCTGATGAGCCGTGACGTATGACGACCATATCGATGCGCATCGCCTCCAAGTTCCGCGCCGTGTCCACGAGCGTTTCTCCTTTTACGACGGAGGAGCCGGAGGACGAAATATTGACCGTATCCGCACTAAGACGCTTCTCCGCAAACTCGAACGATATGCGGGTTCGCGTAGAGGCTTCGAAGAAGAGGTTCACGATCGTCTTTCCTCGAAGGACAGGCACCTTCTTGATTCGACGCTCTGATATCTCCTTGAACGGCTCGGCAGTATCGAGGATTGTCAGGATCTGTTCCGGAGAAAGGTGTTCGAGACCCACAAGATCCTTGCCGAGAGACGAGACGGCTCGGTTCAAGATCCCTCCGACTTCAGTGACACGAGGTCGACACCCCACCTCCCGTCGATGTCCGGCACGGAGACCTCCACAGTCTGATCTGGGAGAACCGAGAGCGTCTTTCCCACGACGTTCGGTTGGATAGGAATCTCGCGACCTCCGCGATCGACGAGAACACAGAGGGAGACGCGGGAAGGCCGACCCCAATCCATGAGCTCATTGAGGGCCGCACGGATGGTTCGTCCTGTGAACAGAACATCGTCGATGATGACCATGGCCCTGTCATCCACTCCTCCCTCCGGAGGGCTAGACTCACCGATGACGGGCATAGGGCCTATGGCCATGAGGTCGTCCCGATACAGGGTAATGTCGAGACTCCCCAAAGGAACGACGACGGACTCGGCCAGCTCGATCTCAGATTGAATCAATTGGGCGATCTGCACGCCTCGCCGATGAATACCCATCAGCGCCAAATCATGGGGCCCCTCGTTATGCTCTACGAGCTCCTGGGCCATGCGGGCGACCGTCCGCCGCACCGCCTTTTTGTCCATGATCGCAACGTGCAGAGAAAAAACTCCTGTGGAAGGCGCCAGAAGGTAGACAAGCCGACAGAGCTTTACAAGGGAAGCGCCCCCCGACATCATGAACCCCGTCTGGCCACTGACGGAACCCATCGAAAGGTCTTCTATGCGACGGAGCGTAAACCCACACCTGCTTCTGTTCCTGACGACGCTCCTGAGCATATCACCGCTCCCTGCAGCGACTCAGGAAGTGACGGATGGGCCAAAGGTCATCCTGGGTGGGGTACCGTTCACGCTCGATATTTCTGGAAGCTCCCAAACGGCGCTCGGATACCGGATCGTGGACGGGCAGGGTGTGCTACTGGCCTCTGGGATGGTGGATGCGGGGGAGACCGCCACGGTGGCGGAGTTGGTCGTATCGACACGTGGCGGACTTCCGCTGACGGTCATGATCGATGGAACGTCCCTGGAATTCACGCGGCCCTTCGCGCCCGGGTGGTTCTCGTTGGCCCCGCCCATGCTCGCCATCGTCCTGGCGCTTCTTTTCAAGGAGGTCATCACCGCACTCTTGGCCGGTGTTTGGCTCGGAGCGCTCGCAGTTACTGGCTATAATCCCCTGTCCGCGTTGTGGCGCACGATAGACTCGTATGTAGTCCCGGCCCTGGGTGACGTCGACGGAGGGCACACCCAGATCGTCATATTTTCGTTCCTTCTCGGGGGCTTGGTCGGCATTGTAGCGAGAAACGGTGGTACGCAGGGCATCGTCGATGCAGTGAGCCCCTTCGCGAGCACCGGCCGACGTGGCAAGATCGCGACGTGGCTCGCAGGACTCGCGATTTTCTTCGACGATTATGCCAACACGCTGATCGTCGGAAACACGATGCGTCCGATCACGGACCGACTGAAGATCTCTCGGGAGAAGCTCGCCTACATCGTGGATTCCACCGCCGCTCCTGTGGCGGCGCTGGTGCCCATTTCGACGTGGGTGGGTTACGAGATCTCGCTCATCGCCGACGGGATGCGCATCGCGGCGGAGCAACCAGGGACGGACCCTGCGCTCGTTCAGACCTTAGCGTCGATCAGTCCATTCGCCGTTTTCATCAGCAGCATACCGTACCTTTTTTATCCTCTCCTGGCCTTGACTTTTGTTTTTCTAACCTCTCTGATGGACCGGGATTTCGGTCCGATGGCGGCCGCCGAGCGGCGGGCCTCTTCGGGGGGAGGACTCTACCGACGCGGCGCTCAACTCGCCGTGGATACGACGGAGGGCCATTTCACGCCGGCGGACGGCGTGATCCCGCGTTGGTATAACGCTGCGTTGCCGATCATCACCGTGATCGTGGTGGTCTTGGGGGGCCTCTACACGTCAGGCCGAGCCTCGACTGAGGCAGGCGCCTCGCTCATGGACATTTTTGGCGCCGCAGATCCGTTCGCCACGCTTCTCTGGGGTTCGATGGCCGGTTGTATCGTGGCGATACTGCTTTCCATTGGCCAGCGGATCTTGACCGTCCAGCAGTCCCTGGATGCGTGGGTCGGCGGCATGAAGGCGATGCTCATGGCGATGATCGTTCTCATCCTGGCGTGGTCTCTCGGCCAGGTCACGGGCGACTTGGGTACGGCTCAATACCTGGCCCAGATCCTGGGCGGCGCTCTCCCACTGCAAGCCCTCCCGCTGGCGGTTTTTCTGACGGCAGCCGCCATGGCGTTCGCGACGGGCACGTCGTGGGCCACGATGGCGATTCTGATCCCACTAGTGATTCCGCTTACGGTGACCCTCGGGGGAGCCGACGGTTTCGGCGTGAGCGGTGAATATTCCATCCTGCTGGCATCCATCAGCTCCGTGTTGGCCGGAGCCATCTTCGGGGACCATTGCTCTCCGATCTCCGATACGACGGTGCTGAGCTCCACGGCGGCAGCGTGTGATCACTTGGATCACGTGAAGACGCAGATGCCCTACGCCGTACTGGTTGCAGTCCTGGGGATGGTGGTTGGCGACCTCGGGACCGCACTGGGACTGCCGGTCTGGGTCGCGCTGCTTGCCGGCGTCGGCGTCCTGTGGCTCGTGTTGAAAATTTTCGGCACGTCGGTCCGGGATGCATCTGTCTCCCAGCCGGCGCCGAGAGAGACGCCGGCGGGCTAGTTACGGCAGCCAGAGGTGCAATGCTGAACCGGGGGGACCGACGCAGACACTACGTACTTACCTGGGGGAGTCACGGAATGTACGACCCACGCGCTGTAGGAAGGGCACGCCATCCATGCCCTCTCCAAACGCCACAGCCCAATCGTAGGAAAAAAGTACGAAACCCCGCACGCCGACCTGCCCCGCAATCCCGAGCTTACTCACGGTGCCGGCGTAGCTCGTGAGGTGAGTCCCGACACCCGCCCAAATCCGATCAGGTCCGGCGACGGCCGCCGCTCGTGATATGGCTTCGTCGAAGCGCTCATCGTCGGGGTTATAGGCCATGGGCGCCACGACATCCACGAATCCCGCCCGAAGCCACCCTTCCCAGTCTTGATAGCGGTAGGTGAAGGATTCGCGTGCATCGGGAAAGACAGCGACCGATACCACTACTTCTGGGCGCCTTTGTTTGACCCCCGTATAGATTCTCTCGACCATATCGGTGATTTGCGCCCGCCGAAACTCAGCCCATAGTCCCGGGAAACCTTGAACGAAGGCGAGAGGATCGGCGTCCGCCTCCAGGGCTACCTCCGCCCATCTACCGGGTGGCACCCGCTGCTGCACCCACAACCGAAATCTCTCCAAAGAGCGTCGAGAGTAGTCGAAATCGCTGCTCGGGTATCGTAGATAGTCCAAGTGGATTCCGTCGATGGCGAACCGATCGACCAGGTCCATGGCCACCGCATGGACCCGTTCTTTCACCTCGGGAGCCGCCGGATTCGTGTAGAGGCCCTCGATACGGTCGCGGTTTTCCCGAGCGTGCTCACGCAGACGGGTGAGGTATGCGGGGTCCCCCGGATCGACTGAAAAGAGATCTCTTGCGAGCACCTCTGGAACGGCGAGTAGGTCGGGTCGCTCGTGCACCAGATGTCGGCGATC
>CAUZAE010000178.1:0-4283 GCA_963577685.1 Gemmatimonadales bacterium UBA6960 | reverse complement strand
CGCCCGCTTCATGGTGGAGGCTCGCTGGCCCGTTTTCGCCGTGATCTGCCTGCTGGTAGCGGCCGTTGCCGCCGCCTTCGGCCCCTGGTTGGCCCCATTCGACCCCAACCGGCAGAATCTGGTGCTCCGCCTGGCGGCCCCCCTGGGCACGGGTCCGGACGGATCAGTCTTCCTGCTGGGGTCCGACGCCCTCGGCCGGGACGTCTTCTCCCGGCTGCTCTACGGGGCTCGGGTCTCGCTGTTGGTAGGGATCGCCGCCATCGCGGTGGGAGGGAGCATTGGCGTCGTCGCCGGCCTCCTCTCCGGGTACTTCGGGGGATGGGTGGACGATCTGATCATGCGCGTGGGTGATATCCAGCTCGCGTTCCCCTTCATTCTCCTCGCGATCATGTTTTTGGTGGTGCTGGGCGCTGGGGTTTGGAACCTCGTCCTTGTCCTCGGGGTGGGGCAGTGGGTGACGTATGCCCGAATCGTGCGAGCCGATACGCTCTCTCTGAGAGAGAAGGAATTTGTCGAAGCGGCCCGAGCTCTCGGGGACAGCACGCTGTCCATCATCTTTCGGACGATCCTGCCCAACATCTTGGCCCCGCTCACGGTCATCGCCTCGTTCAATGTGGCTTCCGTGATCCTCTCGGAAGCGGCGCTCTCCTTTCTCGGACTCGGGGTGCCTCCGTCGGTTCCTACCTGGGGCAGCATGCTGGCGGAGAGCCGTGACACGCTCATAGCCAACAAGTGGTGGCTCGCGGTCTTCCCAGGTGTGGCCATCATGCTGACGGTGCTGAGTTTCAACATCCTAGGCGACTGGCTCCGGGACTTTTTGGACCCGCGCTTGCGGGAACGCACATAAAATGCACATAAAACGCACATGAGGAATCGTACATGAAGGTTGGGATCATTGGGGCGAGCTTCGCGAAGGCTGCCTATCTGCCGGCCCTTCGTCACGTGCCTGGAGCCGAGGTCGTGGCGCTGGCCTCGGCGCGAATGGAGCGTGCCCGTGAGGCGGCTCAGGAATTCGGCGTTCCGCACGCCTACGACGACTGGGAGTTGATGCTGGGCTCTCACGATTTCGATCTCGTGTGCATCGCTACGCCGACGGTCTTGCACCAGCCTCAGACGCTCATGGCTCTCGCCGGGGGTGCCCACGTCCTCTGCGAGAAACCCACCGCCATGGATGCCGGGGAAGCGGCCCAGATGCTCGCGGCTGCTGAGTCCGCAGGACGTGTCCATATGATCGACCATGAACTCCGGTTCAATCCCAACCGCATGCGTATCGCCGAGCTCATCTCCGAGGGAGCTCTGGGTGAAATTCGACATGTGGACATCACCAATGTCGGGAAGAGTTGGGCCGATCATGCGAGTCGTCGCGAAGGCGACTGGTGGAGCCTCGCGGAAATGGGAGGGGGGCGTCTCGGAGCCAATGGGAGCCACCAGATAGACCTTCTGCGATGGTGGCTGGGCGAGGTCGCGTGGGTCAGTGGTGCTGCGCCGGTCATGATACCTGATCGGACGGACCCGGAGACGGGTCGACCGTGGACTGCGACCGCAGACGATGTGGCCTACTTCACCCTCGAAATGGAGTCGGGAGCCGTCGCTCAGGTGCTCATGTCCGGGGTCGGTGCCCACAACATGGGTAACCTGACTCGGATCTGTGGCTCACGCGGAACGATCACCCTGTCCAACGACGATGAGAAACTTCAGTTCGCCAAGGAGGGTGAGGAGTTCCAGGACATCAGCGTCGCCGATCCGAACGGGGAACTCGCCGGGGTGAACGCAGGGGTCTGGAACGTCTCGGTCGTGGCTCTTTTTCAGGAGCTCGCGTCCGCGATCCGGGAGGGGCGGGAGCCCTCGCGGGGTGCCACCTTCGCCGATGGATTGGCGAATCAGAGAGTGCTCGATGCGGTCCGAATTTCCGGAACGGAGCGTCGTTGGGTCCGACCGGAGGACATTAATGTCGGCTCTTGAAGGGAAGTCCGTCGTGCTCACTGGTGCGGCCCAGGGGCTAGGCGCTGCCATCGCGCGACACTTCCACGGGTTGGGCGCTGGGTTGATTCTGCTCGACCGCGATGGCGAGGGACTGGCCGAGACCTGTGCAGCTTGCCCGGGAGCTACCTCCGCCGTGGTCGACCTTTCCGACGTCGGTGACACGGAGCGGGCGATCGCCGCGGTGGTGACTGGTCCGATCGACACCCTCATCCACAACGCCGCGATCCTCCGGGTCGAGCCGCTTGAAACTGTGAGCCTCAGAATTTTTCAGGCGACGCTCGACGTCGGCATCCAGGCGGCCTTCCAGCTGACTCAGGCGGTGTGGCCACATATGAAGAAGCAGGGTGGTGCACTGGTTTACGTCTCCTCCCGGTCCGGCGTCGAGGGATTCGCCAACGAGACCGCGTACTGTGCCGGGAAGCATGCGCTGGAAGGGTTCTCCAAGTGCTTGGCACTAGAGGGTGAGCCTCACGGAATTCTGTCCGTGACCATCACACCCGGCATGTACATTCACACGCCGATGTCCGAGACGACCTACCCTCCGGAGCTCCGGGAGAAGTGGGTAGATCCCATCGTTTTAGCACCGGCGTTCTCCTATCTCGCTTCCCGGCCCATGCATCTTTCCGGTCAACGACTAGACGCGTGGGCCCTCACTCAGCAGGAACTCGCGACATGAGCATGCAGCCCATCTACGACTGGATCGATGCCTACGCCGAGGAGTGTGTCGGAGACCTGCAGCGACTGGTACGACAGCCGTCCATCTCCGCTCAAGGCGTAGGGCTTCGAGAGTGTGCAGAGCTAGTCCGTGAGATCATGCACGACGATGGACTCCCGGCAGATTTCCACGAACTCGACGAGGGCCCGCCGGTGGTATTCGGGCATCTCGAGGCGAAGAAGCCTGCGAAGACCATCCTGTGCTACTCACACTACGACGTGCAGCCTCCGGAGCCGCTCGACGAATGGAGCCACGGCGGACCCTGGTCCGGCGACATCGTGGACGGCGTGCTCTACGGTCGGGGAGCTACGGACAATAAGTCAGGGGTGTTGGCCTTCAACAAAGCCGCGAAAGCCTTCCTGCAGGTCCGCGGTGAGGTTCCGGTGAACCTCAAGTTCCTCATCGAGGGGGAGGAAGAGATCGGGTCCCCGAATTTGGCAGCGTGGGCAGCGCGTAACAAAGAGCTCCTCGAGGCGGACGGAATGCACTGCCTGGACGGCTCCATCGAGACGGGCACGGACGTTCCCGACGTCTCGCTGGGGCTCAAGTCCGTACTCTTCGTGGAACTGATTGCCCGAGGGGCGAAGAAGGATGTCCACTCCCTAAATTTTCCTCTGGTCCCGTCTCCCGTATGGGAGCTCATCTGGGCCCTGAACACTATCCTCGATCGGAATCGCAAGATTCTCATCGACGATTGGGAGGAAGGGATTTGGCAGCTCGGTCCCGATGATGAGGCCCAGTTACAGGACAAAGCAGCCCGAGTCGACCTCCACGCCATGAGGGAAGAGTGGGGCATTTCGGAGTTCGCTATGGGGCGCGACGGAGTGGACGCGATCCGAGCACGGACGTACGAACCCACGGCCAACATCCAGGGCATCATTGCGGGATATACCGGTCCCGGTACCAAGACCATCATTCCCAACGAGGCTAGGGTTCGGATCGATTTCAGGCTGATTCCCAACATTCAGCCTGCTGACGCGATCCGAAAACTGAAGGCGCACCTCGAGAAACACGGCTTCGGTCACATCGAGGTCAAGGCTTTCGATGGCGCGGAGCCACCGTACAAAATCTCGGTCAAGGAGGACATAAGCCAGGCGATCATCGCGGCTGCCACTGAGGTCTACGGTGAGCTCCCTGTGGTGAACGGAGTGTCCGCCGAGGGTGCTATTCTGCGCCACGTCTGGATTCCCTGTGTCCTGACAGGCTTCGCCAACCCTGAGGCGAACCTCCATGCTCCAGACGAGAACATCCATGTCGCGAAGTACCTCCAGGGCATCAAGTACGCCGCCGCGATTATGGAGGAGTTCGGGAAGACGTAGGGTGCCAGGTGGTTACATGGGCGAGACTGGAGGCTAAGCCCCTACAGGGCGTCTCGTAGTTCTTGAGGGATCGCTGATCGCTAGGCCCCCCTCGGACCGCCGCACCCCTCCTAGCGCACCTACCGACCCGGTTCGGGGGATCGTCGGTATCCGCTGAGGCCGTGGCTGAGGGTCACCCCCTCGACGTCGACGCGGTCCTCACTCGGGTGCGACTGCTTACCACCAACTGCTCACCCACCGCCCGGTACCCTTCGTCGATCGCCGCG
>CAUZAE010000177.1:0-4311 GCA_963577685.1 Gemmatimonadales bacterium UBA6960 | reverse complement strand
CCGAAGCGTCCCCTCAGCGGAACAAGGAGCGTCCACGAGAACCCGATCGAAGAGAGCCCCGTCGGGCAGGAACCTGCCGTCCCCCAACACCACCAGGATGTTCGGATGTACGGTGCGATAGAGATTCCCGAGAAGAGCGCGGATGCGGGCGTCGTTCCGGTCGACGGCCACGATGCATCCGTCATCCCCCATGAGGTCGGCCGTGTGGGTCGTCTTCCCCCCCGGGGCCGCGCACAGATCGAGAATCCGTTCTCCCGGGCGTGCTCCGAGGGCCGGCGGGGCCACACCCGTGGAGGCCTGCTGGATGTAGAAGAGACCCAACCAGTTTTCGACCGTATCGGCGACCGAGTGCGGCCCGTCCACCACGCGCAGGAAGTCCGGCAGTCCCTCGACGCCCTCGAGCGTGAAACCCTGGGCTCGGAGTCGCTCCGCGAGATCCGCGTGTGAGATCCTTCCGGTTCGGACGCGAAGCGTGGTTGGATCCCGTCGACCGACCGTGTCCACAAAGCGATCCCACTCGGGAATGATCGAACGGTACCGATCCAACGGCATGGTTACAGGCCCTTCGAGGAAGTCGGGTCAGCGACCTCCACGGGACGCCGTCCACGGGCCGGCTTCCGACTACGTAACGGGCCCCCGCCGTCGCCGATGCGAACCCGCAGAAGCATCAGGAGCGCAAGCACGCTGGCCGCTACGATCGGCCAGTACGTGTCTGCCTTCACCTGCCAATAGAAGTGGAGTACGCCGAGCGACGTGGCGACGTAGGCGAGGCGATGAAGCTTCCGCCACCGCTTCCCCAATCGCCGGATCCAGCCCTTGGTCGAAGTCACCGCGAGAGGGACGAGAAGCAGCCATGCGGTGAACCCCACCATGATGTATCGCCGCTCGAGCACGTCCTCCAGAATGAACTCGAAGTCGTAGGTCTGGTCCACGACGGCGTACCAAAGCAGGTGCAGGGTCAGGTAGAAGAAAGCGAATAGCCCCAACGGTCTACGTGCTTGGATGATCGGATTCCAACCGGTCACACGCCGTATGGGGGTGACGCTCAGCGTGATGATGAGGAAGATCAGGGCTGATCTGCCCAGATGATGAAGGACCTCTTCGATCGGGTTCGCCCCCAGCCGGTCCGTCAACCCGCGCCAAACCAGCAAGGCGGCGGGGGTGAGGCCCAACATCCAGACTACGCCCTTCAGGACCAGGACCTGATGACGCCTATCCAACCGGAAGACCGTAACCCTGAGGCGGACCCGGCTCAGTAATTGGCTCGAAGATCCATCCCCGCATAGAGGCTGGCAACCTGCTCCCCGTACCCATTGAACATCAACGTGGGCCGCCTGCGGAACTCTCCCAGACGCCTCTCTCGTGCCTGTGTCCACCGCGGGTGATTTACTTCCGGATTCACGTTGGCGTAGAATCCGTATTCGTGGGATGCGGACTGCTTCCATGTGTTCAGGGGCATGTCCTCGAGAAAGCGCATGTTCACGATCGACTTGATCCCCTTGAAGCCGTACTTCCACGGTACCACGAGTCGAAGTGGCGCTCCGTTCTGGTTCGGTAGGTCGCGACCGTATACGCCCGTGGCCAGAATCGCGAGCGGGTGACGCGCCTCATCGAGGCGGAGCGCCTCCAGATAGGGCCAGTCCAGAATTCCGTACCTCTGATACGGCATCTGCCCTGGGTCCAGGAGCGTCGTAAACTGCACGAAGCGCGCGCTGCCGAGCGGGTCGGCCCGATCGATGACGTCCTTCAAGGCGAAGCCGCGCCAGGGAATCACCATCGACCACGCTTCGACGCAGCGCATGCGGTAGACACGGTCCTCGATCGCGCCGGGCTTGATGAAGTCCTCCAGCCCATACACGCCCGGGTTGGCGCAAAGGCCATCCACCTCGATCGTCCATGAACGAGTGCGCAACGTGTGGGCGTTCTTGGCCGGGTCGGACTTCCCCGTTCCGAATTCGTAAAAATTGTTGTAGGACGTGACGTCCTCGTACGGGGTCAGCTCTTCGTCGAGATCGGAACGGACCGTGCTCCAGTCCTTCTGCGGTCCAGTGTCTGAGCGGGGCCCGGCCTCATGGCGCGGCGCGTCCCCGAAGTTGCCAAGGCCCCCGCCCCCTGCGGCTCCTCCGAGCGCGACACCCGCGCTCATGCCGATGAACTGCCGGCGGTTGACGTAGACTCCCTCCGAAGTGATTTCGGAAGAAGGGATGTCGTCGGGTCTACGGATCAGCATCGTCACTCCTCGACTGCGCGGGTCGTCATCGTGGATATCCCGAGAACCGCCCCGGAAGTTCCTTCCTCAGCCTCCGCCGAACCCGAAGTGGGTGATCCTCCCCTCCGGACCCACGGCCCATCCTGCGCCGAGGGACGCGAACGAGACCGCCCAATAGGTCTCCTGGGCGGCCGTTTGCCACGACGCACCCCCGTCGGTCGAATAGTCGGCTCCACCCGGCCCCACGGCGAACACCGTCGGCGTCGGAGCGTCCGGAACCCAGGAGGCTCCGTAGACGGGTCCGCGCATGGCCGGCCTACCGCCCAATGTCCAGACCCGACCGCCGTCCGAGGTCACCGTTACGTTGTCGACACGCACCGTATCCTGACCGATGACACCCCCCAGGGCGATCCCACGCCGACCGTCGAGAAAGTCCACCGTCGTGAGTCCAGCCGCGACCCCTCCGACGACTGGTACGTTGCTGAAACTCCAGCTTCGCCCCTCGTTTTCCGTCCAAAGGAGGCGTGGCGTTTCCGCGTTGCCGGTTGCGATCCACGCCCTCCCCCGGGGGCCCGTCTCCACGCAACTTCCGCTCGCGGCAAAACCTCCCTCGCCGTCCTGGGCCGGCGGGAGCGCGTCATCCGGAACGCGGGTCCACGACGCACCGCCGTCTTCGGTCCTGAGGATGAAGAGCTGGCCCTCGACCGCGTCACCGTAGGCGAGTCCCTCCCTGGGATTCCAGAACGCCATACAGTCGAGGAACCCGTCCGGATGGTCGTTCAGAAACTGGAGATCCCAGGTAAGTCCGCCGTCATCCGTCCGATAGATCCGCGACAGGGGTCCGCTCCCCGCACTCATCAAGTAGGCGGTACGCGCGTCGAACGCATCGACGTCCCTGAACTCGAGGGTCTCCGCTCCGGGAATCACCCGAGCGTTCCAACTCTGTCCTCCATCGATGGTTCGGGCGTACGTGCCCCCGTGGCCACTCACCCATACGATCTGGTCGCTCACCGGACTCACCGCCTGCAGAAGCATTTCTGTCCCGC
Organism: Gemmatimonadales bacterium UBA6960; assembly: GCA_963577685.1. GTDB lineage: Bacteria > Gemmatimonadota > Gemmatimonadetes > Longimicrobiales > Gaopeijiaceae > UBA822. The sequence continues at coordinate 1,056 of CAUZAE010000177.1, read as the reverse complement.
TCGTCTGCTCCATCCGGGTCAGTCGCAGCGGCAACTCCACAGCGGGCGCGGCCTCGCGGCTCCACGTCCCCAAGACCGAGAGCGCCACGACGGGGCCACCGACCAGTATCGCTCCGAATAAGATGAGGCCAGATCGAGTGTTCACATGCGACTCCGGTGAGATCGAGGAAGGGTGGCAACCTCGAGCCTACGAGACCCTCTAGTCAAGCGAAGCACTCCGAGGCAGGGGCCGTCCACCGTACCTTGCCTCCACTCCACTCCCCCACGAGCTTGCGCGACTCCAACACCCCACGTTCACCCACCCCGTGGCCAGAATGGGCGATCACGACGCGCGTCGAGACGGCCCAGTGGTGGCCCCAGGTGTGGCGGGCGGTCTCGTGTCACAAGACGCAGATGTCGGCTTACGAGGCACTGGCAGATCTTCCGGCGGAGCTCCATGCGGGACTGTGGGGAGCTCAGGCGTATTATCGAGTCTTCAGTGACGAGGGGGATCGCCGAACGACCAACGATGACGTCTGAGGGGACTACGGCGTGACGACGGTCCCCGGCCTCGGCTTCATCACGACTCGGACCAAGAGCGCTACGACCAACGCGAAGCCGAACGTGCAAACGAGGAGCGGCCCCGTGGCCACGTCCCACCAAAAGGAGGCCACGACCCCACCCACGAGGGCAAGCGCACCGACGATCCAAGCGATCACGAGGGCGATAGCAAATCGGCTCGTAAAGAGAAAGGCCACCACGGCGGGAATCACGAGCGCGCTGAACACCATGAGCACACCGGCCACGGGCACCGAGAACGAAATGACGATGCCGAAGAGCACGTAGAAGAGCACATCCCAAAAGCGCGATCGCCGAGCCGAGTCCTCTCCTATCGAGACCGCGAAGAACGGCTTACGGAAGACGTAGTACGCCACGCCCAGTAGGGCGTAGACACCCGCCATCCGGATGATTTCCGGCCAACCCACCCAGATCAAGGTCCCCGTGAGGGTCTCGGCAATGTGCTCAGCTCCTTCTGCCGTGAATCCGGCGATCAAAATCACCGCCGCGGATGCCACG
>CAUZAE010000176.1:0-4314 GCA_963577685.1 Gemmatimonadales bacterium UBA6960 | reverse complement strand
CCGCTGGTTCGAGGCGTCAGCCCGCCCACTCTTCGGTAGACGGAAACAGGCAAGGCAATTGCCGAGCCGAGCGCAGTGAAGGAGTAGGGAGACCCGATTCGCCAGAGGTTGAGCGCATAGAAGCGCAAGTAGATTTCGTAACCCAGCATCGCGCGGGTGACGGCTCCGTCGTCGGTGAGTGGATGGTAGTAACGCGCGGCGATAGCACAGGCGGCCGGATGCCGCTTGAAGGAGTCGATAAGGGATCGCAGATAACCCGGGGGCGTCAGCGTGTCAGCATCGAGGCTTACGATGATATCCCGGGGGGCGGCCTCCGCACAGATCGCATCCATCAACTCCTTTCGCGCGTGCCCAACACCGCTCCGCTTCGGTGGCCAGCCCCGGCCCGGTGAGGAGCGATCGATAATGCGGAGGTCGAGGTCCGTGACGGCGGCAAGCAGATGGAGACAGGCCTGGTTGGCTTCGCACACGGGGCGTCGATCCGGCTCGTTTTGCCACGCTTCCGGTTGGTTTACGCATAACCACGTGACAAATCGCACGCCCTCCTGTCGCCGAAGCGCGTCGAGGCAGGCGGGAAGATATTCGAGCTCGTCCTGAACCGGAATGGCGATGTGGACAGTGGCCACAGCTGAACCTCGGCTGACAAATTTTGTCCCCTGGGGGCCCGGCGGCGGACCGACCTTCGGGTGTATGTGGTGGCTTCTTGCGTGCGTTTCTCGCGGCAAACTACAACATCGGTGTGGGTGGCGCACAACCGGATCAGAGAGACTATGTTGCGCGTATGAGCGACCTCATCATCCGCCCGAACGCAGCCCTCGAAGGCCGCCCAGCGATTGAGCGCCAGAGGAATCGTTGGGTCGCCGGATGGCACTTCGGTGACACGACCTACGGGAAGGTTTCCCGACCGGTAGCCTCCCAGATCCGCCACGCGCATTGATGCGCCTTCCCCAAGAGACCACCGCCATGAGAACCGACACAGCCATCGTCACCATGCTCGTAGCGAGCCTCGCCGCGTGCTCGCCGACAACAGAAGAAGCCGCTCCCGCTGAAACTGCCGAAGCGGCGGAGGCAGCCATCGCCGCTTTTGGCGCGGGCGAAAACGTGTCCCCCTTCGCGATCGGCTCGCTACAGGCCGCGTCACTGAGAGACGCCGCCTTCGCACCAGCCAACGACAACATGACGCTCGCCATTAACGTGACGAAGGCCGATGTGGATGCCCTGCTGACGGCGGCGGGCCTCGCAACCGATGTCCTCCAACTCAGTGTCCAGCCACTGATCGTCCGCACACCCGACCGCGTGCTGCTGTTCGACACCGGCAACGGCCCATCCGGAATGCTATCCGCATCGATGGCAACCGCCGGCGTCGAGCCAGCCGAAGTGACTGACATCTTCATCAGCCACAGCCATGGCGACCACGTCGGCGGGCTTGTGGACGCGGACGGCGCGCTGGCATTCCCCAACGCCGACATCCACATCTCGGTCAATGAGTGGGCGGCAATGCAGGCGAACGCACGACTCGCCTCACTAGTGACGGCGATCAGTCCAAGGGTTATGGCGTTTGAGCCCGGCGCGGATCGTGTGCCGGGCACCGTCAAGGCCGTGGACATCCAGGGGCACACGCCTGGCCACTCTGGCTTCCTCATCACCTCGGGCGAGGCCTCACTACTCTATATCGGCGACACGATGCACCATTCGGTGATTTCGGTGCAGCGACCCGACTGGACCATCGCCTTCGATGGCGACGCTCCGTTGGCGCAGGAAAGCCGGAAAGCGGTGCTTGCCTCCGCCGCCGGCTCCGGTCAGCGCGTCTACTCGGTGCACTTCCCTTTCCCGGGTCTTGGCAAGTTCGAGAACCGTGGTGGCACGTTCGTGTGGGTTGCTGAGTGACCGCCCGGCTTTCGCCGTTCCGGTAACTTCTCGGTCAGTTGCCCGCTCGGGTGGCGGTCCAGTTGATGGTGAACCCCCCCGCTTGCCCGATCTCGAACGTCCCGGCCATCGAGTCGCCGTCCTCTCCGATCGTACCGATGTAGGTGGCCTCGAACGAACCACGCTGTGTCTGGCGCGCGAGCGTGAACGTGATCTTGTCGCCCTCGAGCATGACGCCGGTCAGATCGGTGTTTCCTTGCTCCGTCCTTAGCGCGCCCGCGAGTGCCCCACCCGGGGCCGTGAACACAAGCATCTGCCCGGGAGCGAATAGACCACCCCCGCGTCCGCCGCCGCCGCCACCCCGACCCCCTCCACCGCCGCGCTGGGGTGGCTCCAGGATGAACGCCCACTCGCCTACCAGGTCACCAGGCGCCTGAGCCGCGACCGGCTCGGCGAAGTACGCCACCGACAGAATGATCGTGGCAACTCCAAGGATGAAATTCTTCATGTGACCCCCCTCGATGCTGGACTCCAGTGCCATCCGTGGTTCTGATAGCGAAACGACAGGCAGGGCCAGATGTACGTCGATGCCGACCCGGCCACAACTCAGGACGCGCAGAACAGTGCCGGGTGTGGCTGGGTGCCACGGAGGGACTAGTAGGGGCTAGTTACCACCGGGCAGATGCGCCTCTAGCCACTCGCGGGTAAGCCGTTGGGCGGCGGGCGTCTCAGACGTCGGATTTGCGTGCTGAACCGACGCGGGTAATCATCAGCAGTCGACAGGTGCGGGGCGCACCGTGTGGGTCGGCGCTCACAGCAGAGAGGGGACAGGCATGATGAAGTCAAATTCGGTACATCGGTCGAGGTCAACGACGACGGGGATGCGGCCGGGGCTGTGTCTGGTTCTCGGTGCGGTGGGTCTCGGAACCCTGTGTGTCCCGCCGCCGGCGCGCGCGCAGGGGCCAGCCAGACTCAACAAGGTGATCGAGGCGATCGAGGATGGGCGCCCGGCGGTCGCGAATCAGGAATGGCGTTTCGTCGACATGGAGCACTCGCCGTTCTCCGGCGCGCTCGTCCAGTCGGTACTGGCAGAGATGGATGAGGATCGCGATGCCGACGGCCGGATGCGCCTGACTCCACTCGTGCGCATTCCGCAAGAGGGAGACGAGGACTTCAAGTGGGCGGTAAAGCAGGTGCTCGACATCGGCGGCTTTGGCGTCATCTTGCCGCACGTGGATACTAAGGCAGAGGCGGTCAGGTTCATCCAGGCGATGCGCTACCCGCCGCAGCAGAGCTCCACGGCGCCGGCCGAGCCGCGTGGTGAACGGGGGTGGGGGCCTGGCGGGGCGATGCGTCTGTGGGGAATGGGTGGCGCCGAGTACGCGGGGAAGGCCGACGTCTGGCCGCTGAACCCGAACGGCGAGCTGTTCGCCGTCGTCATGATCGAGTCACAGGAGGCGGTCGACAACATCCACGAGATTCTCGAGGCGCCCGTCAGCGCGATCATGGTCATCCCGGGTGACATGGCGATGGATCTCGGTCTCGGGCCGAACCCGTCTGGGCGGAACCATCCCGAAGTCGACGCGAACTTTCAGACCGTGCTTGAGGCCTGCCAGGCGCAAACCCGGGTCATCTGCGGAGCCGGCGACGGGCGAGTCCGGACCGAGCAACGGCTCGAAGAAGGGTGGATGTTCTTTCTGCCGCTCTGAGCCAGGTGCTGACCAGCTGCGCTAGATTAATGCTCAAACGATCGAAACCATCCGTTTCGTGAGCGCCGCAGTAGCCACCACGCGTTGGGGAGTCGGACATAGTTACGGTGCGATCCAAGTTATCACGATCGATTGATGTCTCGCCCGTTCTGGCGGACTACTGGCGGGAGGAAACTTCTCCTGCCAGTCCTGTATCATCGATGTGGTCAACACCGTCGGAGGAGCCATCCATGTTCATGAGAATGCGTCGTGTAATAGGCCTGACGTTTCTCTGTGGGTTTGTGTGGATGACCGGCTGCGCTCACACACCACGAGATGTCGGTACGGATCCGTCCGATAGCGGTGTATTCTTCGAGCGGGGCGGTACCGTTTTGACCGGCGCAGCTCTACAGGATGGTCCGGGATCAGTGCTCGCGGCCATGGCAGGGAAGGTCCCAAGTTTTCGAACGCAGCGGCAGTCAGGTGGATGTCCTCTCCTCAGTCTCAGGGGCTACGCAAGCTTCCGATCGATCGCCAACCCGCACGTCTACGTGGACGGCACTCGCGCTACCAACACATGCATCCTGGAGAGCCTGAGAACTATCGACGTCACACGGGTAGAGGTCTATCCACAAGGCTTCACGACCCGACCGGGGTACGGTACACACTCGTACGGACTCATCTTGGTCTTCATGCGATCGGACTGACTTGGCTCCTTGACCCGTGCCGAATAGCGAACGCCCCCCCGGGAAGCAAACTC
>CAUZAE010000175.1:0-4315 GCA_963577685.1 Gemmatimonadales bacterium UBA6960 | reverse complement strand
GGAGCCACGAGTTCGTCGCCGTCGACCACCGGCCTCTCTAGCTCCATCTGAGTCCGGTCCTGCATGGTCACGCGGACACGGTCAGGCTGCTCTATTTCTATGAACTGGGCCTGACTTGGAGTAGCTATGTCGTGCCAAGTAACACAGGCAGCCAGATGTAGCACTAGGAACAGCATTAGAACGGCGCGGAGGCGGTGGCGTGTCATGCCTTCATTCTGCTCCTTCCCACTCAGACCCGCAACTCAGGACGCGCAGAACACTGCTGGATAGCTGGGCGTGGCGGATGCCACGGAGGGACTAGGGGCTAGTTGCCGGGGGGGTGCGCCTCTATCCACTCGGTGGACATCAGAGGTGGCGCTACTCAGTCTTCCATCGAATGACGGTGGCGGAGATGCGTTGGACCTTCATCCCGTCCTTCCCCTCTGAGAACGTGTCACTCGACTGGATGATGAGGGCGTCTCCTCCGGCCAAGCACCCCTCCCCCATGATCTTGGGTAAGATATCCTCCAAGCCCGACTTCCACGCGCTTCCCTCTCCTTCCACGATGCCGATCTCCTCGTATTCTCGATCTGGAACCGCAGAACTGAAAACCTCGATCTCGCAGGAACTGCTCCTAGGCGGATACGCCGCGGCCTGGGTCGGTATGAACGTAGCACTCACGCATCCTCCGGAGACGACAATCGTCGCAACGCAGGATACCAATCTAAGGAGTCTTGGGGGCTTCTTCATCGGGCCATCCTCCACCAGAAGTGTTCTCGCAACGTACTAGCATGATCGGATGCGCAAAACAGTGCTGGGTGCGCTAGGAGTGCCTCCCCGGTAGAGGGGGGCTAGTCCCAGCCGGAAAGTGTCACTCGATCACTCGTGGTCAGACGTTAGGTTGTTACTTTCCGAAGGAATTCTTCCCCCGTGAGTATTGCCAGCTATCGCGGCCAAGTGTTGGTTTGCCAGATCCAAGTGTTTGTTCACCTCCATCAGGTAGTCTCTCTGAAGTGACCCCTGGAACCTGATCCAGTTATTGTGGGACTCCTTGAAGGGAGGAGTCATGCGAAAGAGGCGGTTTCGGGAAGAGCAGATCATCGGGATCCTGCAGGAAGTGGAAGCTGGAGCGACGATCCGTGGGGTGTGCCGCAGGCACGGGATCGCAGAGACGACGTACTACCGATGGCGCACGAAGTACGGAGGTATGGACGTGAACGAGGCGAGACGCCTGAAGCAGGTCGAGGAGGAGAACCGACGGCTGAAGCGGATCGTGGCCGACCAGGCTTTGAATCTTCAGGTTCTGAAGGACTTGTTGGGAAACGGATCGTGACGGCCCGGGAACGGCGCCAGGTCGTCGAGCAGGTGCAAGCTGTTCGTGAGATTTCAGAACGCAGAGCGATCCGATATACGGGCTTTCCACGCTCTACGATGCGGTATCGCAGTATTCGCGATCCACAGGAGATTCTACGAGCTCGCATCGTGGAATTGGCGCAGGAGCGGCCGCGCTGGGGCTACCGGATGATCCACGTGATGCTTCGACGCGAAGGCCAGCTGGTGAACCGGAAGCGGGTTCAACGACTCTACAGGGAAGAAGGGCTCGCGGTGCGTTCGAAGGGGAAGAAACGTAGGAGCCAGGCCCCTCGTTCGATCCGAGAGGCGCTGAGTGGGCCGAACGAGCGGTGGAGTATGGATTTCGTCTCGGATACACTGAGCAACGGCCGACGCTTTCTATGCCTGACCATCATGGACGAGTTCAGTCGCGAGTGTCTCGCGATTCACGTGGCGCATTCGATTCCGGCCGCCGGGGTGATCGAGGTGATGGAGCGCCTCAAAGAATCCAGAGGCCTGCCCGAGGTGATCATCACGGACAACGGCTCCGAGTTCCGCAGCCGTGCGTTCGATTCGTGGGCCTACGCTCGAGGTGTGACGCTCGAGTTTATTCAAACGGGCAAGCCGGTCCAGAACGGATTCATCGAAAGCTTCAACGGAACACTCCGGGGTGAGTGCTTGAACCTGCACTGGTTCCTCTCGATCCCCGACGCGAAACGTTCGATCGAGCAGTGGAGAGCTGATTACAACGAAGTTCGTCCCCACAGCTCCTTGGGTTTTCTGACTCCCGAGGAGTTTATGGGTATTCATTCATCGAGCGAAGAAGACCTCGCTCCTAAAAGCACCTCGGAAGTCCCATAACTTTTGGATCAACTTCGGGGGTCACTTCAATCCCTCCCCTCCCTTGGTGGCGTGCATATAGCCTTCACCCCACCTTCAGCTCATGAAGTATCGTGCGACGAGAGAGACTCTGAGGGTCAAGCTACACGCTCTCGTAGCTGCGATCTTGCTCCTCGCGTGCGGGGACAACGCGACCGCCCCTATCGTTGTCGAATCGCGCCCGGTTCCGTGCTTGTCGACAGGATCGATCTGTACAGAACGAATCGCGATCGGGACTTCCTTGTACCTTCCTGTCTTCAGTACGCACTCGCTATATGAAGGCAACAATGAAGTCACCCGGGGCTTAATCATTGTACACGGTTCCGGCCGCAGCGCGGACGTCTCCTTCCGCAGAGGTTTCCAAGCAACAGAAGCCGTAGGATTACAGCAGCATACCGTGGTGGTTTCACCACACTTTCAAACCTCCTCGGATGGCCCTGCCGCCGATGAGCCGTTCTGGAGCAGCGGGGGTTGGAAGCGCGGAAGCCTTTCTTCCTCCGATGGGCCAGGCCCTCGAGTGAGCTCGTACACTGCGATCGATAAAATCGTCGAACTTCTGTCCGATCCATCACGTTTTCCGGCACTGACCGAAATTGTTATGACAGGTCATTCGGCGGGCGGACAAGTCGCCCACCGATATGCCGCTGCGAGTCGTGCTGAGGAGAACTTCGGGGCCGTCTCATTTCGTTATGTTGTGGCGAATCCATCGACGTATCTCTACCTCCGTGCCGAGCGAGAAGTGGACAGCACTTTCGTCGTCCCCGATGTATCAGGATGTCCGGGCTATGACGACTGGCACTACGGCCTCCAATCACCCTACAACTACGCGACGGTGGTTGGAGTGGACACCATCCGGGCTCAGTTGATACGCCGAGACGTTCGTATCCTCATCGGGAGCGCCGATACCCTCAGTGCGCAATTAGATGTTAGCTGTGGTGCGAATCTGCAGGGTCGCCATCGGTTTGAGCGTGGTCAAACCCTTGTGCGCTTCATGGACTGGCTCTCTAGCCTCCATCGGCACCAGGAGATGATCGTCCCTGGCTCGGGGCACTCAAGCAGTGGCATGTACCTCTCGGCGGTGGGTCTCGATGCCCTATTTGGTACGTAAAGGGTGCGTATCGCCCCCTGCCCATGCGCGAACCGACAAGTAAGCACGCCCCCGGATTCCCCAGATCCGCAACTTAGCCGGAGCACTTCACCGGACACGCAAAACAGTGGATAGCTGGGTGTGGCTGGATGCCACGGAGGGGGGTACTAGGGGCTAGTTGTTCAGTGCTTCATGGGGGCGGGAACCGTCACTCGAAACCTTCGGCGTCGTGCACATCAACCCGAGCCTGTCGTTCCCTAAGAGCCGAAACCCTCGATCCCACTCGCATAAGCGTACGCCAGTACAATCACTGCAGTATACAGACCGAAACCCGCTCCGATAGTGTCTACCAAGCTGAACCCCCGGACCTCTAAGCTGAGAATGTCTGCCAAGGGCATTGAGAAATCACCCGCACCCACGAGTTGATCGCCTTCGACCGATGGCGACACTAGTTCCAAGTCGAGCACGCCCCCCCCGGTCACTCGGACACGGCCAGGTTGATCTTCTTCAATCAACTGAGTCGAGCTTATAGCATCTAACGAGACGGATTTCCACGTCTGACAGGCAGTCGGGTGTAACAGCAGAAAGAGCAGTAGAACGGCGCGGGGCCGGTGGCGCGTCATGCCCTAACCCTAACCCTACCCCTAGCCCACTCAGGCCCGCAACTCAGGACGAGCAGAACAGCGCTTATAGGTTCAGCGGTGGGTGCGGTGGAATAGGGGGGGGTGCCCGGTACTGGGGGGTTTCCTGTCGGGAAAAGGACCCGCCCCAGCTACCAAATATTTTTCGGGGAACGGTATTGCATCGGAATAACATCGACATCCAGCAAGGAAGCCGAAGCGGGCGGGTTCGCCTGGTGGTGCGAAGCGGGGCTGAGTACCATACGACCATGCGACTCAAGCTCCTGATCGTCTGCTCTGTACTCGCTGCGGGCGCGTCTTCGCTCATGGGACAGAGCCCAAACGGGCGAACCGGCACGCTCGTCGTCCTCAACAAGGGCGTCGCGACCGCCACGTTCATCGATGTGGCGTCGGGCGA
>CAUZAE010000174.1:0-4351 GCA_963577685.1 Gemmatimonadales bacterium UBA6960 | reverse complement strand
CCAGAGCCGCTGGAGCCGTTCGGCATTGCCGAGGACGACGTCATCGACTTCACGCCCGAGCTCAGGGCGGAGGCGCTCGACATGCTGCGTCCGTTCCGTGTCGGCGGGCCCTTCATGCCGCGGCTCTACGAAGGACACGACGTCGGCGTGGTCAACAATATTCGCTGCTACGGTGGCCTGAACATCACCAACCCCGCTGCGTTAGATCCCTCCACAGGAATCCTGTACGCATCGTCATCGCGTCGATGCAGTGGTGGACTGCTGGCGCGCGGATCAGACGCGGACGAACCGGACAACATCATGACGACCGGCACGACGATCTCGGAGTGGGTCGCAGGGCCCGGCACGCCCTCGCTCGGCCGCGTTCAGGGACTACCCGTCTTCAAGCCCCCGTACAATCGCCTGTCCGCGTACGACATGAACACCGGAGAACGGCTCTGGTGGATCCCGATCGGGGATACGCCCGAAGTGGTGAGAAACCATCCGGACCTGCAGGGGGTGGATCTTTCCAACACGGGCGGTGGAGGCAACTCGATCCAGATGGTCGCCGGCGACCTCCTGTACGCGACGGAAGGATCCGGTGGACCGCCGGTCTTGAACGCCTACGACAAGCGAACCGGGCAGTTCGCGGGGGAGGTCGAACTCCCGTCACCGGGCCAGTACGGCATGATGACTTATATGCACGAGGGGCAGCAGCACGTCGTGGTTCAGGTGGGGGCTCCCGGCCGTTTGGTAGCGCTCCGCCTGCCCTGAGCGAGTGCATGGGCGCGTCCGGACGTGATCCGGACGCGCACGCCCCCCCCGACCCACCGGCGGGCGGATCGGCACGACAACGGTGTTTAGACTAGGACGTCAGTTGGGACAGGGCGGGTACACCTCGTCGTTCCCACCGACATCGATCCAATCACCACACCGGGCACCCAGTTCGTACATCCCCTTGGCGATCATGTCACCATTGGCGTAATACCTCTCGAACGCCCCATGGTACTCGGTCTCGCTGTAGAGAACGCGAGAGTCCAGCTGCCCATTGAAGTAGTAGGACTCATACAATCCGTCCCACTCGCCGTCCTTCAACGTCCCTTCTTCCCTGATCTTGGTCGGATCCGTCTCGAACACAGAGAACGCCGGACCGGTGTAGGGTTCGGAGTCGTCCGCGGTGAGGAACACTTCACTCACGCGGACGAGTGTGTTGAGGTCGATGGGCTCGAGATTGCCGTCGTCGGTACCTCCCGATCCGCCGCACCCAGCCATCATCAAGGGCAAAGCGAGAAGTAGGGGTCCTTTCATGGGTTCTCCTCCCGGGTTGTTGGCTCCGTCAGTCTACGGCGCCGTACCTGGCCGTCGCAAGCCGATCGCACCCGCCGTTGTCAACATGGGAAAGACGGGTCCAACCGGCGGAGAGACGACCCGTGTTGACGCGCCCCATCCGGCCCGCCACGATACCGCCGGCCCGGCGAGGTGGGCACACACATACACACCCAGGCGACTGCTCATGGATGGTTCGACGCGCCCAACGATCGTAATTCCCGGTGACGACCCAGCTCAGCTCACCGGGTCGCCACATCTAGAGCACTTGCGCGCGGCTGGGGATGTGCGGCTGTTCGCAGATCGTCCGGAAACGGATGCGGAGAAGATCAGCCGGGCCTCCGACGCGGAAGTCCTGATCAATACTCGCAGCATCGTGAAGTGGCCCGGCTCGGTGCTCGAGCAATTGCCCCGACTGCGGTTCATCACGGTGTGCGGCATCGGTACCGACTCCGTCGATCTAGAGGCGGCCAAACGCATGGGTATCGTGGTCTCGAACATTCCGGGCAAGACGGCGCCCGTGGTGGCCGAGCACGCGTTCGGGCTGATGCTGGCCGCCGCCAAACGCGCGGCCTTCCAGACCTCCGAGGTCAGGGCAGGACGCTGGACTCTGATCGACAACATTTTCCTCGGTGGCAAGACGTTGGGTGTCGTCGGTACCGGCCCGATCGGCGCCCGTATGGCCGCCCTCGGACGTGGGCTGGGTATGCGAGTGCTGGCATGGACGGTTCACCCTTCAGATAAGCGTGCGGTCACGTTGGGTGTCGAGTACGTCGAGCTCGACCAACTCCTCTCAGAGAGCGATGTCGTGAGCCTGCACCTCAAATTGACACCCGACAGCCAAGACATGATCGGGCAGCGTGAGCTGGAGCTGATGAAGCCCGGCGCCTTGCTCGTCAACACCGGTCGCGGAGGCCTTCTGGACACGGGCGCGCTCATCGCCGCGCTCGAGAGTGGTCATCTGGCCGGTGCGGCGCTGGACGTGTACCCGACTGAGCCGATCTCTCCGGACGATCCGCTCCTGAAATGCGAGCAAGTCATCCTCACGCCGCACAACGCCGACCAGACGCCTGAAGGGATGGACCTGCTTAACGAGGGTGTGACCGCCAACGTCCTTGCGTTTCTCGAGGGCCGGCCGCAAAACGTCGTGACATGACGACCCCCACGGGTGGTCCACCACCGACGAGGGAGCAGGGAGCGGAGGTACCGCGCACGTTCTTCGGATATCTCCGCTCGTTCGGTCCCGGGCTCATCGTCGTGATGACATGGCTGGGGGCCGGGGACATCGTCGAGATGAGCGTGGCCGGGGGGAATTACGGCTACGCCCTCATGTGGGTGATCGTAGTGGCCGTCGCCATGCGGTACGTATTCGTGTCGTTGATCGCCAAGTACCAGCTCTGTAATCCCCATGGTGAGGGTGTGCTGGATGGGCTGAGTCGGCTGCACTGGCTGTATGCGCCGTTCCTCATGGTTTCGGCAATCGTGATGGGGCACGTCTACGAGTCCTACGTCACGGTCGGGATCGGAGAAGCGTTCGTGAACCTGTTCGGCCGCGGGACGGTGTGGGGGTGGGCCGCGCTCTGGAACGGAGTGGCCCTCGCGATCGTTTTTCGGCCGGTCTACGGGCACGTGGAGCGGGTGTTCAAGGGGCTTCTGGTAGTCCTTACGCTATCGTTTCTCGGAACCGCTCTGTGGGTAGGGCCTAGCCCGTCGGGGATCTTCCGGGGAACGCTGGCCTTCGCGCTACCGGATCAGGTCGGTCAATTCAGTCCCCTGCTGGTCACGATCGGCATGCTGGGAGCGATCGGAGGGTCCCTACTCAACCTCGTCTATCCCTATTTTCTCGAAGACAAGGGCTGGACCCAGCCCAAGCACCGACGGGTCCAGACCTACGACTTCCTACTGGCCATGGTCGTGATGATCGTGTTGGACCTGTCCGTTTGGACGCTCGGCGCCGAGCTGCTCCACGCACAGGGTCTCCAGATCGCCACGATGGACGACCTTCCGCGACTCCTGAGCGAGGTCCTCGGTCGGGCGGGGCGCACCCTTTTCTATGTCGGCATCTTCGCCGTGCTGTTCACCTCCGTGGTCGGGTTCGCACTGGGGTTGGCGCGGATGGCCAGCCATGGGCTTCTGCGTTGGCGGGCCGGTTCGGGGCCGCTCGAGGCCGACTATCGCACCCACTGGTCCTATCGCGCGGTCGTCGTTTGGTGTCTGGTGTCACCCCTGATTTGGACCGCTCCGGGCATGCCTGGCTTCATCACCCTCACGCTCGTGGCCAACAGTGCTCAAGTCGTACTCATGCCCTTTATCGCGGCTGGCCTGTGGCGGATCACTGCGAGCACGCGTTTCATCGGCCCGACCTATCGCAATCGGTGGTGGGAGAACGCGGTCATGGGTTTCCTCTTCGTGCTGTCCTTATGGGCGGCCTTCGGCTCGGTTCGCTCGGTGTGGGACGCCATTATTTAGATCCCCCTTCCCTGTCCGTTGACAGAAAGCCAACGCTGCGGCCTTAGGTCGGAGTAACCCTGGGGCGCTCCGCCAGAATCCGCTTCACTTCCTCCTGGCCATCGAGGAGCCGCTCGATGGCCGCAGAGATGTCACGAGCGGAACCCAACTCCAGCGTGAGGCTCTCCACGTCGCCGTTTTCGGCGTGTAGACGGAGTAGCCCTAACCGGATTGTCTCGAGCGCGGAGACGGCGTCGGTCATGCCGTGCATGGCCTCGTCCCGTGTTTCCTCTACGTCAGCACGGAGCTCGCCGCGCTCCTCCGCCCCAACCCGCTCCCTGTCGTCCCCGATCTCGGCGAGCACGGGACGAGGGCAGTCCTATGGCTACGACGCTTAGCCTCCTGATTAGCGTGTGGCCGAGGGCCTACCTCCTCTAGGTCGGCGATAGTCGGTATTACATCCTTGGCAACGGAAAACTGTCCCAAGTGTCGCGCGATCAGACGGTGGCTCAGGATTTGGTCGACTCTGGCGTTCTGGAACCCGCGCAGGCCGCCCGCGGCCGCTGGGCGGATACTCTATCCAGCTCGATCGGAGGCT
>CAUZAE010000173.1:0-4441 GCA_963577685.1 Gemmatimonadales bacterium UBA6960 | reverse complement strand
GGAGAGGTCACGCGGCTCCTCGCGATGAAAGATTCCCTGCATGTCGATCACCCGCCGCGTGCGGTGGTCGAAGTCAAGGTCGGCCCTCTTGAACTCGGCGATCAACATCGGCATGTCGAAGCGCCGGATGTTAAAACCCCCGAGGTCGCAGGGGTCCATCAAGTCGAAGAGCGATTTGGCACGAGCCGCGAAGGGTGCTTCGTCCGCGACGTCCTCGTCCGAGATCCCGTGCACGGCCCTCGCCTCCGGATCGATGGGGCGGCCCGGATTGAAGCGTCTGACCCGTTCCATGACGTCGCCCTGCGGAGAAACCCTCAGGATCGCCATCTCGATGATACGATCCTCCTGGGTACTCAATCCGGTGGTCTCCAAGTCGAAGAAAATCAGGGGCCGGTCGAGTTCGATGGGTAAAAGCATCAGGACTCGATGAGTAGAGGCATCAGGACTGGGTGGAAGTGTTCGGACGGGTGGCGGAAGCTGTGCACGGCCCTATCATAGCTTCCATGAGCGAATCGAGCAGCATGCGGGCGGTGGTCATCGAGGGCCAAGGGGACGTTGGAACCGTCTCGCTAAAGGAAGTACCCAAGCCGATCCCGGGCCCCGGTGAAATCCTGGCACGTGTCTCCACCTCGGGCGTCAACCGTGCCGACCTGCTGCAACTGCGCGGTATGCACTCCGCTCCGGAGGGGTGGCCGAAGGACATTCTCGGGCTGGAATTCTCGGGAGTCGTCGAGGCTCTGGGCCCCGACACGAAACGGTGGCAGGTCGGGGATCTGGTGATGGGTCTCCTGGGCGGAGGCGGATACGCGGAATACGTGACGACACACGGGTCGACCGTCTTGCCAGTGCCGGATGGCGTGAGCGAACATGACGCAGGCGCGATTCCGGAGGTGTTCTTGACCGCCTTCGACGCTGCGGTCTTCCAGATGGAACTCAGCGAGGGAGAGGTTCTGCTCATTCATGCTGTGGGAAGCGGAGTGGGAACCGCGGCGCTTCAAATTGGGAGGGCAGTCGGGGCTGTTACGATCGGAACCTCTCGGACGCCGGAGAAACTTGATGCGGCCTTGGAGCTCGGATTGGATGACGCGGTTCTAGCGGATGACGATTGGCCGGAGAAAGTACTCGCCGTGACCCGTGGGCGAGGCGTCGACGTGATTCTCGACCTCGTCGGTGGGCCCTACCTGGAGGGTAACCAGAAAGTTGTCGCCCCTCGGGGCCGGCACATCGTCGTAGGTGTACCCGGCGGGACAGCCGGGCAGATCGACCTGAGGTCGATGATGGCTCGTCGTGTGACGCTAAGGGGCACGGTTCTGCGTGGGCGCTCGGTGCAAGAAAAGGCCGCTTTGACGAGGGTCTTCGAGGACCAGCTTCTTTCATTCTTCTCGATCGGTGAGCTGAAGCCCGTGATCGAACGGGTCTTCCCGCCGGAGGAAGCAGCTGTGGCGCATCTAGTCATGGCGTCCAATCAGAACTTCGGGAAGCTGCTCATCGATTGGGGGTGACGAGGGACTGGCTAGGGCACCCCTAGAGGTCCCGTGGAGACGGTTCCCCGAATGCCTCCCGGATGACCCGGGCTTGTTCAACCACGTGATCGATGTGTTTCCCCTCCGCGGGGCTCGCGTGCTCCGGTCGCGACACATGATGGAGCTTCACCTCCCGGGGGACGACGGTCCGCAAGCGAGGACCGATGAAGGCGAGCGCGCCCATGTTCCTCGGCTCCTCCTGGACCCACACGACCTCTTGGAGGTTGGGGTACCGAGCGACGAGTTGCTGTGTCTCACTCGAAGGGAACGGGTAGAGTTCCTCCAGCCTGGCGATGGCTACGTTTCGAGCGTCCTCACGCAGATCGCTTCCTGCCAGGTCGTAGAAGAGCTTGCCGGAGCAGAGAACCAGGCGGGTCACCGCCAGGCGGTCGAGGGGGGGGCCCTCGACGTCCTGATCTCGGGGATCCAGACAGGTCGGATCATCGAGCAGGGCTTGGAACCTGCCATCGCACAGGTCCGATACGCGGGACGTGGCCATGGGATGCCGCAGAAGGCTCTTCGGAGACATCACCACGAGCGGCCGCTGCGGCCGGAGATGGGCCTGCCGCCGGAGCAGGTGGTAGTACTGCGCCGGTGTACTCGGGGATACGACCCGCATGTTGTCTTCGGCGCAGAGCTGGAGAAACCGCTCTAAGCGGGCGCTGGAATGTTCGGGCCCCTGGCCCTCGTACCCGTGTGGCAGGAGCATTACCAAACTCGCGAGCTGTCCCCACTTTTCCCAGCCGGAGGCGACGAACTGGTCCACGGTGACCTGTGCGGCGTTGACGAAATCTCCGAACTGGGCCTCCCACAACACCAAGGCGCGGCGCGACGCGACACTGAATCCGTACTCGAACCCCAGGACCGCCATCTCGGAGAGCGGCGAGTTGTGAACCTCGAAGCGGGCGCTTCCGAAGTCGGCGAGTGGCCTGTGCTCGAGTCCTGTCTTCGCGTCGTGCAAAACCAGATGTCGATGGCTGAAGGTTCCGCGTTGCGTGTCCTGGCCAGTGAGGCGAATGGGGATCCCCTCGAGGAGTAACGACCCGAAGGCCAGCGCCTCGGCATGGGCCCAGTCTGCGGGTAGGTCGGGTCCGAAGTCCTCCTCGCGCCGGGCGAGCACGCGCTCGAGCTTGGGGTGGATGGTGAAGTCCGCGGGCGTTGCGAGCGTCGCCACGTTGATCTCGGTGAGTACCTCCAACGGCACGTCAGGTGGGGCGACCCAGTCCGTTTCCCGAACGACACCGTCGCCGGACTCCGTACGGGACTCCCCCTCGCTCTGCACTTGCTGGCGCGCGTCCCTTAGGTATTCTGCCACGCGTTCCTGCATCGCCTCGACATCGTGGGTCGTCAGGACACCTTCGCCCACGAGCAGGTCCCCATACAGCGACCTAACCGTGGGGTGCTTCGTTATGGCCTCGGTCGCCAGCGGCTGGGTGTAGGCTGGCTCGTCACCCTCGTTATGACCGTACCTGCGGTATCCGACGAGATCGATGATGACATCGTCGTGATATTCGGCCCGGTAGGCCATGGCGAGCCGGACAGCCGTCAAACACGCCTCCGGATCGTCGGCGTTGACGTGGATGATCGGGAAGCTGAATCCCTTGGCGAGGTCGCTTGCGTATCGTGTGGACCGGCCGTGGACCGGCAGCGTGGTGAATCCAATCTGATTGTCGACGATGATGTGGACCGTGCCGCCCGTCGTGTACCCGTCCAGCCTGCCGAGATTGAGGGTCTCGGCAACCACACCCTCCCCGGCGAAGGCTGCGTCTCCGTGGACGAGAATGGGGACCACCGCCGCCGTATCCTGCTTCGTGTCCTGGTCGTATCCGGTGTACTGGAGCCTCCTGGTCATGCCCTCCACAACCGGATTCACGAACTCGAGGTGGCTGGGATTGGGAGGGAGAGTGATATGAACCGTTGAGCCGTCGGATAGACTCTGCTCTCCGCGGGCACCTTGATGGTACTTGACGTCCCCGGTTCCCTCGACCGTGAACGCCCCTTTCGCCTCGATCCCCTCGAATTCGCGGATGATGCCCTCGTACCCGAGGCCCACGAAGTGGGCCAGGACGTTCAGCCGCCCACGGTGCGACATCCCCAACACAATCCGCTCTCCGCCTACGCTAGCCGACTCCCTGAGCACGAGATCCAACATGGGGACCATGATGTCCGTCCCTTCGATGGAGAAGCGCTTCTGACCGAGGTAGGAACGGTGGAGAAACTGCTCCAGGCTCTCGACCTCGGTGAGCCGTTGTAGAAGGCGCACCCGGTCCCCGGGCTCCAGCGGGCGTGCGTGCGTGCCGGACTCGACCTGGTCCCAAAGCCAACGGACGACGCTGGGGTCCTCGAGGTGTTCGAATTCGTATCCGATCGTCCCGCAGTAGGCCTGCTGCAGTCGCTGGAGCACGTCGGCCAAGGACTCGTCGTGTCCGTTCTCGAACAACAGCGAGGCAGGGAGTTCTCGAAGCTCCTCTACGCTCGTGCCGAAGAAGGACGGATCGAGCTGTGGGTGCCCGGGAGGCTCGGAGCCCAGGGGATCGATGGTCGAGAGTTGGTGCCCGTGGACCCGGTAGGCTTGAATGAACGATGTCGCATGCGCGACGGCACGGAGAAGACGACGCATCTTGTGCGTTTCTTGCCGTGCGGTGCTCAGTTCAGCTGCGACCTTCTGCGATCCGGCCCCTGCATCCGGTTGTATTCTTTCGCCACCGTTCTCTGCCAGGCCCTCGGGGACGATCAGGCCGGCATCGGCCGTGGCCTCCGGGCCCAGGTCGAAGAACTTACGCCACACCTCCGGTACACCCTCGGGGTTACGCGCGAACTCCTCGTAGAGGGCCTGGGCGTAGGGGGCGTTCTGGCTGTCGAACGGCTTTTCGTCCATTGGTCTCGTTGCTTACTTCGAAGATCCCCAGAAGGCTTCT
>CAUZAE010000172.1:0-4462 GCA_963577685.1 Gemmatimonadales bacterium UBA6960 | reverse complement strand
TTTTGGCCCGGTTCCGTGACACTGATCCTTTCTGATCCGAATGAGAGATACCCCGCTGGTCTCCGTGGGGACTCGGGGGGGGTCGCCGTCCGAGTAAGCCCTCATCCTTTGGTGGCGGCTCTGCTGGAGGGACTGGACGGACCGCTTGTCTCGACCAGTGCGAATCAGCCGGGCCAGCCTCCTGCTTTGGACGCACAACGGGCGATGGAGTCGGCGGCGTCTCTGGGGGCCGATGATGATCTCTGGGTCCTGGACGGCGGCACTCTCCCCGAGTCACCGCCATCGACCATCGTCGACTGCTCGGAACCGACCCCTGTCGTCGTGCGGCAGGGTACCATTCCGCTTGCACGGGTGCGCTGCGTTCTTCCAGAGATACAGGCAGCGGCTCATGAGTGAGAAGGGTCATCTGAACCTCTTGTTCGTGTGCGCAGGGAACACGTGTCGAAGCCCCATGGCCCACGTGCTGGCCGAGCGATCGCTCGCTAGTGCAGGGTGGGACGGCGCGAACGTTAGGTCTGCGGGGGTCTCCGCGATGCCGGGATCGGCCGCTAGCGAGGGAGCGATCCAGGCCGCCGCCGAGAATGGCCTTGATCTCGAAGGACACCGGAGCTCCTCGGTGACGGAAGATACGGTCCAGTGGGCGGATCTGATCCTCACGATGGGTGCGCACCACTTGATGGCGGTCGAAGCACTGGGTGGCGGTGGAAAGACGGCGATGCTTTCGGCTTTCGCCGAGGGGCGAGAGGATGGAAGAGGTTGGGGAGTACCCGACCCGTTCGCCGGGGACCTGGAAGTCTATCGCGATAGCTTCCGAGTGTTGGAAGAATTGGTCGAGACCGCGGTGGCGAAACTCGGATACGGCTTGAACACGAAGACAGGGAACGACACATGACGTCGCTCACTTCCAAGACACGAGTGCTGGCGCTCCTGGGCGATCCGGTAGAGCACTCGTTATCCCCTGTGATTCAGAATGCGGCTTTCCGCGAAGCCGGAGTAGACGGCGTCTATGTCTCTCTCCGGTGTGAGGCTTCGGATCTGGTCGGTTTCATGCACGGCCTTGGTCGCGCGGGAGCGGGGGGCAACATCACCCTTCCGCACAAGGAGAAGGCGGCTTCGTTCTTGGACGAGAGTTCAGAGGCCGTGAGACGGACGGGGGCGTGTAATACTTTTTGGGGAATCGATGGTCGGGTTTTCGGAGATAACACCGATGTCGAAGGGTTTCGTCGGGCGCTCCGACACTTTTTGGGTCGACGTCCCGAAGGATTCCGGGTCTTGCTGCTGGGTGCCGGGGGTGCGGCCCGGGCGACACTGGTGGCGCTCCTCGACGACGGAGTGGAGGACGTGCTTCTCCTCAACCGGTCCACCGAACGGGCCCGAGCCGTGGCAAGGCGCATCGGTGGAGAGAGGGTACGGGTTGCCGAGGCGGCTCAAGCGATACACGACGGTGTTTTCGACCTCGTGGTCAATGCGACGAGGCTTGGCCTCGCCCCGGAGGATCGCTTGCCGGTGGACCTAGGCCGAGTCGCGCGGGCGGGGGCTGTCATGGATCTGGTTTACGGCCCAGCCAAGACTGCCTTTGTGGAGTCGGCTGAGGACCTGGGGATTCGGGCCGTTGACGGCGGAGAGATGCTAGTCCAGCAGGGTGCGGTGGCGTTCGAAAGATGGTGGGATGTTCCCGGCCCTGTCGACGCCATGAGGAGGGCTCTGGCAACGGCCCGCGATAGGCCCTGATTCGGTACCCACTATCTCTGAGGCACATAAGTTGAGAACGGCTCTCGGTGGTTTAGCCAGCGAACTGTCCGCCTTTTTCCTGCCGGCGGCTTGTCTCGGGTGCGGCGAGCACCTTCCCCTAGAGCGCTCCTCGGAGCTGGTGTGCATAGGATGCCGCTCCCGCTTGAAGGAGCCGTCATGGCCTCGCTGCGAGCGCTGCGGCTTTCCCCGTGGGTCCGGCGATCCGTCGGGCCTCGCGTCGAGCTCCTCGTCGAGTCTCTCGTTGGGTGTGCCGCCGAGCGTCGATTGTCTCGAGTGCCGCGACTGGGGCGCGGAGTTGGTGAGCGCGCGATCGGCTGTCGAACTACGCCCGCCGGCAGAAGAGCTGGTGTACGGCCTCAAGTATGGAGGATGGGCAGGATCGGCCGCACTCCTTGGCGGTCGGATGGTTTGGTACGCGATCCCGCCTGACCTTGCTTCCGGCCCCTACCTCGTGGTCCCGGTGCCGACCACGGCAAAGCGTCTCCGCTCGAGGGGGTACAACCAGGCTCAACTTCTCGCCGAGGCCGTGTCAGGAGGAGTGGGGCGGCCTCTGTTGGAGGCGCTCGAAAGACGTCCGGGAGGCCCGACTCAGGTCGGGTTGCACCCGGCTCAGCGCCGGGCTAACGTCAAGCACGCCTTTGTTGCAAGGAATGACGCCCTGGTGGGGCTCTTTGGTGCTCGCGTTCTGCTCGTGGATGACGTTTTAACGACGGGCTCCACGGCGGTGGCAGCGGCTCGAGCACTGGTTCAGGCAGGTACCGCTCAGGTGTTTCTGACTACCTTCGCGCGGGCCTGTCCCTATGACTAACACTATCAGATATCAATGGGAGGCGAGTGGATGTCCATCCGCGTAGCCATTAATGGATTCGGCCGTATCGGAAGAAACGTACTTCGGTCTGCGAAGAAGTCGGGGGCTTCGGACATCGACTTCGTAGCCGTGAACGACCTCACCGACAACGACATGCTGGCGCACCTTCTGAAGTACGACTCGGTGCACGGCATTTATCCCGGCGAGGTAAACCTCAGCGCTGACGGGCTCACGGTGGACGGTGACGAACTCAAGGTCTTTTCTGAGCGCGATCCGGCCAATCTGCCTTGGCGCGATCTGGGGATCGACGTGGTAGTGGAGTCTACCGGGTTCTTCCGGACTCGCGATCAGGCCGCGAAGCATCTCGATGCAGGCGCCAAGAAGGTGATTATCAGCGCCCCGGGGAAGAACGAGGATATCACAGTGGTGTTGGGTGTAAACCACGAATCGTATGACCCCGATGCCCACGACGTCATATCCAATGCGAGCTGCACGACGAACTGCCTGGCACCCGTGGTCAAGGTTCTCCGGGACTCCTTCGGGTTCGAGCGCGGTCTCATGACCACGGTCCATGCCTACACGAATGATCAGGCACTCCTCGACGTACCGCACTCCGACAAGCGGCGCGCACGTGCGGCTGCTCTGTCGATGATCCCGACGACGACGGGGGCCGCGAAGGCTACCGCCTTGGTCATTCCCGAGGTCGAGGGCAAGCTGGATGGCATGGCGATACGTGTACCGACGGCTGATGTGTCGGTCGTGGATCTCGTGGCCGAAGTGGGCACCGATACGACTGCGGAGGCCATCAACGAGGCGCTACGTGTGGCCGCGGCGGGCCCCTTGTCGGGCGTGTTGGCGGTGAGCGACGAGCCGTTGGTGTCGATCGACTTCACGGGCAATCCGCACAGCTCGATCGTCGACGGCCTCAGCACCAGCGTCATCGACGGGCGAATGGTGAAAGTCCTGTCCTGGTACGACAACGAATGGGGATATTCGACGCGGGTCGTAGATCTCGTCAGGTACGTCGGCGAGCGACTTCCGGCCTCTGTGGGAGGATAACGATGGGCTCCACGTCGGACTCCACGCCTGTTCCCGGATCACCGGAATCTACCGGAGCGACGACGACTCGCGGATCGGCTCAGTGGTTCTCGTACGCTTGCCCGGTTTGCGGGCACCGAGACGGTGCCGATGGGGGAATCCACTGACGGCTATTGGGGAAGAAACTCTTTTGGGGCAGTGGCTTAACGATCGTAACCGGGGTGTAATGATGGGGGGAAGGGACCGTATCTGTAGGCGATGAAAACACATCAACAGGATCAAGAGACCACAGAGGTGTTGCCGGACGTGTCGGTGGCGCCCGAAGCACCGGCGAAGCCATCGCAGCTTCCTCTGGATTTTGGCGAGTGGTATACCGATCACCGACCGACAGTATATCGGTACGTCCGCTTCAGGGTTGCGACCCGGGAAACGGCCGAAGATGTGACGTCGCAGGTCTTCATGAAGGCCCTCCGATCGATCCAACCGTTACGACCCGCACAGCTCCACGCACGTGGCTGCTGCGCATCGCTCGTAACGCGGTGACGGACCATCTGCGGTCCCCGAGAAGATGTTCGGAGGCGAAAGCGATTCTCTCCATGTGTCGACCTTCCTGCTAGGAGAGGACGAGAGCGTCGTGAGTTCGTCGAGGCAGCGGGTCGCCTAGAACAGTTGTTTCGGGGTCCGATCATGGCGGATCCCGCGAAATTCTCTCGAGAGCGATTGTTACTCTCGGGGGGCTTCTGTATTTTCCGACCCTTATGGCAAAGAAAACCCTCCAAGACGTTCCCACCGACTCGCTCGCTGGCCGGCTTGTCGTCGTTCGTGTCGACTACAACGTCCCGCTGAACGACGACGGTGAGATTT
>CAUZAE010000171.1:0-4473 GCA_963577685.1 Gemmatimonadales bacterium UBA6960 | reverse complement strand
GCCTCGTAGGCACCCCACGCCCGGATATACCACTCCGAGTCCATGAACGTCTGCTTCATTAGGGCGATGGTCCCCATGGCAGAGTTGGGGTACGCCCCGCCCAGCTCGAATGAGCGTTGGAAGCCTACAGCCTGCACCAGGTCGGGGCGGAGCACACGGTCCCGGACCCCCTCTTCGCCGAGGTTCACCACCGAAGCGGTCCCCCGGAAGATCCCCTGTTTCGGCACGACCAGCGCCGTTCCGAAGCCTTGCGAGCGCAGCGCGGCGCGGCGGTCGGCATCGTCCTGCAGGTTCATCGTCGTGCTGAACCAGGCCCGGACCTGAGGATTCCAGTGAGTGGGGCCCACATCGCCCCCCTCGGGCACGTCATCCATTCCCAGGTCGGCGTGGGCATCGATGAAGCCCGGATAGATGGTGAGGCCCGCCAGGTCCCAGACTCGGGCGCCCGCGGGAGCCTGCACGTTCCGGCCCACCTGCTGGATGAGCCCGTCGCGGATCACGACGGTCGCGTTGTCCAGGATTTGCCCCGGGGCCGTCACCACCCGCGCGCCCACCAGCGCGTGGAAGCCGGTGCCGTTATCCCGGATGCCCGTCACGGGTTCGGTCCGGGTCGCCTGTTGGGCTCCGACCCCGCTGGCGAGCAACAGGGTCAGGCTCAGCATGGAAAGGATTGTTCTCACGACGTCCTCCAAAAGAATAAAGAATTCAAGCCGCCGACGCGTCCCATCCTTCGGGCACGGACCCGGCGGAGAACGAGGCGGAACCTTAATGGCTATCCGCCTGCCTACGACCAGTCAAATGCTCTGTGAGGATGTGACCCTTCCTAGCGCACCAGGGCGTCCAGCTCTTCGCGGCTAAGGAACTCTCCCCTGGACACCACCGCCAGAACGCTCCGAGTGTTGGTGATGTCGTCCAGAGGGTTCCGGGACAGAAGGACGAGGTCGGCCAGGCGTCCCTCCTCAACCGTGCCCATTTCTCCTGAACGCCCGAAAAATTGGGCCGGACGGACGGTGGCGGCCTCGAGAGCCTCCAGCGGCGAGAGGCCAGCTAGCACCAGCATCTCCAACTCGCTGTGGAGGCTGTAGCCCGGAGCGGCAAAAGCAATGGGAGTGTCAGTGCCCGCTCCCACGGGCACTCCGGCCTCGTGCATGAGATTGATCAGGAAGAGGCTCCACTCGGGGAAGGTCGTGTCCGGTGTCTGCGCCGCTGCCGCACGCCTCGCTTCCGTGGTCGTCCTCCAATCAGACTCCACGTCGGCGGGCAGTTTCTCCAAAAGCGCGTCCCAGTCGGAGCGTTCGAAGGGAGGCCGCAGGGCCTGAGCATTCAGCCTCAGCGTAGGCACCTGGATGGTGGACATCATAGACGACACCACCTCGGCGCACCCTGCTTCGTCGTAGGCCGCAACCGCGGGCATACGCTGTAGGTTGTGTAGCTGGGACCGGAGACTCGCCCCGATAATTCCGTCAGGGTTGGTCAGGATACGCCGCCGCTCAGCCACCAGGCTCGATGGGTCGGCTGTACAGTCCATCTCGATATTGCGCAGGTGCTCGAGCGATTGCATAACAGGCCCCACATTACGCGCTTGCATAGAGAGCGGCACGTGTCCGTCCATGGGCAATCCACGGGCCTGTGCTTCTTCGATGACGGCAGCAAAGACCTCGGGCGAGACCATCTCATAGACCTTCAGGAAGTCGACGCCTGCGTCGGCAAGGCGGGCCACATTCTCCCGGGCCGTCTCCACATCCGGGTTCGTAATCCCGAGGAGCGGTCGGTTCTCCCCGTCGTACACGACGTGCTCTCCGTCCAACAGCGGGCCGGCGAAGAAGACTCTGGGCGCGGTGGCCCCGTCGGCACGGAGCTCTTCAACCACGGGCAGCAGTAACTCGAGTGGCCCCCCAGTATCACGGATACTGGTGATTCCGTGGTTGAGGAAAAGGCCGGGCATGGCCTCGGTGAAGCGCTCGTCGTACGTGAGGTGGACATGGAAATCCCAGAGTCCCGGGATGAGATATTGACCGGTGGCGTCCACTGTCTCGACCGCGTCCACCGCCTCGCCTGCGGCCATCACCGCCGTGATCCTCCCCCTGTCGATTACCACGGTCTGGGCCTCCCGAACGCCGTTCACCGCGTCGATGACCGTGACGTTGTGGATGACCAAATCCGGGAGCGACGCGTCGGGGCCGCAGGAGGCGAGTACGAAGAGCAAGGCGAACGACGAAGACAAAGGCCGTTTGATCATGGTCAACTCGAAATAGGGGAAAATTTAGGGGCCGCCACACGCTGGCGAGCAGGCATTTGCCTCAACGTACGGGTCCCAACGTCATTCGGCACTCCCCGGACTGCCATCCTGGTCACCCGAGTGCTCGACCCGGTCGATCAGACAGATCGGCCGCTACCGCCGCTCCACTTCCAGCTTCCCGTCCACGAAAACGTGTGACGGCACCACCCGGTAATCGAACGGGTGTCCCTCCAGAACGACAAAGTCGGCGTCTTTCCCTACCTCGATGCTGCCGACCCGGTCGTCGATATCGAGCATCTCGGCCGCATAAATTGTCGCCATGCGCAGCGCTTCGACCTCTGATACGCCGTTTCTGAACGCCCAGGCGGAGTTCAGGATGGGCTCGCCACCCAGACGGCCGATCGGTGAAGCTCGGCGCGATGCACCGGGACCGTAGAAGGCTACCCTGACCCCCGCCCGGCTCAGGATCGCCGGGCCCTCGACGCTCCAACCGTCCCCTCCTCCGCGGATGTCCGAGGCGAAGCTGCCGGAGTTGCCGAGTATGACGCCTACGTCGGCCGCGGCGAGCTGGTCTGCCAGTTTGTAGGCCTCCACGCCTCCGGTGACGACGAGACGGAGGCCATAGTCCCGGGCGATATTCATCGCTTCGCGGATTTCGGACACCCGGCCTGCTTGGATGAGCGCGGGTATCTCCCGGCGTAGTAGAGGGAGGAGTGCCTCGTGGCGCTGGTCGTACTCCCGTGCAGAGCCTCCCACCGAGTACTCCTCCGAGTACTGCTTGGCGGAGTCCAAGGCTTCTCGGATCATCGCCGAGGCGCTCTCCAACGTGACGGGGATGCGCGAGGCGCCTGCCCAGTAGCGGGTCGTCCCGGACGTGAGCGACAGGGCCATGCTGCTCGGCTCCCGCCTCACCATCTCCTCGAAATCCAGACCCGGCGTCTTGACCACAACGCCGTTCCCGCCGATCAGATTCAGGGTCCCCGGTGTCACGTTGATGGCCGTCACGCCGATGGTCGTGTTCACCCTGTACGAGGGGAACCACGGATCCACAGCGTAGAGCGCGTTCATCTCCGGCACGATGGGCTCGGTCAGTTCGTCGTTCTGGACTTGCCACTTGAGGTCGCCGATCCAGTCGTTCGCGAAGGCGCGAGCGATGATGGTGCCGGGCATGACGACCCGGCCACCCGCCTCCATCACGGGCATGCCCGCGGGGGCCGTCCCTCCCGCCTCCACCCGCGTGAACTTGCCGTCTTCCACCACGATCGTGGCGTCGAGGATGGCGCCGTCGCTGATGGTGAAGACGTGGGCGCCCGTGATGGCGAATGACGTGTCGTCCGGCCCGATCGTGTTACGGAGAGGACCGAACGGCCCGACGGCGCGCGGACTGTCCCTCTGAAGAGTCGCACCCCGTTCGTATTCCAGCCGGCCATCGATGAACACCCGCTCGACGCGGTCCGCGGTCAGATCCAGGAAGTGCCCGTCCAGCAGCACGAGGTCGGCGTCCTTGCCCACTTCGATGCTGCCGATGCGGTCCTCGAGCATCATCGCCTTGGCTCCGTTGATCGTCATGACCTCGAGCGCTTGCTGATCCGTCAGGCCATGTCGCGCCAGGAACGCGCCGTACTCCCTGAAGTCCTTGAACTGTTGGGTGGACATGTCGGTCTGGATGCTGGCGGTGATCCCGGCCTCCAGGAGCTCCTCGAGCAGGTTCATCGGTTCCGGATCGTTGTAGTACTGGACGATCATCATCGGGCCGATGACGGGGATGATGCGGGTGCCGGCGAGGAGGGGGATCAGAGGGAATACCTCTTCCCCATGCGCGAGCGCGAGGCGGTCGATGAACCCGTATGTTCTCGCGAGCCGCATGACCATCATGATCTCGCTCGGATAGTGCGAGTGAGCGTGGACCATGACGTCGCCGCGGAGGACGGGCAGCAGCGCCTCGAGCCGCTCGTCGGTCTCGGGAGGCTCGCTGGCTCGCCCCTCTGTGTGGGCCTCCTGCCGGGCCAGGTAGAGCTCAGCTCGCCGGAAGTAGTCGTCCGCCGTCGCGTACCAGCCCATGACCGTCTGTGGCGTCGCGCCTGGCCGCAGATTGATCAGTGGACGCACCGCCATCTTGAGGTCCACGTAGGCCTTGAGGATCATGTCCGGCCCGGGCGTGCTCTTCATCTTCAGGGCCACGGACTGGCCGCTCGAGATGATGCCACTGCCGGAGCGGGCGACCACCTAGGTCA
>CAUZAE010000170.1:0-4717 GCA_963577685.1 Gemmatimonadales bacterium UBA6960 | reverse complement strand
CGCTCGAAGGACACACTGGCTCACATGCCCGGCACCCCAAGCAACGGTCGATATGGGTCTGAAACGCTTCGGATTCAGGGCTTAGCCGGCCCTCGACGACAGCGCGCATGAGGTGAAGCCTGCCCCGGGGCGAATCGTTCTCGTCCCCGAGCCGGGAGTACGTGGGACACGCCGGAAGGCAAAACCCACAGTGCACACACGGCTTGAGCTTGTCTTCCTGCGCCCAAAGCGCGGCGGCCAGCGCAGTGTCTTGTTGCGGCTTCACTGTGGCGATGTACCTCTGTTGAGGATCCCAGCGGGGTCCAACGCCGCCTGGATGCCCGAGGTGAACAGAGCAGCCGGACCGAGTGCACCCCACGCTGAAACCGCACCCACGATCTCCGGCGGACCTTGAGAGACCACAAGGCTTCCACCCTCCGCCTCAAGGGACCGGCGCAGGACCCCCAGCGTCGTCTTGGCTCGATCAACCCAGTCGTCAGAACGGCTCACAACAGCGATCATCACTCTTAACACACCCGTCTGTGCGTGGCCTGCCAGACGCATACCCCAGCCCTCCCTCGGATCATATAGACCCCTCAGCTGAGAGGTGGTTTCTATCAACTCGGGTAGCCGAGTCGGAAGAAGGCTCAAGCGCAACACGAGTTCAGCCCCGTCTTCCATGGCCCTCACGTTGTCAAAAATCGCCGCCGACTGCTCTCCTCCCAGCCGCTGAACAGGCGGCATGCCCGCACACTCCGACACGACCCGCTCCGCCTCGTCCGCGGCATCTGTCGACTCCAGGATCCGGACAGCGACCAGTGGGCTGGGTGCACCTCCTCCCGACTCCCCATCCCCGGGCACCAACAACTCCACTGCCGCAAGCGGGAACGGCGTCTGGGCAAGGCGGCACGCCAGATTCGCTCCATCTGCCGCCTCGGACTCCTTGAACAAAAGGGTTCGATCGGTCGCCGGGACGGGGTAGAGCCGCATGGTCACACTCGTGATCATTCCCAAGGTGCCCCAACTCCCCGCGACCAACTTCAGTAGATCAAAACCCGCCACGTTCTTCACCACCTTGCCACCCAGGTTGAGCACTTGCCCATCCCCGGAGACGATCGTGGCTCCGAGCACTTGATCGCGGGGGGACCCAAAGCCTGCCTGGAGTGGCCCCGCGGTTCCGACTGCCAACATGGCTCCAAGCGTACCCCGCTCACCCCCGGGGGGATCGACGGCAAGCCACTGCCCCCCCTCGTTCGTACAGCGCTCCAGTGCATCCAATCCGGCTCCCGCCTGGGCGGAGATGAACATGTCGGCCGGTTCGTACTCTGAGATATCACTCATCCTCTCGGCGCTCAGGAGTACGTCGACCGCCTGCGGAGGTTGCCCGCCGTACAGCCAACTCCCTCGGCCCGCCGGGACACAGTGCCACCCCTCCTCACTGGACAGCGAGAGGATCTCAGCGACTTGCGCTTCACTCTCCGGGAAAACGACTGCCTGCGGCAACCGCCCACACACCGCCCAGGGCTCGGTTTCGAAGCCATCGACCACTTGCGCTTTGGACAGCCGTTCGGACAAAATCCCTGCCAAGGGATTCAAACGGCGACTCCCGCAGACTCAGACGGGTCGGGAAGGACCTTACCCGGGTTCATCCGACCGTGCGGGTCGAAGACGGCCTTGATGCGCCGCATGGCGTCCAACTCCTCCGGACCATGCACCAGGCTCATGTAGTGCCGCTTGTCCAAGCCGACGCCATGCTCGCCGGTGATCGTGCCACCAGCCTCCACACACACCGCCATGATCTCCTTCGACGCGCGCTCGACCCGGGCGAGCTCTTCGGCATCGCTCCGGTCGAAGAGAAGGTTCGGATGGAGGTTGCCGTCCCCCGCGTGAAACACGTTGGCGATGGTCAGGTCATGGCGGGCGCCGATCTCGGATATCCGCTCGAGAACGCCGGTAAGCTGGCTCCGTGGGACCGTCGCGTCCTGAACCAGGAGATCGCTCGCTATCTGGCCCATGGCCCCGAAAGCCTTCTTGCGGCCTTGCCAAAACGCCAGCCGCTCCTCCGTCGAGTCGGCCGTTCGGACCTCCCGGGCCCCCGCCTCCCGGCAGCAGGCCACCGCCCGTTCGACATCGGCCGCAAGGCCCGCTTCGATCCCGTCGAACTCGACCACCAGCGCCGCCGCCGCGTCGGTCGGGAACCCCGCCGCGAACACACTCGCCTCGACCGCTCGGATCGTGGGTCCGTCGATGATCTCCAGAGCCGCCGGCATCAGGCCCTCGGCCATGATCTCGGTCACGGCACTGCCAGCATCTCCCAATCGGTCGAAGATCGCCAGTAGAGTAGACACTGCTTCGGGCTTCGGGAGAAGTCGCACCTCAATCTCGGTAGCGATTCCGAAACATCCCTCAGAACCGACGAACACGCCGACAAGGTCGTATCCGCCTGGCTCCCGGCCGAAGCCCCCCAAGTCTACGACCTTCCCGTCGTAGGTTACGACCTTGAGCCCCGTCACATACCGCGACGTGACACCGTACTTGAGGCAGTGGGGCCCGCCCGAATTCTCGGCTACGTTCCCACCTAGACTACAAGCGCTCTGGGAGGAGGGATCAGGCGCATAGTAAAGCCCGAAGGGCTCGGCGGCTGTCGTGAGATGGGCGTTGATCATCCCCGGCTGAACCCGGGCGAGTCGGTTCTCGGGGTCGAGCTCGAGCAGGTCGGTCATCCGTGCCGTACCGACCACGACCGCGTCACCATCCGCCAGCGCGCCCCCGGAGAGTCCCGTTCCCGCACCTCTCGGGACTACGGGCACTTCTTCCTGCGAAAGGATGCCCAGCACATGGCTGACTTCGTCGGTGTTCCGAGGGAGCACGACCGCTCGTGGCGTCCTTCGGTAGGCGGTCAGCCCGTCGGATTCATACGCCAGAAGACGATCCGCGTCGACGATGACCCAAGCGTCTCCCACGACACCTCGGAGGCGATCCCTCAACTCCTTCGTCAGCGGCTCTGGCAATATGTTCTCCATCCCGGGCCTCGGCGGGTGATAGCGCCGTCGGCCGCCTGATTCTTACCGATGAACCCGGTAGGCTGTCAGCTACGCTCCTGGGCTAACTGCTCGGCGACCTTGTCCGCCAGGGATTGGACGGCTGCAGTGTCCTCGTCCGTAAACGCCTCTTCCGTTCTACTCTCGATATTGATCAGCCCGAAGATCTCATCGTCGCCGCGGATCAGGACAACCATCTCGGACTTGGTTCTACGATCACTCTCGATGTAGTGCTCTACCACACTCACATCGGGGACATTTGTGTTCTCCCCTTGTGAGACAGCGGTGCCGCATACGCCCTCACCGATCGGAATCTTGGAGTGCTCCGTGGCTCTTCCCACGTAGTTGTGCAGCCACACCACGTTCTCCTCGGAGTTCACGAGGTAAACGCCGACCCAGTCGAAGCGATCGTCGGCCGCCTCAATGTTCTTTACGATTCTCCGCAAGAGGGTATCCGAGAGGAATCCGTTCTCCCTCAGATCCTCCAACTCATTCAAAACAACGTTCGGTTCGAGCATTCGGACCTATTCCGGTTCAGGTAACTCGCGCCCGTGCGCGAGGAACGCGTGCGTGCGTGCACGAAATGGGGCCAACCATGGAAGCCTTCGAGTTCGTTGGCCAAGGACGGTACATGGGACCCCGCCTATGAGCAAGCCATCATCGCGGAGTAAAGTCCGTGTCTTCGTCGAGACTCATCACGAAAGCAGCCAACAGACGGGCCGCGGATTCCAGGTCCGTCAGGCTCACGATCTCGTTCGGCGAATGCATATACCGATTCGGCACCGACACCAACCCGGTGGGGACACCGGAACGGGTCAGATAGATGGAGTCGGCGTCCGTGCGCGTAGACCGTGGCGAGGCCTGAATCGTATGAGCAATATCCTCCGCCTCGGCCACTTCCACCAAAAGG
Organism: Gemmatimonadales bacterium UBA6960; assembly: GCA_963577685.1. Classification (GTDB taxonomy): domain Bacteria; phylum Gemmatimonadota; class Gemmatimonadetes; order Longimicrobiales; family Gaopeijiaceae; genus UBA822. The sequence continues at coordinate 787 of CAUZAE010000170.1, read as the reverse complement.
TCGAAAATCACCGGATGGGCCGCAGATCCTCTGCTCAAGACTGGGCCTCCTCCCAGATTGTGCTCGCCCAACTGCTTCTTCTCAATATCCGGTACATCGGTGCTGAAAGTGACGTCGACCACAAGAGCGGCGTCCGGTTCCAAGCCGAAAGCACTGCTGCGTGCTCCCCCACCCGATCCGCCACCGATTTCCTCCTGGACGGTCGCGACGGCGACGGCGGAGGCGGTCGGTGACAGGTCCGAAAGGAGCCGAAGGGCTTCGAGCACGACGTACGCTCCGATACGATTGTCGATGGCTCGGCTCGCGATTCGATCACCGGCCAAACTCACCATCGCAGCGTCGATGACCATGGCGTCTCCGACCCTCAGGCCGAGCTCCGTCGCTTCCGCCCGGGACCCCACCCCGACGTCGACCCACAGTTGATCGATTTGCGACGCGCTCTTGCGCTCGGCAACCTTCAGTAGGTGAATGGCCTTCTTGCCGACCACTCCGACAACACCGCCCGGCGAGCCTAATATTTTCACGCGTTGACCTACGAGTACCTGGGGATCCCATCCGCCGATCCCGGCGATGTAGAGGAATCCGTCCTCGTCGATGTGCGTGACCTGGAGGCCGATCTCGTCGATATGACCGGCAAGCATAATGCGTGGTCGCCCGTTGGGGTTGACGGTCGCGATTGTGTTTCCGCTGACGTCCGTAGTAACGGAGTCCGCGAAGGTCTCCGCCTCCGCTCGCCAGAGTCGAGCCGCGTCAACTTCGAATCCGGAGGGGCCTGCAGCATCAAGGA
>CAUZAE010000169.1:0-4752 GCA_963577685.1 Gemmatimonadales bacterium UBA6960 | reverse complement strand
CCCGGGAACACCAAGGACCACAACAGCATGGGGAAGAAACGCCTCATGGGAGCCCTACCTGTCCCGCGAGCGTCAGCACGAGGCGGAGCGTCGGAGCACCCGCAGCCCCCAACCCCTCGAACGAGGCGAATCCGAACCGCCCCGGCTCGGTGGAATTCAAGAGGGCGATCGTGGAGAGGGGCAAATCTCCATCGCCCTCCGATTCGAGGATGCCACGAATCAGCCCGGTAACTGTCAGGGCGACTTGTGATCCCGCACGCTCCGCAAAGATCGCAGGGGGAAGCGTCGTCGCTTGGGACCCCAACGGGTCGCCGAGAGGTGACTTCGGCATCCTCTCCGGCTCGAGCACGGGTCGGATGTCCATCTGGGTCGTGTCCGAAGGCTCGAACGGCGCCTCGGTCAGACGACTGGTGAGGACAAATTCCGCCAAATTCAAGTCCGCCGTCGTCACGTCGAACTGACACCCGACGGCACCGCAAATCGCAGGTGACCCCCCGATCATGCGCGGCACCCTGAAAGTGATGACCGACCGCCAGGAGGGCGTACCCCCTACGCGCAACCAGTCCGCGGGAAGCTGGGGAGCAGGATCGTATATATAGCTCAGGTCCGCCAGACCGAAGTTCGCTTCAACGGTGGTGTCGGGGTTCGCGCTCGGCGATATGTCGAGTCGAAGGGACGCCCTGACCAGCGTCAACCGGGTACCGGGAGTCGAAGCTGCCACGAGTACCCCTCGCGAAGCATCGGTGGTGTCGGCCCATGACGCCACCGTGGCCGAGTCTAACGGGACAGTCACCAAATCGACGAAGGCCACCGAGTCTCCCTCGGCCAAACCGCGATCGAAGGTTCCGGTTCCAACCGATACCGCCGCACCCCCGCCGGGCGAGACCCAGGCCGTTTGGTCCCCCGCGGTGTCGACCGCTATTTCCCATGTCGCCGTCGGAGGGTGCCACGGTTGTCGAATCGCGAACAGCTCAACGTCGACCGGCTGATCGACCGTCCCCTGAAGTGTGTCGAAAAACAACATCACGCGTCCACCCCGGAAGATCAGATTGGAGTACATGGTGATAACGCCACCCTCATCCACAACGGCAACCGAATCGGGGTATGCACGGAAGCGAACGAGCGTTTTTGCGTTCAGCCCGTTCATGTCTCGGGCCACGATCCCCGTCGCGACGTCGGACGTGGACCCGAAACCGCCCACGATCTCGACGCCTTGCACGAAGTCGGCGAAGGGCAGAATGATCTCCACGGTCTGCGGAGCGACTTGAATCAGGTCGATTGAAGGCGCTGTCGTGTTTTCTTCTGCACAACCCCAAAATACCATCACAGAGAGCATCCAACGCGCGCTCTGAAGTAGCTTCGACTTTCTCGAACTCCCCTCAGCGACGCGCTCAGGCATCTTCACTGGCCAACCAAACCCTCGATAGCCTTGATGTAAGGCCCGTGAGAATCTCGTAACTGATCGTCCCCGCCAAATCTGCAACCTCGTCCAAAGTGATGCTCTCCTCTTTATCCGTCCCTATCAACGTTGCCGTATCCCCCACACTCACCCCTTCCGCTCCGGTGATGTCTACCACCGTCATGTCCATCGAGATCCGTCCTATGATCGGAACACGGCGGCCGGAAAGGAGTGCGCTTCCTCGATTTCCCAGACTTCTTGGAAGCCCATCCCCATATCCTATGCCGAGTGTGGCCCAACGCTCCGCACCACGGGATCGATAGGTGGACCGATAGCCCACCGTCGCACCCTCCGCCACGTCCCGGATGAACGTCACACGAGCCCGCACTCGGACGACCTCTTCCGGCCTGGCGACACCTAGACCTACGGCCCCGCCATAGAGAAAAATGCCGGGCCGCACCGCATCGGCCGCGAGAGCGGGATAGCGCAGTGCAGCCGCAGCGTTGCACGCATGAGTCAATGACCCGGGTCCTCCCTCCAACGCACCTAGCGCCTCCTTGAACCGGCGCCACTGCGCCATCGTCGCCGCATCTTCTTCCACGTCCGCGGAGTGGAAGTGGGTATAGCACCCCTCCCAACAGAGTGTCGCGCACACCCGTTCAGCTACCGCTGGGCCCCACTCGGACACTGTGGACCAGTCGAAGCCGGACCGGCCCATCCCCGTATCGACCTCGACCTGGAAACGTGCCTTCACGCCCGCGGCGGTAGTGGCATTCGAGAGTCGCTCGAGCGAGTCGACGTCGGAAATCGTCACGGTAAGGCCGTGGGCGACGGCCGACTCATACGCACCCGGAGGAATGGGACTGAATACGATCACGGGCTTATCGACGCCGGCCTCCCGGAGGCGAAGTCCCTCCTCCAGTGTGGCCACTCCGTATCCCAATGGGTCGTCCAGCTCGACCGTCTCGACCACTTGCTCCATCCCGAGACCGTACCCGTCCGCCTTCACCATGGGGATGATGGCGGACGAGCCACCGATGGCTTCACGGATCCGACGAAGGTTGCGACGAAGTGCCTGAGGCTGGATTTCCACCCAGGATCGGGTGCGGGGGTCGGTTGACATAGCCGTTGAAAAAAGCGAAAAGATATCGTCTGATCAAGATCCAGTTACCGGATAGCGAGGAGTTGCCAGATGGCCTCACACACCGATGATCCTCTCGTGCCCGACCTCGGGGCCGGTACCCTGGACCGGGCCCTGGAGCTTGTTCGCTTCCTCCGGGCTCACTGCTCCTGGGACCGAGAGCAGACGCCCGAGAGCCTGATCCCTCACCTTCTCGAGGAAGCACACGAAGTCGCGGATGCCATTCGGGCCACAGACGACGACGAGTTGGAAGGGGAACTCGGTGACCTTCTCCTCAACCTCGCGTTCCAAATCGTGATCGGGGAGGAGCGACGCCGGTTCACATCCTCCTCGGTAACGGAGCGGCTCGAAGACAAGATGCGCCGTAGGCACCCCCATCTCTTCGGCCTCGGGGACGAGGAGGACTGGGAGGCCCTCAAAGCCAGGGAGCGCCCTCGTGAAGTCTCAGCGCTTGCAGGGCTTCCGACCGGCCTCGATCCATTGCACCGGGCCCACCGCATTCAGGAGCGAGCGAGCGGAGTCGGATTCGACTGGCCAGACGCCGCCGGTGCGTGGCACAAGGTCGGCGAAGAGCTCGCCGAAGTGGGGGAGGCTCTGGGTACAGGCGAGGCGATCGATCTCGAAGAGGAACTGGGTGACCTCCTGTTCTCGGTAGTGAACCTCGTGCGCCTCACGGGAAACCACTCCGCAACTTTGCTGGAGCGGGCAAACCAGAAATTCACGCGGCGCTTCCAGCGAGTCGAAGAAATCTCCGTCGAACGGGGACTTCTCCTCGGGGAGGCGGCCCTGGAGGAACTCAACGCCATTTGGGAGAACGTCAAGGAAGAGGAGCGAGGGTAAGAGCTCTCGGCCAGTGTACGTCAGTGTGCCTCGACGTCAGTAGGCCTCGATCTTGTCCACTACATTCGTCAACGGCTCGTCACCCAAGAAGCGGCGAAGGTTCTCCACGATCAACTCCACTTCCCTCCGCCAATACGAGCGAGTGACGGCGGACACATGCGGCGTCACGATCACGTTGGGCAGGCCCCAGTAGGAATGATCACGCGGTACCGGCTCCACACCGAACACATCCAGTCCGGCGCCTCGCAGACGCCCCTCTCGAAGTGCATCGACGAGCGCATCTTCATCCACCAGGTCGCCCCTGGAGATGTTCACGAGCACCGCGTCCGGTCTCATGGCCGCCAAGGCACGCCGTGAGACGATTCCTCGGGTGGCCGGCGTGGAAGGGGCCGAAATCACTACGTAGTGGCTGTCACCGAGAAGCCCATACAGGCCGTCTTCACCCGTGACTACCCGAAGGCTCTCAGCGGTCACTCCTGCGGTCCAATCGGGCTGCGCAGCAGACTCCGAACCGTCCCTACGGAGGCCGATCACACGGGCCCCCATCGCCAACGCTCTCTTGGCCACCTCGCCTCCGACCCCACCGAGACCGATGATGCCCACGACGCTGTCCCCGAGCTCGCGGATAGGAGAGTCGACCTGGTAGAACGGGTTCGCGTCCCATCGGTTGCCCGCCTTCCCCACCGCCGCAAGGTCGAGTCCGCGCGCAAAGTACAGAATCATGCCGACTACCGTTTCGGCCATCGGTGGACCGTGAATACCCGCGGAGTTCGTGAACCAGACCGGACTCGCGAGCATCTCGGGCGTAAGAGAACTGCCTACCCCCGCGGAACCCGAGTGAACCCACTCGAGGCACTCGCCAGTCGTGAGCACTTCCGGCGGAATTCCGAAGCCCATGTAGATCCGGGCATCTCCCACCGAGGCCAGCACCTCGTCGTTCGCCCGAGCCGAGCCGTCACCGGAGCCATCGGCCGCGGCATTGACGACGGTCATCGTCCAGTCGGCGGGCAGCGCCTCCTGAATCTGCTCGACGGCCCAGTCCGGCAATGCCCACACCGGTCGCCGGTCCTTCATGTCGAAAACCAGCTTGTTCACGGAGTCAGGCGGTTCATCATGCGAGGGAACGGGATCAGCTCTCGGATATGGTGCCGCCCGGTGATCCAGGCCACAGTACGTTCCAATCCCAGTCCGAACCCGGAATGCGTGAACGTGCCATAGCGGCGCAGGTCCAGATACCAGGAGTAGGTCTCTTCAGGGAGCTTCTCTTCGCGGATCCGGGCAAGTAGCCGGTCGAAGTCGTCTTCCCGTTGGCTCCCCCCGATGAGCTCCCCGTACCCCCGAACGAGTAGGTCGTTAGAGAGCACAGTTCTCG
>CAUZAE010000168.1:0-4758 GCA_963577685.1 Gemmatimonadales bacterium UBA6960 | reverse complement strand
ATTGAAACCATCACCCTGGTTCCTCAGGATGCCTCAGCTCCAGGGACCACAAACGGTTGCAGGTCTAACATAGCAAGTGGTACCGCAGGTGGGGCCACGTCACTCGCAGCCGCTGGGATCCCGGTCGTCATCGCCAACCCCCGTCAGGTGCGCGATTTCGCCAAGTCCACGGGCCAACTTGCCAAGACCGATGCGATCGACGCACACATCCTCGCGCTCTTCGCCGAGCGCGTGCGCCCCTAGGTCCGTCCCCTACCCGATGACGCTGCCCGTGCCCTCGACGCGATCCTTGGCCGTAGGCGCCAGATCATCGACATGATCACGGCCGAGAACAATCGACTCGGCTTTGCGCTACCTGCTGTCCATAAGGGCATCAAGAAGCACATCACATCGACCTCGAGCAAGGATTTCTGTGGATTGCTTCGGGCCGTGAGGGGCGCAGGACAAAGAGTGGAAAAGGGAGATGGATACCACTGACCCCCCGCCTCGTGCGATCCGGCGGATTCGGGTCGGCTCCATCACCCAGCCAACCGCGTCCGAGATTCTCTCGACCAGGCGCGTCGCCGGCTCCGCAAGCTTTCCTATCTCGATCAGTGAACCGTCCACGGTCGGGTCCCCCTAGAGTCCAAATCTGTCCAACTTGCGGGCTTCCAAATGTGGAAAACCGCTCAAACATCAACGGAGGGGGCGGGATTCGAACCCGCGTGGGCTTGCGCCCGCCAGTTTTCAAGACTGGTGCATTGAACCGCTCTGCCACCCCTCCAGGTGCTGATTGGACTAGGAAACCTCAGGCCCGCCCCTGGGCGCTGTAAAGAGGCGCCACGATTTCTGCCCTGGGCTAGTGGCGAAAGAGTCGTTGTCCTGTGAAGACCATGGCCACGTCATGCTCATCGGCTGCGGCGACGACCCCCTCGTCTCGCATCGATCCGCCGGGCTGGACGATGGCTCGCACTCCTGCTTCGGCGGCGGCGTCGACACCGTCCCGGAAGGGGAAGAAGGCGTCAGACGCCAGCACGGCACCGTTCAGGTCGAATCCGGCGTCTGACGCCTTTTGGACGGCGATGCGGGAAGCGTCTACTCGGCTCATCTGTCCGGCGCCGATGCCCAGCGTCGCTCCGTTCCTCGCGAAGAGGATCGCGTTCGACTTCACGCCGAAGACGGCGGCCCAGGCGAAGCGTAGATCGCCCCACTCCTCCTCGCTCGGCGCGCGACTCGTGGAAACCGTCCAGTCAGGAACGGACGAGCCATAGAACGGGGGCGTCGGTGGGCTCTGTACGAGCAAGCCGCCGTACACGCTACGCAGGACCCGGGCCTCGGGTCGGCGGCCGTGCTCGGCCAGGAAGCGGGCGGCGCTTCTGACTTCGTCGGAGGCCTCGCTCCACCACGGCGCATCCGGCTCGCTGGCAACGGTCTCGTCGATTCCGCCGGAGACCAACAGCCGCACGTTCTTCTTCCGAGTGAGGATCTCGAGCGCGCCCTCTTCGAAGCCGGGAGCGACGATACCCTCGATGAACAAGCTCGACATCGCCTCTGCTGCCGCCGCGTCTATCTTTCGGTTTACGGAGATCACCGAGCCGAACGCACTCACGCCATCAGTTGCGAGGGCCCGCCCGTACGCCTCGGAGACGGTGTCGCCCACGGCCAGCCCGCACGGTGTCGTGTGCTTCACGACGCACACGGCCGGCTTGGGTGAGTAAGCGAAGGGGGCCAGGGACAATAGAGCGCCGTCCAGGTCCAGCAGGTTGTTATAGGACAACTCCTTACCGTGAAGTTGCTCGAGTCCTGAAAGACCGTCTTCCCTTCCCGGCCACCGGTAGAACGCGGCGTTTTGGCCGGGGTTCTCACCGTAGCGCAGTCCCTGGACCAGCTCCAGGTCGAACGAAAGCGTCCGAGCCGGGCCCTCCCCGTCGGCGTCCTCCGAGTTCCCCGACGCCACTTGTTCGGCCAGGTAATCCGCCACGGCAGCGTCGTACTCACTGATATGGCGGAAGACCTTCACGGCTAACTCACGGCGAAGGGTCGACGCTCCCCCGTCATCGGCGACGTCAGCGCTGGCCAGTCCCTCCCGAACCCGCTCGTAGTCCTCGGGATCTACGACCACCCACACGTCTCCGTGGCTCTTGGCCGCCGCCCTGATCATGGTCGGACCACCGATATCCACCTTCTCCATCGCCTCACTGACGGCGACATCTCCCCGAGCGACGGTCTCGCGGAACGGGTAGAGGTTCACCGCCACGAGATCGATCGGCCCGTAGCCGTGCTCCGCCAACGACGCCATATCGTCGGCTCGGGCCCGCCGAGCCAGGAGGCCCGCATGAATGGCCGGATGCAAGGTCTTCACCCGCCCGTCCATCATCTCGGGATGTCCCGTGACGTCGGCGACGTCCGTCACCGGGACACCGGCCTCTCGAATCGCTCGGGCCGTGCCTCCGGTGGACAGAATTTCCCACCCGGCATCGACGAGTGCTTTGGCAAACCCTTCTACTCCGGTCTTGTCTGACACGCTGAGAAGCGCTCGTCGCTTCATGTTCGTTCCGTCTCCTCGCTTGATTTTGAGCGGTCGGTCTGAGGATGGGGGGTTACCGGCGCGAAGTCGAAGTGCGTGACATCGAAGGGGCCGGGCTCTACCCCCTCCGCCACCGCCCGGCACACGTGGTCCGCCACGGCCGGGTATAGCTGGTGCTCGACCTTCAGGACCCGCGCCGCTAGAGACCCCACGTCGTCCCCTGGGCGGACGGGCACCGACCCTTGCGCCACGATCGTGCCGGTGTCGTAGTCCTCATCGACGTAGTGCACGGTGACTCCCGTCACCTCGACGCCGGAGGCCAGGACGGCCTCGTGCACACGCGGACCATACATGCCTTTTCCTCCGAACGCAGGGAGCAGCGCCGGGTGGATGTTGAGGATGCGGCGCTCGTAGGCAGCCACAACAGCCGGTGGGATCATCTTCAGGTAGCCGGCCAGCAGAATGGCCTGAACGTCATGATCCGCCAAGCGCTCCAGCATCTGGCGACCGACGTCTGTGAGCGAACGTGTATCAGTCTCGATCACATAGGCGTCCCGGCCGACCGACAGCCCTCGCTCGAGCGCCGTCGCCCCTTCCCGGTCCGATAGGACCATCGCGACGCGGTACTCTCCGCTCACGGGCTCGTGGTCCAATAGGGCTTGGAGGTTCGTTCCACCGCCGGACGCGAACACCGCAACGGGGACGGGCGGCCTCACGCCAACTTACCCCCGAAGTGCGGGATCAAGAACGGGTTGGTCGTCCGCTCCCGACCGACTGTCGTCGGGGGCCCATGCCCCGTGTAGAGCTGCGTGTCGTCCGGCATCGTGAGCACGTGCTGCCGAATACTGTGAAAGAGCGCCTGGTAATCTCCTCCAGGAAGATCGGTCCGTCCAACCGAGCCCGCGAAGACCAGATCGCCCACCAGAGCCAGCCCCTGTGCTTCGGCATGCAAAATCACGTGGCCCGGTGAGTGTCCAGGCGTATGGATCACCTGGAAAATGCACGATCCGAAGTGAAGGGTCTGGCCGTCCTCGAGCTCGCGTTCTGGTGGGTCGAGGGAGGGGCTGGACAGCCCGAACATGGCCGCCTGCGCCGGCATGTTGTCGAACATGGGACGGTCGGCGGCATGTAGGTGCGTGGGCGCGTCGGTGATCGCCCGGATCGCCTCAAGGCCTTCGACGTGATCCAAGTGCGCGTGCGTCAGGAGGATCGCCGCCACGGAGGCCGCGTCATCCGCGAGAGCATCGACGATCTCGGGCGCGGCTGCCCCCGGGTCTACGACGACGGCTTGCCCAGTAGCCTCGCATGTGACGATGTATGCGTTCTCTAGGAAGTCTCCGCCTGTAAATGAACGGACGAGCATGGTTCTTGGCTACTCTCGAGGTCGCGACTGCCGAAGCTTCAAGTCAGCGGGTCTCAATAAAGAAAGCCCGCGGGTTCTCACCCACGAGCTCGCACAGGGTCGAGGTCTTCTTGGATATCAGGTCGTGAACGAACTGCCGCAACCACAGCCCCCGGAAGCGTTCGGGTTCCGGAAAGTAAAACCCGCTCCCATCATATTGGTGACGTAGTCGATTTCCACGCCTTCCAGGTATTGCACACTGAAGGCGTCAACGAAGAAGCTGATTCCAGCCATCTCGAACACTTCGTCATCGGCCTCGGGTCCGTCTTCAATATTGAGGCCGTACTGAAATCCAGAACAGCCACCCGGAAGAACCGCGACGCGGAGGCCGGCGCCTTCGACCGACCCGTGGTCCTCAAGGAAGGTCTCGACCTTGGTCAGCGCCGCCGGCGTGAGCGTAAGAAGGGTCTCGGTGGTCTCCATCTCTACTTTCCTGTCGTCAAATACATGGACTAGATACTTCAAAAGTTACCTGGCACACTCGGCCGGGTCAACGTCAACCACAAGTTGTTACTCAGTGGCCTTGGGCACCTCTTCGGCCAGCCGCATAATGAGTCGAGCGGCGTCCCCCACGTGATCCACGACCGTCACACCGTCCGGAACGCCTGATTCCTCCTCGCAGCCGTATCCTGTCCTCACCAGAATCCCCTTACCCCCTAGCTCCAGAGCGGGGAGCACGTCCGAGACCTTGTCTCCCACGTAGAAGGAGCGGGCGAGGTCGATTTCTAACACCTCGGCAGCTTGGCGGTACATCCCGGTCAGCGGCTTCCGGCAATCGCAGGGGCCACCGAAATCGGGATGGTGAGGACAGTAGACAGTCTCGTCGACGGAAGTCCCGGCCTGAACCAGC
>CAUZAE010000167.1:0-4860 GCA_963577685.1 Gemmatimonadales bacterium UBA6960 | reverse complement strand
GTCTTCTCAAGGAGCCTCATGTAGGTATCTACACCGACTGCCTGGGCGAACCCCGACTGGTCGCCGCCGAGAAGATTGCCCGCTCCACGCATCTCCATGTCCCTCAATGCCACCGAGTATCCGCTCCCCAATTCGGTATAGTGCTCGAGGACCTTGAGTCGACGCTGTGCGTCGTCGCTCAGATCATCGGGGGCCATCAGATAGCAGTAGGCCCTCCGATCCGAGCGCCCGACTCTCCCCCGGATCTGATAGAGCTGCGCCAGCCCGAAATGGTCGGCTCGGTTCACGATGAGGGTGTTCGCATTCGGAACGTCCAAGCCGTTTTCGATAATGGACGAACAGACGAGGATATCCACGTCGCCTTCCACGAAGTCTCGCATGACTCCATCCAATTCCTTCGCCTTCATCTGGCCGTGTGCCACGTCGACCCGGGCTTCCGGAGCAAGCTCTCGGATGTGCTCGGCCGCACCGTATATCGTCGAAACCAGATTGTGCAGGAAAAAGACCTGTCCTCCCCGGTCGAGCTCTCGTTCGAGCGACTCTGCGACAATCGGGTCCGACCACGGAATCAGGGTCGTCAGGATCGGCATGCGATCGCGGGGTGGTGTCCGGATGAGTGACATGTCCCGAACTGCCAAGAGTGAAAGCTGGAGTGTTCGGGGAATGGGTGTGGCGGTGAGCGTCAACACGTCGACCGAAGTTTTCAGCTGTTTCAGACGCTCCTTGTGGCGAACCCCGAATCTCTGTTCCTCATCTACAACCAGAAGCCCCAAGTCCTTGAATTTCACGTCTCTAGAGAGAAGGCGGTGTGTGCCGATGACGATGTCGACCTCCCCGGTGTGGAGGCTCTCCACCAGGAGTCTTTGTTCCTTGGGCGTTCGAAATCGACTCAACGCACCGATCCGCACGGGGTAGTCGGCGAGTCGCTCCTCGAAGGTGTGGCGGTGCTGTTCCACGAGGACCGTCGTCGGGGCGAGTACAGCGACTTGTTTCCCATCCTGTATCGCCTTGAAGGCAGCTCGGATGGCGACCTCGGTTTTTCCGTAGCCGACGTCCCCACAGATCAAACGATCCATCGGCTTGGGCGACTCCATGTCGCCCTTCACGTCCTCGGACGCCGTTCTTTGGTCCGGCGTGTCTTCGTACAAGAACGACGACTCCATCTCCTTTTGCCACAGGGTGTCGGGCGAGAAGGCAAATCCCTGGACCGTCTCACGTTCTGCATAGAGCTGCAGTAGCTCGACGGTCATCCCCTCGATCGCCTCGGTCGTCTTACGCTTCAGTGTCTTCCAGCGCTTTCCGCCGATGCGGTGTAGGGCGGGAGGCGCAGACGTCTCAGACTCACCCACCCAACGCTCCACGAGATCGAGGCGGTAGACCGGGACCTGAAGGATCTCCCCTCCGGCGTACTCGATGGCCATGGATTCGAGCTCCTCACCGGCGACCCGCACCCGTTGGAGACCTCGAAAGACGCCGATGCCGTGATCCATGTGGACGACGTGGTCTCCAGGCGTCAGCTGGGACAGACTCTCCAGCGAGATCGCTCCACGGAAACGCCGCGTTCTTCGAACCCGTCGAGTACGACGGAAGATCTCATGGTCCGTGAGCACCTGGAGCGGCGGCTCAGCACTTTCCAGGATGAAACCTGCGGTCAGCGAACCGACGATGATGTTCGCCCCCGGAGGTATCTTTCCCGGACCTCCGAGAATTTCCTCGAGACGGTCGCATTGCCCCTGGTTGTCACAGAGAACCAGGGTTCGTCCCCCCCGGCCGGCAAGGCCGCGCAAGGCGTCCCTCAGACGGCCGATGTTACGGTCGATGACTGGGGGAGGAGAGCAGTCGAGAACCACATTTCCAACGAGTTCTCCGACCATGTCGACCCAGCCGAAGGAGCGGAGGTGGGTCTCGGCTTCCTCGGGCGTCAAGAAGAGCCTTTCGGGCGAATCCGGCTGGCTGCCCTGCGCGAGGAGCTCGTCGTGGAGTCGACATACGTGGCTCCAGGTTCGCCGGAGCTCCGGCTCCCAAGCCCCGTCCCCCAGTCGGACGAAGAGAGTGTCTACAGGGAGAAGCTCGAGCAGTGAACGCGAGACGAGGGGTCCATCGCTGGATTCCCTCCGAAAATCCACCGGGAGGATGTGAGCTTCTTGGACGTTCATCGTCGAGCGTTGATCGAGGATGTCGAAGTATCTCATCGAGATGACCTCGTCCTCCCAGAACTCCACGCGTAGTGGCTCGGGGGTCCCGAAGGAGAAGACGTCCAGAAGTCCCCCGCGCACCGCGTACTGTCCCACCTCTTCCACGACCGAAACGCGCTCGAATCCTCTCTCCGAGAGTTCATCGAGGAGTACCTGGAAGCCGGCCTCCTCGCCGACTCGGAGCGTAACGCGAAGGTCGGCCAGGCCGGAAGGAATGGGCGATCGTTCCTGGAGGGCGCGCACGGTGGTAACCATCAGCCGGGCCCTCCCCCCCAGCAGGGCCTCGACGGCCTCGACCCGGAGTCCGCCGATTTCCAAGTGCGGCTCGCTCGACTCGTACGGAAGAGCTTCTCTCTGGGGGAACAGGTAGGAGGTGTCTCGACCCAACAGCATTTCGAGATCGGCTTCCGCCTCGGCGGCTTTCGTCGGGGAGGCGGTCACGACCACCAGAACGCGCGTCGCTAGGCGCTCGTGGAGGGCGGCGACGACGGCGGTCGTCGCGGAGCCCACAGCCCCTCCGAACGTCAGTCGCTTTCCTCGGCCGGGAAGCTTCTCACACAGCTCCACGACACCGGGACACGCGCCCGTGGCTTGGACGACGGGATGGCGTTTGCCAGACACGGTCAGGCTGCGTTAGGCCTCTTCGCCCGGGTTGTGCCTCGGACCGACGGAGGAGCGATCGTCGTGGGCCCCGAGGCCGCGACGAGACTCTCGGCCATCAGGACGATCATCGCGACCACCAAGAGCCAACGCCAAATCTCCGGCCCTTTCCCGGTTGAAAACAAGGCGCGACCCCACCTTGAGCTATCCGCCACGAGCGTCACGGATCCCGGTAGTAGATCTCTCAGTTCGTCACTCGAAATGGGCGCCAGGATGGATTCCTGGGAGGGCGTGTTCACGGCCACCAAGCCGACCGTCGAATCGTTCTGAACAATCTCGTACAGTCCAGCCCAACGGGTGGCGTGGAAGGGTTGAGCATCGTCGACTGAATGGAGCGCTCCCTGAGGGTCGCGGATACCTGTCGCTCCCGGCGGCGGTGTGATCGGTAGGCCGGCCGGTATGGCTTCCTCCCCAGCCTCCGGTCCGCCCCAGCGAGACGTCATCCACTCCAGAAGTGGGATCAAGGCAGCGGTCAACGGGAGATTGGCCGACTGATCGTCGAGTCCTGATGCGAGAAGGAGGTAGGGACCCCTGGGTGTCGTGCCCTCAACCAGCCAAGGTTCTCCCGACGACAAGCGTGCTAGAACTCCACGCTCGAGGTCCGAATCGCCCGGGGTCAGGAGATAGTGGGACCGAACGCGGACCTCCTCGAGATTCACCGAACCGTTCCAACGGGTTATGGCGGCCTCGCCCGATCCCGGGAAAAGCCCATATCGCCAAGGAATTCCGGCCGCCGCGAGCGAGCGGTTCAGCCCCGGTAGGAGCGTGGGGTCCCCGGGAGGCAGTACGACGGCTGCTCGGCCCTCTCTCGTGGCTTGCATCAATCCCGATCCAGCGATACTCACGAGAACCTCAGCGTCCCGCACGCTGGTCATACGAACGCGACCGGCGTCCTCAAGAACCGTCAGGGCTTCAGAGAGGAAGAACGGGCTCCTCCCTGAGGTCGCCACCATCGGCGGCGGCCGGACCTGGAAAGCAAAGAATCGGCGGTCGTCTCCCCGCAGGTCGTCGGGATCCGTCTCTATGTATCCGCTCACGCTGCCCATCCCGAACGGCCCGAACGGGAGGAGTGTTGAACCGCCGGAGGTACCGGTGCCGGCTCCGCGAATCCGATTTCCGATGATCAGGCGAAGCGGCACGTCTGCGCTGCCCGGGGCCCCAGACACACGGATGGAGAGTCGAGTCCGCTGGTTGGTCAACGGTTGGAGGCCTCCACCGATCACGAGACTGTCGAGATACGCATTCGGCGTTTCTGCGGAGCGCTCGTCGAAGACGACGAAAGGAACAGCTTCGAGTCCGGCCGAGAGTGGTGTGCCTGTGAACGCCGACGCCTGAAGATCCGAGATCACATGAACTTCGCCGGCCTCAAGGTCGGAGCCGGAAACGAGGAGAATCGACCGTTCGAAGGTCGTGAGGAGGTCCCCCGACGTGTCGGTTACGTCGGTCGCGCGGATCGCTGACAGGAGATCCGCTCGGGAGCCGGTGATTGCGACATTCCAGGGCTCGCCTGCTCGGATCAGCCAAATTCGATCTTCGTCGCTCGAGCGCTCAATGCTCTGGATCGCCACCATCTTCAGCAGGTCCAGCACCCGGTCACCCCCGCGGATCAATCCGGAACTCATGGAATTGTCGAGGACGATGACCATGGCCGTGGGATCGTGTACCCCTCCTCCACCTCGAAGAAAGGGCCGGGCCCCGGCTCCAACGAGCAGGGCGATCGCCGCGATACGGAGGAGGAGGAGGAGAAGCTGCCGAAGTCGGATCGTTCGGGCGTGCTCCTTTTCAGTGCGGAGCAGATAGCGGAGTGCCGGGAACGCCAACTTGCGCGCGTCGTGCCGATGGAACAGGTGTAGGAAGAGAGGCACTGCAACGGCCAGTCCAGCGAACAGGAAGGCCGGTGACAGGAAGCTCATCAGCCGAGATGCTCCCGCTTTCGGAGGTAGAAGCGAAGGGCGCGAGAGAGGGGTGTCTCGGTCCCTACAACGACGTAATCGATGCCGTGAGG
>CAUZAE010000166.1:0-4941 GCA_963577685.1 Gemmatimonadales bacterium UBA6960 | reverse complement strand
ACAAAATCAAGCATTTAACAAAAGTCTGGAACCCTCATCACTTCTTTAAACAAATAGGATGGGAGTAAAATTTAGGTAGGATTTGTAGAAATTCTTGAGGGCATAGGAGTCCCATCGCAATGACAATCATAGATTGGCACGTCAGGCAGATGGAGTGGTGGCAGAAAAAACTAGGCATCTCAAATTACGGAATTGCTTGGATCGGTTTCGTTAAGGGCTTGGTGTTTGGATACGCCCTCTGCTTTTTCATCTGACCGACTTTGAAATCACGAAATCGTTTGAGGAAAAGCTTCTTATATGTTCGCCGGCGGCGGTGCCCCGAAAGGGGGTGGTGTACCCCACTGGGGGTCTCGCCTGTCGGGAAAAGGGACCCGCCCCAGCTACCAAATATTTTTCGGGGAACGGTACTGCAGTGGCGTCGATGTGTGCGGCCCTGCACCAGTACCGCCCCGTGGCCGCCAATGAGGGGGGGCAGTGGACCGGCGATCCACCCCGATTTTGACCCTAGTCTGGGTACTCTACTGGGTACTTCAAGGGAAGATGGTAGAGACAGCGAAAGCCCCACAAGCCCTGAAAGCGTTGTGGGTACTCACTTATTGCCAATGAGCCGGGTGGGTCTCGAACCCACG
Organism: Gemmatimonadales bacterium UBA6960; assembly: GCA_963577685.1. Lineage (GTDB taxonomy): Bacteria > Gemmatimonadota > Gemmatimonadetes > Longimicrobiales > Gaopeijiaceae > UBA822. The sequence goes on along the minus strand of CAUZAE010000166.1, from coordinate 4,312 downwards.
ACCTACGGATTAAAAGTCCGTTGCTCTACCAGCTGAGCTACCGGCTCTGGCGTTAAAGCTAGCCCCCAACCCCGTGAACCTCCACGACCTCCCACGTGTTATTGGTAACGTCCGGGTAACAGGAGATGCAGCCGGGAGTCGTTCTCTGGCGAACCGCAGTGGGTTGCGGCGATCGGAGAAACCGCTCCATTACAGTGAGACGGCACAGGAGTCCTCGTCGAGAGCTAACCAGGACGACAGCTAGTACGGAACGTGGACGTATTCGGGCCTCGACACGGGGCTCTCACCATAGGGAGATGATAGTGATGGACGCGCACCACGAGGCCCCAGAAGCCGACCTTCCCTCCGGCGCGCAGGAGACCGCAGTACAAGACCGGTACGCTCAGGCGGCTCAAGCTCAGTCACCCGCTCTGTGTTGTCCGGTCGACTACGACCCGAGGTACCTAGAGATCATCCCGGACGAAGTCATCGACCGCGACTACGGCTGCGGGGACCCCAGTCGGTATGTACGGGAGGGCGAGACCGTGCTCGACCTCGGCAGCGGCACGGGCAAGATCTGCTTCATCGCCTCCCAGGTCGTGGGTCCCGAGGGGCGGGTCATCGGTATCGATATGACGCCCGAGATGCTCGAGGTCGCCCGCCGCAACGCACCCATCGTGGCCGATCGACTCGGCTACGCCAATGTCGAATTCCGGTGCGGCCGCATCCAGGATCTGGCACTCGATCTGGACTTGCTGGAGAAACGACTCGGCGACAATCCCGTATCGAACGCCGAGGGCTACCTCGAGCTCGACCGATTGACCTCGGACCTCCGACTCTTGCAGCCCCTCGTTGCCGACGAATCGGTGGACGTCGTGGTGTCGAATTGTGTGCTCAACCTCGTGGCCACCGATCAGAAGAAGAACCTCTTCAAGGAGATCTTCCGCGTCCTGAAGAATGGTGGACGTGCAGTCATCTCCGACATCGTGTCCGACGAGCCTGTGCCCGCGGATCTCCAAGCAGACCCTGAACTGTGGAGCGGGTGCGTGTCGGGCTCGCTCACCGAAGAGAGCTTCCTCGATGCGTTCGAGGCCGTGGGCTTCTACGGGACTCGCGTGGTCGATCGCCAGGCCGAGCCTTGGCAGACGGGGAACGACATCGACTTCCGCTCGCTGACGGTGGAGGCCTTCAAGGGCAAGGAAGGCCGCTGCTGGGAGCGCAACCAAGCGGTCATCTACCGGCATTTTTTCAAGAAGGTGCTCGACGATGACGGACACTACATGGAGCGGGGCCGACGTTACGCAGTGTGCGACAAGACGTTCCAGATATACAGCAAAGCACCGTACCGGGACTTCTTCGATTTCGTGGAGCCCATCACGGATATTCCGCTAGCCGAGGCCGAGGCCTTCGATCGCTCTCGCACGACCTTGCGCCACCCTCGGGAAACCAAGGGGCTCGACTACGACGTGACCACCGACCCACAGGGTGCTTGTTGTGAGCCGGGCGACTGCTGCTGAGGCGGAGACCGGTCCGTCCGGTCCCACGCCCCTGCCCGTGGCCGAGCCCGCCCGGGTCTCGCTCACGTCGCTCGACACCCTCTGGTTCCAGGTCGGAGGCACGCTGTGCAACCTCACCTGCAGCCATTGCTTCATCTCTTGCTCACCCACGAATCGAACACACGAGATCCTGAGCCTGGAAACCGTACTGTCCTACCTCGACGAGGCGGTGAACCTCGGTGTTAAGGAGTACTACTTCACGGGTGGCGAGCCCTTCATCAACCGGGAGATGGAGGACATCCTGACGGCCACGCTCAAGGTGGGCCCCGCCACGGTACTGACGAACGGCCTCCTTCTCGATCCGGCCCGCTGTCAGCGTTTGGCGGACATGGCCAAGGGGAGCGAGTACTCTCTCGACCTCCGCGTGTCGATCGACGGATACACCGCCGAGGCCAACGACGCCATCCGTGGGGAAGGAACGTTCGAGCGGATCCTGACTGGCGTCGCGAACGCGGTGGAGGCGGGACTCAACCCGGTGATTACGGTCACCGAGGTGCACGCGGACAACGGGACCGATCCGGGGCGCAGGCGGTTCCTCGAGCTTCTGAGCGAACGGGGCATCGTGAGACCCAGACTCAAGATCCTCCCGGTTTTTCGTCTGGGAGCCGAAGCCGAACGGAGTGGCACGTACGAAGACTGGCAACGGCTTTCGGCGGCCGACACACTGGAGGAGGGCTGGGAGCACCTCCAGTGCTCGTCTTCCCGGATGGTCACCGACCAGGGAGTCTGGGTATGTCCGATCCTGGTCAATGAGCCGGCTGGCCGAATGGGCGCACGGCTAGCCGATACCCTGGGCGACTTTCCTCTGGACCATCAAGCGTGCTGGACCTGCCATGTGTACGAGGTGAGCTGTCGAACATGAAAGGCCCGGCGGAGCCACCAAAGGCCACCAGCCATAAGGGGCTGGCCACCTGGGGAGACCGTTTGGTCCCGCTCGAAGACTTCCGCGACGCGGCACGCCAGTTCGGTCAGGAGCTACCAGACGCCGAGAGACGAACGGAGGTGGCGGCCTACTTGGCGGTCGCCGAAGACGCGACACCCGTGGAGGGTCCATACGAACGGGTCGCCGTTTTCGGAGGCGTGTACAACAATCACTTCGCGCTCGAGGCGCTTCTCGAACATGCTACCGGCCGCGGGGCCGAGGCCCTGTACTGCTTGGGAGACCTCGGCGGATTTGGGCCGAGTCCCGAATCGGTGCGACCTCTTCTCGAGGCCGGGAACGTCCGGGCGCTGCAGGGAAACTACGAACAGTCCCTCTCGGCGGGTCGAGAGACCTGCAACTGTGGGTACGCGGACCCGAGAGACAATCACTTCGCCGCACTGTCGTACGGATACACCGAGCAGAACTGTTCACCGGAGTACAAGGCGTATATGGGTGCAATTCCACCGAGGAGACGCATCCAGGTCGGAGAGCGGGAGCTGCTCCTGGTGCATGGATCTCCTCGCCGTATCAACGAGTTTCTCTTTGCCTCCACGACGTCCGTCGCGTTCCTCGAGGTCCTTTGCGAGGAGAACGCATGCGACGGGATTCTTTGCACGCATACAGGACTCCACTGGCATCGACGTCTCCCCTCGGGACGAGACGTGGTCAACGTCGGAGTCATCGGGCGTCCGGCCAACGACGGCCGGACGAACGTGTGGTACGCCATGCTCACGGCTCGCGAGGGAGGACTCGGAGTCGAGCTCGTGCCCCTTCCCTACGACCATGAGTCTCTCGCGGAGGAGATGCAGCGTGAGACGCTTCCCGAAGAGTTCATCGAAACGGTGCTAACGGGATGGTGGACCACTTGCTTGGAGATCCTCCCGGCGCAGGAACGAGCCGCCTCGAGGTTTTGAAGCGCATCGCGATCCTCGGGGCCGGGCCCACAGGCCTCGAAGCTGCCCTGGCTGCCCTGGAGGCGGGCTATCCGTTCACGGTGTACGAGGCGTCGCCTAGCGCGGCCGGACACATCCGAGACTGGGGTCACGTCAGACTCTTCACGCCCTGGAGCTTGAACGTTTCACCCAGAATGGCTCGCGCTCTGGAGCAGGCGGGCAGTCAGGTCCCGGAGGGCGACGGGTGTCCGACGGGCTCCGAGCTGGTCGAGCGGCTCCTTCAGCCGATCAGCTCGCTTCCGCCTCTGGCAGAGCACATCCGCTACGGGGTGCGCGTCGACGGCATCGGTCGAGCGGGATTTCTCAAGAGCGACGAGATTGGCACGGGTCGGCGTGCGGATCGCCCCTTCCGGATCCTTCTGGGGAGCGAGTCGCGGGGCCCCTGGGTGGAGGAGGCCGACATCGTCATGGACTGCACCGGCAACTCCGTACCCAACGCCCTGGGAGACGGCGGCATCCCGGCGCCCGGTGAAGCGGAAGCGTCGAAATGGATCTTCTGCCGAATACCCGACCTGGAGCTAGATGGCGACGCTTGGGCGGACCAGCGCGTTCTGGTGGTGGGTGACGGCCACTCCGCCACCACGGCGGTGTCAGGCCTCGTGGATCTAGCGACAAGGTCCCCAGGCACCGAAATCGTCTGGACGCCTCATGGGGCCGTTCCCGCTCTGGATCCGGCTGACCCTCTGTTGGAAAGAGCTCGCCTGATGCAAAGCGCCCACGACTTGGCCACCGATCCACCCCAATGCCTCACCATCCGGCTCGGAGCCGTCGTGGATAGCCTCGTGGCACCCGAGACCGAGGGCGCTCCTCTGGAGGTGCGCCTCCGCCACGAAGACGGACGTATCGAATGCGTTCACGTCCATCGGGTTCTGGCCCTAACAGGGAAGGTGGGCGATCACCAA
>CAUZAE010000165.1:0-5063 GCA_963577685.1 Gemmatimonadales bacterium UBA6960 | reverse complement strand
GCATTTGGACGGTGTCGAGGTTCGGCACTTGAGGCGTTGGGAGAGTGGCTTCCACGACTTCCTCGGTACGCAACACGACGATCTGTTGACGGGCATACGCGAGCAGAAGGAGCTCACGGACGAGATAACGGCGAAGCTGGTCGCGTCCATCGAAGAGTACAACGAGATCTTCGTGGCCGAGGTAGAGGCGGAGGTGGGGGCGGAGGCTCCGGCCGAAGCGGCGATTTCGGGGGCGGTTTCCTGAGGTGAATGACACGACCGTGGTGGAGAGCGAGTAGGCGATGGCAGGCGGGAGCGACGTCAAACGGCGGATCAAGTCGGTCGAGAACACCCGACAGATCACGCGAACCATGGAATTAGTGGCCACCTCGAAGCTGAAGAAGGCCACGGATCGGGTTCGAGCGGTGGCGCCCTATAGTGATGCGCTGGCGTCGATCGTCGGGAGCTTGTACGCCCCGGAGCTCTCGGAAACATTTCCCCTTCTCCGACGCCCAGAGAAGGTAAAGCGGGCCGCAATCCTGCTTCTCACTGCCAATCGTGGCTTGGCGGGGGGGTTCAACGCAAACCTCATCAAGGAGGCGCGCGCTCTTTTGGCGAGGCTCGCCGGAGAATCGATCAAGACGGATCTCCACATCGTCGGCAAGAAGGGCATTGCCTACTTCCGCTTTCGTGGGCACCCGATCGCGTCGACGCGGGTTGACATCGGGGACAGCCCCTCGATGGAAGAAGCGGAGTCGGTGATCGAGGGTCTACGGGACGAGTTTGCCGAACGCCGCGTCGACGCGGTGTACATCGTGAGTTCGGAGTTCAGGTCGGCCATGTCGACGCCTCCGAGGGTCACGGAGCTGCTCCCGATCCGGCCGCAGGGCGGACCCAAGTCGCGGGGCCTCGACAACTTCATTCTGACGCCGAAGGCCGACGCAATTCTGGAGAGGCTACTTCCGGCCTACCTCCGCAATGCGATACACCGGGCGCTGGTCGAAAACGTAGCCGCCGAACAAGGGGCCCGGCGCAGCGCCATGAAGAGTGCTACGGACAACGCGGGCGACGTGCTCGAATACCTCACCCGTACCTATAACCGAGCCCGTCAGGGTCAAATTACCCAGGAGATCGCCGAAATCGTCGGTGGAGCGGCCGCCCTCGAGTAGGGGGCAAAGGCCGACCAGCGACCGGAGACAGGAATCCATGGCAGAAACGAATATTGGTAGGGTCGTCCAGGTCATCGGTCCGGTGTTGGATGTGGAGTTCGATCCCGAGCACTTACCGGACATCTATAACGCGCTGGCCATCAAGTCTTCGGGTGGCGAGGGGGCGGACGTCAACCTCGTCCTCGAGGTACAGCAGCACATTGGACGGGGCATGGTGCGAACCGTGTCGATGACGTCGACCGATGGCGTGACCCGCGGGATGGACGTGGTCGACACCGGTAGCGCCATTACGGTTCCGGTGGGCCCCCCCGCGCTCGGACGAATTCTGAACGTGCTCGGCGAGCCGGTCGATGAGCAGGGCCCGGTCACGGCCGAGGATGGTGGCGAGGTAGAGCGCTGGCCCATTCACCGGGAGCCTCCCGAGTTCCACCGACTCGAGCCCAAAACCGAGGTCTTCGAGACCGGCATCAAGGTCATCGACCTGTTGGCGCCTTACGTAAAAGGCGGCAAGACGGGCCTGTTCGGGGGCGCCGGTGTCGGTAAGACGGTCATCATCATGGAGCTCATCAACAACATCGCCATGGAGCACGGCGGACGTTCCGTTTTTTGCGGTGTGGGTGAGCGTACCCGTGAAGGCAATGACCTCTGGCTCGAGATGAAGGAGTCGGGCGTGCTCGAGTCCACAGCGCTGTGTTATGGCCAGATGAACGAGCCTCCCGGCGCCCGTCTGCGGGTCGGCCTGAGCGGACTGACCATCGCCGAGTACTTCCGTGACGTGGAGAAGCAGGACGTCCTGCTCTTCATCGACAATATCTTCCGGTTTACTCAGGCGGGATCCGAGGTGTCGGCGCTTCTGGGGCGCATGCCCTCGGCCGTGGGATATCAGCCCACGTTGGGTACCGAGATGGGCGAGCTACAGGAGCGCATCACCTCCACACGGGATGGCTCCATCACGTCCGTCCAGGCGATCTACGTGCCGGCGGACGACCTGACGGATCCGGCGCCCGCGACGGCGTTCACGCACCTGGACGCGACGACCGTGCTGTCGAGGGCGATTTCGGAGAAGGGCATCTACCCCGCCGTGGATCCGCTCGACTCCAGCTCGCGGATCCTCGACGCGCAGTTCCTCGGTGAGCGCCACTATGCGGTGGCCGCCGAAGTACAGCGTATCCTGCAGCGGTACAAGGACTTGCAGGATATCATCGCCATCCTGGGCATGGACGAACTCACTGAGGAAGACAAGGTGCTCGTGAACCGAGCGCGCAGGATCGAACGCTTCCTCTCGCAGCCGTTCCACGTGGCGGAGACGTTCACCGGGATCTCCGGTCAATACGTGAAGCTCGACGACACGGTGGAGTCCTTCGAGCGCGTGGCCGGGGGTGAGTTCGATCACCTTCCCGAGCAGGCGTTTTACATGAAGGGCGGGATCGAAGAGGTGATCGCCGCCGGCGAAGAGCTCGCGGGCTGATGGCGGAGTTACAGGTCCGCGTCGTATCGCCCGAGTCGCTGCTCTTCGAGGGGCCGGCCGTATCGGTCGTGGCCCCCGCATGGGACGGACGGGTGGGCATATTGCCCGGGCACGCGCCCATGATCGCGCTTCTGGGTTCCGGGGATCTGTCAATCGATCTTCCGGGCGGTGGGAGCCAGCGTCTTTTCGTGGCTGGCGGCGTACTCAAGGTCGAGGGTGCGGAGCTGGTGGTCCTCACGGAGTTCGGGGGCGCGGAAGCCCCGGAGCAGCTACCAGCCGGAGCCGCCGTCGACGTGGATGGCATCTGGGACGCGATGAACGAGGCGGAGTGAGTAGAACGGCGTTACTCATAGCCATATGAGATTCGACCTCCACATTCATACGACGGCGTCGGACGGTGCCTGTGATGCCCCAGAGGTCATCGACCTCGCGGTGGACGGCGGACTCGACGTTGTTTCGATCACGGACCACGACACGGTAGCCGGCCTCGACGTAGCCATGACAGCCGCGGTTGACCGGCCCATCCAAGTTATTGCCGGTATAGAGGTTAGCAGCACTTGGGACGGTGCCGAGTACCACATTCTCGGGTATTTTGTGGATCCGGAGGCGGCCTCCGTCAAGGGGCACGAACGGCGTGCCGTGAAGGGCCGTGAACGTCGCATGAAGGACATGGTGGACCGTCTGCGGCAGCAGGGCCTCATGATCGTGATGGACGATGTCACGGACGAGGCCGGACCGAACCGCTTCGCGATCGGACGACCGCATCTGGCCCGTGCACTGGTGAGTCGCGGTTATGCGAACTCGGTGGTGGACGCGTTCGATCGGCTCATTGGGGATCGACACCCCGCTTTTGTTCCCACACGCCTGGCCGCACCCGACGAGGCGATTCAATTGATCGTCGATGGTGGTGGGATTCCGGTGTGGGCACACCCGCCCCGCCGGTCCTTTGACCGCCTCTTGCCGGAGTTTGTGAGTGCCGGTCTCAGGGGAGTGGAGGTGTACCGACCTCGTTCGGAACCGAAACTTATCGAGAAGCTGCGACGGGCCGCCGAGAGCTTCGATCTGCTCGTTTCAGGAGGATCGGACTGGCACGATCCAGACCGCGGCGTAGGGCTCGGCGACTTTTTCGTGACCGAGGATCAGGTTGGAGCACTTCTCGAAGCGGGAGAACGATAGGGCGAGCGTGTGCAACACGTCGGTGACTTCAGTCGAAAGTGCTCAGCAACGCCCGCACAGCTCCCGCCGGATCCTCGGCGCTCATGACGGCACCGATAACGGCGGCTCCACATGCGCCAGTCTTTGCCACGTCGTGTGCCCGCTCGGGTGTGATCCCGCCAATCCCCACGACTGGAATGTTAACGCCCCCTACCACCTGCTCGAGTCCCGGGAGGCCGATGACATCTCCTGCGTCTGGCTTGTTGGCGGTTCGGTACACTGTACCGACGCCGATATAGTCAGCTCCGTCTGCTTCGGCCTGAGCGGCATCCTCTACCGTGTCGACGGAGCACCCGATGATGAAGTCGTCCGCCACGGCCTGCCGCACCGCTCGAACCGGCGGATCGTCCGGGCCGAGGTGCACGCCATCGGCCCCGGCGGCCAGCGCGACGTCGAGCCGGTCATTGACGATGAACAGGGCTCCGGCGGCCCGCACCATCGGGAGGAGCTTCCGAGCCAAGTCAAGGAGCTCTCTGGCGCTCGAGCTCTTGCTGCGGAGTTGAATGGCTGTTGCGCCACCGTCTAGGGCCCGGCCGAGGACGTGCACGAGACCACGAGGTTCCGCTAGCGCCTCATCGGTGATGACTACCAGCCGCAGGCGTCGTGCGAGATTCGCCCGATCCACGTCAGACCTCGGGGAGCGTTCCGTCACTCCTGACTAGAGGCTAGATCCCATTCGCGTCGAGCGGTGCCGCGGGCGCGATTATGCTCTTCCAGACTTCGAGTGAAGATGTGGGTTCCGTCTGGACGAGCCACAAAATAGAGGTAGGGTTCATCGGAGGGGTACAGAGCCGCCTCAAGCGCTGCCTCACCGGGTGCCCCGATGGGACCCGGAGGCAGGCCTCGCTGCGTGTACGTGTTGTAGGGGTTGTCCGCCACCGAGTCGATGGCCGCGAACAGAAGCCGCTCGCGGCGCCCGCCCAGGGCGTACAGGACCGTCGGATCCGCCTGCAAGCGGTAGCCCAGCCTGAGACGGTTGTGGTACACGGCGGAGATCGTCGGCATCTCTTCGACTCGTCGGGCCTCGGCCTGAATGATGGAGGCCAGCGTGACCACCTCGTTCTCCTCCATGCCCAACTCCTCACGTCGTGCGATCCGCTTCGCGGTCCACGCGGCGTGATAGCGGCCGACCATTGCATCGACGACCACGTCGAGGGAGACGCCTCGGGCAAACCGGTAGGTGTCAGGGAATAGATAGCCCTCGAGGCCCGGTCCAGGCACCGACCAGCGAC
>CAUZAE010000164.1:0-5082 GCA_963577685.1 Gemmatimonadales bacterium UBA6960 | reverse complement strand
CGGACAACGAGTCGAGGTGCGGCTTGCATGCTAAAGGCCGGACACCGAGGAACTCGATGCGCGGCCGCTCCAGGTCGGCAACGCCAGCACCAGCATCCAGCCCGCGATGAGGAGGAGACCGAAGGCCTCGCGCCCGATCTCGATCTCCGGGGAATCCATCCGGGCCTCCTGGAAAAGCTCGAGGAATCCCACTTTTTCCAGGGCCCCTGGTGCGAGGAACAGGCCCCAAACCAGAGCCACGGCCCCGACCGCCGCCGGGAGCCAACGGGGGAGCTTTCCGAGGACGAACAGCACGGAGGCGACCATGGCTGCCACGTACACGGCTATCCAACTCAATCGGTCGGGGTCGTTGTACTGAACGGCGGCGCCGAGAAGGAAGAGGAGCGCGCAAAACCCCGACGCCCAGCGGACGAAACGGATCATTTACTGCCTCCGCGAAGGGTCGTCGTGAAGACCAGGCGACTCGTGCGCCCGGCGGCCGGATAGAAGAAGCGCACGTCCGAGCCTGCGGGATCGGGAAAGCCGGTCGCCTGATACTCCTCGTCGAAGACGTTCGCGACCTCGAAGGAGAGCGTCCCGCCCGCGACTTGATGCGAGAGCCGAACGTCGACCGTCGTGTAGTCCGGGATTCGCTCGGAGTTGGCATCGTTCAGGTACATCGTACGCGTGGAAGTGAAGAACGCGGCCCCTTCCAGGCCCCCAGTGAGCCCCCCCGACAAGCCACCGGTCCAATGGTGCTTGGGCACGGCCTTGAGCTGCTTTCCCTCGAAGTCCCCGACCCGCGAGGTGACGTCCTGTAGAGTGTAGTTCAGGTACGCCGAGGCGCGCGCTCCCTTGTGGAACTTGAGGCCCGCTTCGACTCCCCGGTGACGGCTCTCGGTGATGTTCACGAAGCGGAAGGTCTGGAGGTCGAAGTCAATCTCGTCCTTCATGTCCATATCATATACGGAGAGGCTCAACTCCCCGGACAGATCCGACCGCGACGGCGTCACCCGGTGGTAGATGCCGGTCTCGAGGCTCGTGCCCGTCTGGGGGTCCAGCCCATCGTTTGCAGTCGTGATACTGAAGGGGGGGAAGGGGACGGGCGTGCTGCGCTGGTCGTAGAGCTGGTCGAGAGTGGGCGCCTTGAAGGATCGCGCGACGTTGACGTACCAGTGTCCGGTGTGTCGATCGGACTCCGTGTAGGTCACGTTCAGCCCGGCCTTCGGGCTGAAGGCCGCATGATCCGTGGTCGTGCGCCCGCCCTGGCTCGGGGTCCGTGGCTCGAAAGCGTCCAGGATCACGTCGGCGCGCCCCCCGACCGACAGCCTGGCCCGACGGGTCGACAAAAACTCGTACTGGAAGAAGCCGGCGGCCGCGGCTCGCCGTCCGCCACCCGCGGCATCGAGATCGCCGCGTCGACCAACCGCTGCCGCGTAGTCATCCGCTCCGCCCGAAGCGAAGGCGAAGTACTGGGCGTCGAGTGAACCCACTGAAGCGTCGACCCCGACCACGAGACGATCACGGTCTCCGAGCAGGCTGGATGTGGTCAACTGAGCGCTCGCGGTCAGGCGGCGGGTATCCAACTGACGTTCCTTGGTATCCGCAAAGTCGGGGGTAAGTGGAAGGGTCCGGACCCGCTCCACACCCCGCAGCTCGCCGGCGAGCACTGCCGAGAAAAGTGCCTGCCGGCCAACGTCGATCCGGGTGTTCAGCGCCAGCCGGTGGTTCCGTTCGTCGAGGTGGTCGAACAGAAAGAAGGGGGAGACCTGAGTGCGTGAGAAATCGATGCGATCCTGGGCTAACGGACCCGGATCGTCGAGCGAGCGCCACCGGTGCTGGGTGGAAACGGTGATGACGCGGGAATCCGTCTGCACGAGTCCGATCGACCCGCTGACGCCCCCGAGCGTCCGGCCCGCGTGTCGGCGGAAGCCTCCGGTCGTGCGCACATCGGTCGCCACTGTGAACGGCCGGCCGGTGACTCCGCCGCTCACTCCAAGCGATCCATCGAACGAGGCGTACGAGCTGGCCGCGAGCGTTGCGGTCACATCCGTCGGGGCGGCCACGTCCCCCGTTCGCGTGATGATGTTGATCACCCCGCCGAGTGCCGCGTCGCCGTAGAGGGACGAGGCCCCGCCCCGTAGAATCTCGACCGACTCGACGTTCTCGCGCGGCACGCGGTTCCAATCGATGAGGCCGGTCTCGAGGTCGTTGAGGGGTTGTCCATCAAGCAGCACGAGCACGTACTCGACTTCGCCACCGCCGTAGAAGCCACGTACAGTGGCCTTCGGGTCGTATCCCGACCCGTCGAACGGAAGGAACGCGAACCCGGGAACAGAGTGGAGCGCGGAGGCCAGGCCACCCGCCTCCGACAGGCGCTCCAATTCCGCACCGCGCAGCACCGAGACCGACGCGGTCGACGACTCCAGCAGGCTAGGGGCCCGGTTGGCGGTGACCACCAGGGAGGCGAGCTCGTGCACCACCGTGTCCGTCGGCGGGGCTTGTAGCGCGTCGACCGGGGAGAAGCTCCCGAGCACGAGGGCTCCAACGAGCAACGCCGAGGTCCTGAGAGACCCGACCTTTTTCATCTCGCCTGCTCCTCTCGCCGACTCCTCATCGTCCCTCCCTCATGGCTTCGCTTCAGACCCTGCCCAGCGACGTTACCGTAAATGCAAACTCCGATGAATGGGGCGGAATATCTGTGGCTTGTGATGCTTGAGCCAATACAATTGCTATACCGGCTTCCTGAGGGATACTATGCGAATTCACTGACCGGTACGACGCAGCCGCGCGGTGGGCGAACCTTCAACAGCCAGATCCGATGGGGCTCAGCGGTGATGTCCGACTTCTAAGATACCGCTGAGACACCGACACCGAGTGCCGCGCTTCAAGGCCTGATCCAAACCCAACGACTCGAGAAAGAGAAAGCATTCGATTCGATGAAGAGACCCATTCTGTTGAGCCTGACACTCCTCGTCGCCGCGTGCACACCACCGGCCGTGGAGTTGGAGCCTGGAGCTCATATCGTCCTCGTCGGCAATGCTCTCGCCGACCGCATGCAGCACCACGGCTGGCTGGAAGCGTATCTGCAAGCGGCCTTGCCGGACTATGAGCTGGTAATTCGCAATCATGGACTCAGCGGCGACCGCGTCGATCATCGTCCACGAAGCGAGGGCTTCCCTTCCCCGGACGACTACCTCGGGCTCTCACAGGCCACCGTGATCTTCGCGATGTTCGGCTACAACGAGTCCTACGATGATGACGCGCCCGCCTACGGCGTCGAGCTGACGAACTGGATCACCCACACGCGGGCGCAGGACTACTCGGGCCACGGGCCGCCGAACGTCGTGCTCTTCTCACCCATCGCGCACGAGAACCTCAACGATCCCAACTTGCCGGACGGAATCGAAAACAACGTGCGGCTCGCTCGTTACACCGAGGCCACCGAGGCCGTTGCCCGCGAACAGGGCGTTGCTTTCATCGACCTGTACTCCGCTTCTCAGCGGCTATTCGAGGCCTCCGACGAGCCACTCACCCTTGACGGAGTCCATCTCAACGAGATCGGCAACAGGCAGATCGCCGAGGTCATCGTCCGCGAGGTGACGGGACGCGCGCCCTCCACAGACACCGAATCGATTGAAGCGATTCGCACTGCCGTGCTCGACAAGAACCTGCACTGGTTCAATCGCTATAGGGCCACGGACGGCAACGACGTCTGGGGTACCCGGTCTACGCTCGCATTCACGGACGGCCAGACGAACTATGACGTCCTGCAACAGGAGTTGGTTCAATTCGATCGCATGACGGCGAACCGGGACCGCGTGATCTGGGCGGTGGCAAGGGGGGAATCCATCCAACCCGACGACTCCGATGTGCCCGCCGCGGTCGAGGTCGTCTCGAACCTCGACGAGCCGCAGGAGCAGGACGGCGTCAGCAAGCTAGGCTCCCTCGACTTCCTGACCGCCGAGCAGGGCATCGACCAGATGCGCCTGGAGCCCGGCCTCAGTGCCAACGTCTTCGCCTCCGAGGAGATGTTTCCGGAGCTCGTGAATCCCGTGCAGCTCGGCGTCGACACCCGAGGCCGTCTGTGGGCCGCGACGTGGGGCACCTACCCGAAGTGGGAGCCGACCGGTGAGATGAACGACCGACTCCTCATTCTGCCGGACGACGACCGCAACGGCGTCGCCGACCGCGCCATCACCTTTGCATACGTCCAAAACCCCACCGGCTTCGAGTTCTGGAACGGAGGCGTGCTCGTGGCCTCCGTCCCGGACCTGTTGTTTCTCAAAGACACCGATGGTGACGACGTGGCGGACGTCCGGATCCGGATCATGGGTGGCCTGGGCTCGGCGGACACACACCATTCGGCCAACAACTTCGTCTACGGACCGGACGGTTTCCTTTACTATCAGCGCGGGATCTTCAACGTCTCGAACGTCGAGTCGCCCTGGACCACCAACCAAGAGTCGGGCGTGGCCGGCATGTACCGGTTCAATCCGCGAACGCGCGAGTTCAGCTTCCATGCCCCGAACCCCCCCAATCCCCACGGCATCAGCTTCGACTACTGGGGCTATCACTACGCGACTGATGGGACCAACGGCGCGGCCTTCCAGGTCAAACCGAATCGGGATGGTACGTTTGAGATGCGGAGCCTCCTGGATCACACCGTCAGACCGGTGCCTTCCAGCGGAATCATTTCTAGCACTCACCTACCGCCGAGAATGGAAGGGAACTTCATCATTCTGAACGTGATCGCATTCCTCGGAATCAAGCAGTACACGCTGGGATTCGATGAGGTGAGCGGTGACGTAACCGGGACCGAAACGGCGGATCTCCTGCTCTCGTCGGACCCCGACTTCCGCCCCGCGGACTTCGAGATCGGGGACGATGGCGCGCTGTACGTGGCAGACTGGGCGAACGCCATCATCGGGCACATGCAGCACAACATTCGCGACCCCGCCCGCGATCACACGCACGGACGCATCTATCGAGTCACCGCGCCGGGCCGGCCTCTGCAAGCGCACGTGGAGCTGGACGGACAGCCGATCCCGGTCCTTCTCACCGCACTCCAGCATCCCGTCAATGGCGTCCGCCAGCGCGCAC
>CAUZAE010000163.1:0-5212 GCA_963577685.1 Gemmatimonadales bacterium UBA6960 | reverse complement strand
CCGGAGCGAGCTCCTGGGCGGGCGGCGGCACTTGGAGGAGGACAGCGATTAGGAAGGCGCTCGGCATATTTTCTCCTGACTCTCGAAGGCGTGATAGCCGGAGAAGATATGACGAGTGGAAAGAGCTTGGCTAGCCCCGACTGGGAGGGCCGGCTAGGAAGGCGCGAACCCCCTCAATAGGCCATTCCGTACGCCTCACGCCGCGGATCCGATCCCACGGTGAGCGTGCCCCACGACTCAATCAGGATCATCTGCGCGCCACCGAAGGTGGCCGTCCACCCGTGGATCACCTCCGGTTCGTGCCCTCGGCTGGCGAGATCGTCGAGAACGGAGCCGGGGACGCGATCCTCGAAGGAGACCCGCAGACCGGTCTGGCTTCTGAAGCGCGGTGCCTCGATCGCCTGCTGCGGCGTCATCCCGAACAAGAACACGTTGTTGACGATCTGAATCAGCGACTGGACCTGGCTGTCGCCCCCCGGCGTGCCGAGCGTGAACGCCAGACTACCGTCGGTGTTCAACGCCATCATCGGCGTGAGCGTATGGTAGGGCCTCTTGCCCGGAGCGACGACGTTGGGATGTTCGGTGTCGAGGGTAAAGAGCGCACCCCGGTTCTGAAGGACCACACCCGTCTCCGGCTCGAGAAGCCCCGATCCGAACCCTCCGAAGAGGCTCTGGATCCAGCTCACGCCATTGCCCCACTGGTCGACGGCCGTGAGGTACACGGTGTCTCCCGCGTCGTCCGCATCGCCATGCGAGTCGGCGGTCACTGCGTGACCCTGGACGCCCGACACTACCCCCTCCGCCGCCCTGGAGCCGACCATGGTAGCGCGGTCCCGCAAGTAGTCGGCGTCGAGAAGCTCGTCGATGGGGACGTGGGCGTGCTCGGGATCGGCCACCCAGCGATCACGGTCCGCGAAAGCGAGCTTCTTCAGCTCCACCAGCGTGTGCAGGTAGTCCGCCGAGTTATGACCCATGCCCTCCAAGTCGTGCTCGGCAGCCATCGCCATCATCTCCAACTGAGCGATTCCCTGCGTGTTCGGAGGCATGACCAGAATCCGGTGGTTGACGTAGGAACCCTCGAGCGGCGTCGTCCAGGTCGTCTCGTGGGCCGCGAAGTCCGGGGCCCGGAGATAACCGCCCTCACCCTCTAGGAAGCGGGAGATGGCCGCCGCAGGTGCCCCGCGGTAGAACCCGTCCTTCCCCTCTCGGGCGATGAGCTGCAAGGTCTCCGACAGAGCTGGATTCTTCAGGAGAGACCCCACCGCAGGCGGATTCCCACCGGGTGTGAACACGGCACGTGCGGACTCGTTCAGATTGCGCGATCCACCCGCGATATCGCTCGCGAGACGGGTCGACACGGGAAAGCCGTCACGAGCATAGGCGATCGCCGGCGCCAATGCCTCCGCCAGTGAGATCGTCCCAAACCGTTCCAACGCATCCTCCCACGCGGCGACCGCTCCCGGAACGCTGACCGAGAGGGGGCCGTTGGAGGGCATACGGTCCACCCCGGCCGCCTCGAAGAACGCAGGAATGGCCAAGACCCCGGCCCGGCCGCTGCCATTCATCGCCACCACTTCACGCGTCTCGCCGTCGTAAAAGATGCCGAACGCGTCCCCACCGACACCGTTCATGTGGGGTCGTACGACCGCCAGGACGCCCGCCATAGAGATGATCGCGTCTACCGCATTCCCGCCCTGCTTCAAAACATTGAGTCCCACCGCCGTCGCCAGCGGATGATCCGAGGTCACCGCACCGTGCACGCCTCTGACGTCCGCCCTGTTCGCGGTGGGGAACTCCACGGCCGATTCGTCATTCACGGGGTCCGCGCCTGCCGGTGCACACGCAGTGAGGGCCACGAGAAGAAGTGCGGACGATATTCTGAGAAGATGGCGGTTCTGCATGGCTCGAGTCCTCCTGAGTGCTTGCCGTCGAGGTCGAAGACCTCAGGTTACACACTGGAGGCGGGTTGGGCCACCCACCCCACCCCATGTCAGTCCTTGTGAGGCATGGATCGCCGTGACACGTTCCTAGGAAGGGAACCCCGGTCGCACCTGGCATCGGACTTCATGCGAACTTTCCTCCTCCTTACCATCGTGGCGGGTCTGTCGACGGGTTGCTCGCGCGCCCCAGCCTCGGCCGATGCCGAAACGGTTGTCGTCGTCCATGGTCTCGGCCGGACAGCGGTGTCGATGGCACTCCTGGTGGAGCGACTCGAACGGGCCAACTTTCGTGTCGTCAATTTCAGTTACCCCTCCACTAGCGAGCCCATCGAAGCGCTCGTCGCACGTCTTCGGGAAACCATCGCGGAGTGCTGCGCAGAGGAGAGCGACCGGATCCACTTCGTCACGCATTCCATGGGTGGGATCCTCGTCAGGGTCTACCTCGCACAGCACTCTCGTTCTCACGTCGGTCGTGTCGTCATGCTCAGCCCGCCCAACCAGGGAAGCGAGATCGCCCAAGCGTTCGCCGAATCACCCATTCTGAGCGGGTTGTTGGGCCCGGCAGGGTCTCAGCTAGGAACGGACAGCGCCGGGATCGCCCACCAACTGGGCCCCGCGAGCTTCGAACTGGGCATCCTCACGGGGAGCCGCAGCCTCAATCCCATCGGCTCGTGGCTGATTCCCGGCGCGGACGACGGCAAGGTGGGCGTCGAGCGAGCGCGCGTCGAAGGGGCTGACGCTTTCCGCGTGATTCCGGCCACACACACGTTCATCATGAACCGTCAGGACGTGGCCGACGAGTGTATTCAGTTCCTCAGAGAGGGTCGCTTCTCCGAGTAACTCGGTCCACGTCTTGCGGGCCGGCCACATACAGGTACAATACATATATGTAACGTACCTGTATACACCGAGCCGGGACTTCCTACATGGACCAGGACCCACACGCAAAGCGATCCAACCCGTTGAGCGCTACCCATTTCCATGTCCTCATGGTTCTCGCGGAAGAAGATCTCTACGGCTATGCGATCATGAAGGCGGTAGAGCGTGAATCGGCAGGCGCCGTGTCGCCCGAAATCGGATCGCTCTACCGGATCCTGGCGAGGCTGGTGAGTGAGGGCTTCGTGGACGAGGCCGACGCGCCTGCCGACGCTTCCGTCAAGCATCGGGGACGGCCCCGACGGTACTACCGGCTTACCGAAGCAGGCCGGCTCGCCGTGATGCGGGAGTCGCAGCGCCTTCGAGACGTGCTCGAGCTGGCGCGCGAGCGTAGCCTCTTGCCGGAACTGGCTGGGTGAAGTCTCCCCATCGAATTTTCGAGCTTTTCCTGCTGCTCTTCCGTCGTGCGTTCCGGGACCGGTTCGGCGCGAGTATGCGGGAGACGTTCGAGGACCGGTTAGAGGAATCTCGGAAAGAGGGGACGCGCGCAGTCGCCGGGTTCGGTCTCAGAACCGCTGGAGACTTGGCGCGCGAGGGCATCAGGGAGCGCCTGCGGCCGACCCTGATCGAGGCAAAGACAGAAGGACTACGCAACAATTGGATGGGATGGGGAATCTGGCTCAGGATCTTCGGTTCGCTTTACGCTCGCTTTGGCGGCGACCCGGGTTCGCGGTCGTGGCGGTGGCCACCTTGGCTCTCGGCATCGGAGCGAACACAGCGATCTTCAGCGTCGTGAACGGTGTCCTCCTGAGCTCGCTCCCCTACCCCGATCCCTCCGGCCTGATCACGATCGACGAGGCCCCGAGTGGGCCTGGGGCTCCTCTAGGGAGTATGTCGGGCCCCGACATCTTCGATATCGAATCCGAAGCACCGAGCATCTCGACCCTCGTCGGCGTCAATGTCCCGAACATGACCTTGACGGGTTTGGGCGACCCACAAGTCATCGAGGTAACCCGACTCACTCAGGGGCTCATGGCCACCTTCCACGTGACGCCATTCCTCGGGCGGGACATCCGCGCCGACGAGTTCGGCGTCGACGGACCCCTGCGCGTCGCGTTAGGCGCTCGAAGAGACAGCATCGTTCGGCTCGTGGTCGGGCTGGGCGTCGCGCTCTTAGGAGGCCGGGTGATGGAAGCGGTGCTCTTTGGCGTACAGCCCCGCGACCCAGTGATCCTGGGTGGGACTGCGCTCTTGTCGGCGGTCCTCCCTGCGTACAGGGCGGCGAAGGTGGATCCGATCAAGGCGCTGCAGGCAGAGTGACGCCGGAGTCCCAGAGGTCTTCGATGTCACGGGGCACTCTTCCCGAGGGCGAGTGTCAGCGGACCCCGGCCCAACCCTCCACTGATTCGAACAGCTTCGCCGAGTCGTAGCCCACGCCGTCCTTGAAGACCAGCGTCATACGACGGAACGCGTCGGGATCCACCGCGGGGTCCCCACGCATCAGCACGAGGTCGGCCTTCTTCCCCACCTCGACGGTTCCGATATCCTCCTGCCGCTCCAGGTAGAGGGCTCCGTTCCGCGTCGCGACCTCTACGGCCTGCTCGACCGTGAGTCCAATCTCGATCAAGAGCTGCACAGCGCGCTGGTTCGCGTATCCCGGCACGACGTCGCCGCCTCCGGTCGGATCGGTCCCCACCACCAGCAGCCCTCCCGCGTCGTAGAACGCCTTCTCCATCGCCATGTACTTCTCCAGCAGCTCGCCTCTGTTGTTTCCCGGTTCTCCGGCTCGCTCGAGCCTGGCCATCACCTGCTCTCGTAGCTGAGGGAGCATCGCCCGCTGCGCTCCAGGCGGGGGTGGCTCCCGTCCGGGGGCTCCACGCTCGACGACCGTGAGCGTCGAAGTGAGCGCCACGCCCTGTCGCACGAGATGATCGACTAGGTCCGTGAAGTCAGAACTCTCCAGATCGAGATCCAGGTACGACTGGCGTGCTCCCTGGGGGCATTCGTCCGGCTCCTTGTCCAGCACCCAATCCGTCGCGGCAAAAAACCCGTGCTCCAGGTTGTCGATCCCGAGATCTGCAGCCTCCCGATACGTAATCGAGCACAGATGTCCCGTGACCTTGATACCACGGGCGTGGGCGGCCTCGATCGCGGCGCCGAGCGTCCGCCGATCGATACGGTTATACGCCTTGAACGACGTCACACCCCGATCGGCCCAGAAGTTCACGTGGTCCCGCGCCTCGTCCGGAGTGGACAGCGAGGGAAAGGCCCAGATGAAACCGCCCGGCCCTTCCAGATAGGGTCCCGTCACGTCCATGCTCGGTCCCGGATGTCGCCCGGCGTCGATCTCCCTTCGAATCGATAGATCGGTGTAGGGGTCGAGACTGCCCCCCGTG
>CAUZAE010000162.1:0-5248 GCA_963577685.1 Gemmatimonadales bacterium UBA6960 | reverse complement strand
GCGGATGCGGGAAGCCGCACAAGAGCACATTGGACGGCACTCGCGGCACTGTTCGGTGCGCATGCGATCGACGGCACGGTGAAGATAGAGTACGACACAGAGGTCTATTACGGACTACTGGACTAGCCTATTCCAGCGACTCACGCTTCTTGCGTGTCGCATATGGAAGACCCGGGGTGTTGAGGCGAGATCGGATCTCCGCTTCGGCGGAAAACGGGGCACCCTTCGCGCCTTCGAACCTGGTCTGAAGATCGAACGCGACCGTCTCGAGAGGAATCGTCATGTAGTTGTAGCGATTCTGAATGAACGGGATCACGTAGCGGCGCGCGAACTCGTGGATCCCGACAACATCGTACTGTACTACGTGGACCATTTCGTGGAAGACCACTGAATGAGGCGGAGGCGCCGGGACTTGGGAGTCGCTCACCAGAATCACGTCGCCAAAAGTGATCGCCGCCCACACGCTGAAGTCGAGCGGAATCGACTCACCTGCGTCCTCGAACTCCTTGTAGAAAGGAGGATTTTCGATGAGTGGAACCCGTCTGATCCTCGTCCGATCTAGTGTCTGGTCGCCGAAAAATCCCTGGAGAGCAGCCCTCGTAGTGTCGGGAAGCGGCTCGGCATGTACTCGGTGCTGTGCACGCTGACTCAGAATCCAGTGCCCGGCATTTTCCGCCAGGTAGGAAACCAACTGCTGCATGCTGAGCCTCTTGGGGTCCGTCAACGGGCCGTCCGGCGGAGATGGGGGTGAAGGAGCGTAAACGACTCCGTCAAAGTTACCGCCCTTACGAAGCTCGACTCAAGCGTCGGGCACGGCGTCCTCTGAGCGGCGCTCAGTCAGCCCGTAGCGCCACGGATCGGATCGACCCGGGCGGCGCGGCGCGCGGGAACGTAGCACGCGAGTAACGTCACACCACACAACAAGGTGCCGGTGAGGGCGGTCTTGCCGGGCTTAAGGGCCTTTAGATGTCCAGATTCTTGACGTACTTGGCGTTCTTCTCGATGAATTGCCGCCTAGGCTCCACATCCCCGCCCATGAGGCGACTGAAAATAGAGTCGGCCTCTGCCGCACTGTCCACCGTCACCTGGAAGATCGTTCGGGCCGCCGGATCCATCGTGGTTCGCCAAAGCTGGTCCGGGTTCATCTCGCCGAGGCCCTTGTAGCGCTGGATATGGATGCCCCGCCCTTCACCCTGCCCCTTGCCGTTGGAGAGTCTAGCGATGTAGTCCTTCCGCTCCTCCTCCGAGTAGGCATAGTGCTCCTTCTTGCCTTTCGAGACACGATACAGTGGAGGTTGGGCAATGTAGATGTACCCCTCCTCGATCAAGTCTCTCATCTGACGGAAGAAGAACGTGAGGAGGAGTGTGCGAATGTGTGCCCCGTCGACGTCCGCGTCCGTCATGATGATGATCTTGTGGTAGCGGGCCTTTGCGAGCACGAAGTCTTCTTTGATTCCGCATCCGATCGCCGTGATCATGGCTCGGATCTCCTGGTTCGAAAGAATCTTGTCGATCCGTGCTCTCTCTACGTTGAGGATCTTTCCCTTCAAGGGCAGAATCGCCTGGAAAGAACGATCCCGTCCCTGCTTTGCGCTGCCTCCGGCACTGTCTCCCTCGACCAGGTAGATCTCGCAGAGACTGGGATCGGAGATGGAACAGTCGGCCAGCTTCCCCGGAAGCACGCCTCCCTCGAGAGCACTCTTCTTCCGTGCGAGGTCACGTGCCTTGCGAGCAGCTTCTCTCGCCCTCGCCGCTGAAAGGGACTTCTCGATGATCGACTTCGCGGCCTTTGGATTCTCGTCTAGGAAGAAACCGAGGTGTTCGTTAATGGCGGCCTCGACGGCTCCCCGTACTTCGCTGTTCCCGAGCTTGGTCTTGGTTTGGCCCTCGAACTGGGGCTCCATGACTTTCACGCTCAAGATGCACGTCAGTCCCTCACGGACATCGTCACCCGACAAGCCGTCGTCATCCTTCTTGAACAGCTTACTCCTGCGAGCGTAGTCGTTGATGGTTCTCGTGAGCGCGGCCTTGAGCCCGGTGAGGTGGGCACCACCTTCATGCGTGTTGATGTTATTGACGAAGGTGTGCGTATGCTCGGTGTACCCGTCGTCGTATTGCATTGCTACCTCGATATCAGCCTCCTCCCGGCTGGCCTCGAAGTAGAAGATTTCGTCGTGAAGGGGATGCCGCGAACCACGAACATGCTCTACGAAAGACGCCAGGCCGCCCTCGTACTGATGAATCTCCTCCGCTCCATCGCGCTCGTCCGAAAGCACGATCTTGAGACCCTTGTTGAGGAAAGCGAGCTCGCGAAGACGGTTATTGAGCGTCTCGAAAGAATACGTGAGATCGTCGTCGAAGATCTCTGGGTCGGGCTTGAACACCACGACGGTCCCACTGCCCTCCGCCTTCTCCAGCACCACGAGCTCAGTTGCCTTGATGCCTCGAGCGTATCGCTGATGGTATTTCTGTCCGTCCCGAGTGATCTCGACCTCGAGCCACTCCGACAGAGCGTTCACCACGCTCACGCCCACACCGTGCAGACCCCCCGACACTTTATAGGAGTCCTTGTCGAACTTCCCCCCGGCATGCAGCGTCGTCATGGCGACCTCGACACCCGGTACGCCTTCCTCCGGATGAATATCCACGGGAATCCCGCGCCCGTTGTCGGCCACCTCAACCACGCCATCCTTGCGAAGCACGACAGTGACCTCGGTGCAGAAACCGGCCATGGCCTCGTCGATGGAGTTGTCGACCACCTCGTAGACGAGATGATGCAGCCCTCGCGCCGAGGTCGATCCGATGTACATCCCCGGACGCTTGCGGACCGCCTCCAACCCCTTGAGGACGGTGATCTGGCCGGCGGTGTAATCGCCGTGAGCCTTCTTTTCGCCGCCCTTGCTCTTTCCTTGCTCTCCCATCTACGACTCACTCGGTTGTGGATCTCCGTCGACTCCCGCGCTCGTATGCGGACGCCGCCGTCTGTGATCCTCAGTTACCTCTCGCCCTCCATCAGCGTGAGGACAATCCGGTCGATTGCACCATCCCTCTCCAGTGCCGTGTTGACCCGTTCCAGCAAAATCTCCTTCATCAGGCTCAACTCATTGAGCCACGCGCTACTCCGCACCTCAACGAACAGCGTCGACGCAGCCACTGACCTCGCACGGGTCACGCCCGCGATTTTCTCTCCCACTGCCTCTTCCCAGGCGTCCAGCGCGCCCATTCGCCGAATCTGTGTGCCGAGACCCTTTCTTTCGAGAAGATCACCGACGAGATCCCCGACCCGTGTTAGCCCGCCTTGGTTCATGCGTATATTCGCCCGTCCTTGATTCCCCACCTGAGAAGTGAGTTCTCCTGGATGGACACATCACTCTCTTTCGGCGCCGTGATGATGACCTGTCCGAAAGGTCCTTGATCCATCAATCGCATCACGCGTTCTCGGCGCCCCTCGTCGAGCTCGGCGAAAGCGTCGTCGAGGAGAAGAATCGGGTCGCTGCCCCTGGCCTCGCGCACCGCATCTCCCTCCACGAGTCGAAGTGCCAATGCTGCCGTCCGAACCTGTCCCCCCGACCCGAACTGCCGCATCTCCACCTCGGATTCGTCATCCGTCAGAGCGAATCGAAGCTCGTCACGATGGGGGCCCACCCCCGTAGAGCGCCTGCGTACGTCCCGCGACCACCCCTCCTGCAAGGCGGCCAAACAAGCCTGATAGACGGCCTCCTCCTCCCACTCGGCAACCGCGACCTTGGGTTCATAGGTCATCGACGCAGAGGAGCCTCCACTGACAGCCTCATAGTAGCCACGGAACGCTTCGCGCCACTGTGTCACCCATCTGTGTCGAGCCGACATCACCGGTGCCGCACGCCGCGCGAGGGCATCGTCCCAGGCCCTGATCTCGGAATCGGACCGCCCCGATCGAAGCGCAGCATTTCGCTGACCGAGAACATGGCGAAACTCCTGGAGGCTCCTAAGATACCCCTCCTGATTCAGCGACAGGACGATGTCGAGGAAGCGACGACGGCCAGCCGGTCCTTCGTTCACGATCATAACGTCCGCGGGAGAGAAGACGACCGCTCCCAGATGCCCGATCGCATCTCCGATGCGGGCCGGCTCCATGCCGTCGATCGTCACCTTCCGGCGACGGCTGGACCCCTCATAGGCTGCTGCGATCTCGATCGCGCCTGCCTCGCTATCCTCTGAGCCGTCGATCGCCCCAGACACTCGGAACGTATCTTCCCCAAAGGCGATGAGGTGCTCTGCCCGTGCCCCTCGAAACGATCGAAAGGTCTCCAGATAGTAGATCGCCTCGAGCAGGTTCGACTTGCCCTGGGCATTGGCGCCGACGATCGCAACTCCCTCCGGAGGAAAGGTTAGCGCCTGGTTCTCGAGGTTCCGAAAGAGCCGGAGCTTCAACACACTCAGGTGCAAAATAGAGCCGTCAGGAATGGCCTTCGACGCATAGAGAAATTTAACGATCAGGAGGCTCGGCGACCACCCGTAAACCCCCGTTATTTCCCCTTGAAGTCGGCCCTTCGCTTCTCGAGGAACGCCGTCATGCCCTCCCGCATGTCGTCCGTGGAAGCCAGGAGACCGAAGAGCGTCGATTCGTAGGCCAAAACGCTTGCCGAAGCCGAATCCTGCGCCAGATAGATGGACTCGAGCGCCATCCGGAGGGCGAGGGGTCCGTTCTTCGTGATCCCCCGCATGAACTCCTTTGCCCTGTCGAGAAGTTCCTCGCGAGGGTACACAGCACTTACGAGGCCAATGCGCTCTGCCTTGTCCGCGTCGAGCATAGCACCCGTGAGGGTCAACTCCACGGCCCGCCCCAACCCAATGAGCCGGGAGAGCCTCAGCGTGCCTCCATATCCGGGAATGATCCCGAGGCCGACCTCGGGAAGCCCGAAGCGTGCATTGTCACTAGCGACACGGAGGTGACACGCCAGAGCCAGCTCGCACCCACCCCCGAGCGCGTAGCCCCCGACAACGGCCAGAACAGGCTTGGGAAAGCGCTCAATCTCGTCAAAAATACGCTGCCCCTCCCGACTCACCCGCACCCCAGAAATCGGACTCATCTTGGCGAGCTCGCCGATATCCGCCCCCGCGACAAATGCCTTGTCCCCTCCACCTGTGACGAGCACCCCGCGCACTGCATCGTCGTCATGGAGTTCTCGAAATACGTGCCCGAGTTCTTGGACCACTTCAGAATTCAGGGCGTTGAGTTTGTCCGGACGGTCGATGACGACGGTCG
>CAUZAE010000161.1:0-5440 GCA_963577685.1 Gemmatimonadales bacterium UBA6960 | reverse complement strand
TAGAACGTGTTGACGCTTGTTGGGATTGCCATCGTGGCATTTATCGTTCGCTCCTGGATTTGAGCGACGGAGTTGAACCTGTGAGAAGGAGGTTATAGCATGGGAATCGGCGGACTTGGCATGTGGGAGATGATTCTCATTTTCCTGGTTGTCCTCCTGCTCTTTGGAGCAAAGCGGCTGCCGGAAATCGGATCATCCCTCGGGAAAGGTATCCGAGAGTTCAAGGGCTCGATCCGAGAGATCGAGCGGGAAGTCCAGTCAGCGGGCGATCTGCCGCGAGAGTCGGGGTCGTCGTCGCCGTCGACACCGAAGCGGGACGATGACGAGGAAGACGCGCCGAGGACACTGCATACGGCGCCGCCTGACACGGCCTCCTACGACGACGAACCGGACACGGCTTCCGTCGAAGAGGAAGAAGAGACCCAGGACGCCTAAAGGGCGCATACGCCTAAAAGACGAGCGGCATCTGCGGTACTTGGTCTTCGGTCGGATCGGCCGTGAGGACCTCGTCGCGCCGATCTACGATTCGCGCGACATCGCGCAGGCCTTCGAGCCATTCCTGGAAGCGGGTTTGCTGCGCGAATCCTTGCAACTCCTCTCGCCGGGCCAGGCGTTCTTCTTCGAATACCGTCGTATCTGCCGCGAAGTAGTCGGATAACTCGATGATGAAGGCATTGTTGGACGCTTCAATCACGCTGCTGATCTCCCCGACGTTCAGTCCGAATCCCGCGCCCACGGCAGCGTTCATCCGTCCTAGTCCCGGGACAAAATCCATCCGGGCGTAGGGGCCCGCACTCTGCATCTCGAGGCCTCGTCCCTCCGCCACGTCGTCGATACTTTCCCCGCCACGGATCGTTGCCAGCAACTCCTCACCCTCGGACTTGGCGGTTTCCAGCTTCTTCTGGGCTCGCAGCGTCCGATCGATCGAGGGTGTCGCGTCCGCTAGTGAGCTGTATCCCTCCTCCCGAGTTTCTACGAGCTCTAGAATATAGAAGGCTTGTCGGGTCTCGAAGACCGGACTCACGTCGTCTACGAGCGCTTCTTCTAGAGCCCAGTCCGAGCCCTCACCGATCTGGCCGGCACCTGCCAGAAAGGCGAAATCTGTATTGAGAAAAGCAGTCTGGACCGTCAGGTCGAGCATTCCTGCAACCTCATCGAGCCTACGCGACTCTCCCAACTCCTCCAAGGAATCGGCTAAAGTGAACAAAGCGAGATCGGACTCGTCGGTCCTCGCGAAGGGTACCAGGATATGTCTGGCCCGGATACTGTCGCCGGCCCGTTCCTGGATCTCGATCACGTGGTATCCGAAGGAAGTCCGGACGGGCTCTGTGAGCTCGCCCGTCTCGGCCGCAAACGCGACGTCCGAGAAGGCCGACACCATCCTCTCTCGCGTGAACCAGCCCAGGTCCCCTGAACCGACCGCCACGTCGGGACGATTTAGAAAGTCTTCGAAGTCCGCGCCGTCCAGGATCTCCTGCCGAAATCGAGTGGCCGTCTCTCCCACGGCCGTCGTGTCGGCGGCCGTGGGTGTCTTGTCGATTACAATGGCCGACACCGTTGCCTGAGCCGGAAGCGCGAACTCCTCGCGGTTGTCGTCGTAGTAACGACGCACCTCCGCTGGAGTGACGACCACGACGGAGTCAGCGATACGCTGCGCGGGATCCAGGGCCACATAACGGATGGAGATCTGCTCGTTGCGGTCCAAGAATTCTTCCCAGAGCTCCGCATCCGAGATGTAGACATCGGAGGAAACCTGCCGGAGCAGCTTGCTCCGGGGGATCACGTTGCGGTAGTACGACTCCAGTTGAAGCAGGAACAGATCATCGATGGTCGGAGAGGCCAGATAGTTCTGATACTTCTGGATATCGAAGATCCCATCGGTCTGAAAGGCGACGCTGGTCACGAACTCGGGAGGGGGGCTGAATCGGGCCGCACTCAAGATTTCGTCATTCGTCACCTCGATACCGCGTCGCTCCAGTTCTTGGCGGATGAGGATCTGGTTGACCACCTCATCGAACGCAGCGTCCTCGATGTCCTGAACTTGTTGCGAGCTGACCGGATCTTCTTGAGAGTTCTGAACCTGGTCGAAGAGTTGTCGATAGGTGTCATTGTATTCGTTGTACATGACGGGCGTGCCGTTCACATTACCGATTTCGCCGATCGACAGGCCGCTCCTACCCGTAATGTCCATCCCCCATTGGAACACCATGAGGCCCACAAAGGCGAAAGCGGTCACCAACATGATCCACTGCGTGTTCGCCCTCATTTGACGCATCATAAGCCAGCTACTCCTCGGGGGTACGGCGCCGCACGATGATTCCTGTGATCATCCGAAAGCAGCGCTCCAAGCTAACGTCAGGGTCAGGGCCTCTCAACCTCTCTCGTTGACACCTTTTCAGCGTAATCAGTATCTTCATTCGCGTATCATGGTGCTCCGATCCACCCCCTCCCGTTCTGTTCGCTTTCAGGGGAGTCCATCGTGTCCGAGTCTCTGAATCAGCAGATCGACCGGCTACAAGCCATCTTTCGTTCGGACTTAGATCCGGACGGCCGGGCCTTTGTTCCCCTTGCCGACGCCCATCGTCAGTTGGGCGACATGGACCAGGCCTTGGCTCTGGTCCGCGAGGGTCTGCAGGAACACCCGGATCTCACGTCGGGCCACGTCGTCGAGGGCTGGATACATCTGGCCCAGGGTGATATCGACACGGCCTTAAAGTCGTTCGAACGTGTGGTGGATCTGGATCCCGACAACGCGATCGCGAAGTTGGCCGTCGCCGAACTCATCGACGACGTGAGGACGAGGACCTACCGCGAGAAGATCGAGGCTCAAAAACTCGAGGTGCAAGACCTCGAGGCTACAGAGGAAGAAGCGACTCCCAAGGGCGAGACCCAGCCGACGACGGAGGATCGTGAAGTGGTTCCGGTGGCCTCGCTGGCGCCCGACGAGCGACCTGTTGTTCCCATAGCTTCGTTGGCGCCGGACGACAGACCAGTGGTTCCCGTGGCCGACTTGGCGCCGGATGACAGCCCCGTGGTGGCAGTGGCTTCGCTGGCGCCAGACAACGAACCCGAGGTGGCCGCTCCCGACTCGACGCCCGCGGACTCGACTCCCGCGGAGGAGCCAGCCGCGGACTCGATGCCCGCTGAGCAGCCTGCGGTTGCGGAGCAACCTGCCGTCGCGGAGCAGCCCAAGGTCGCGGAGCAGCCCGCCGTCGCCGAAGAGCTCTCTCCGGAGAGCCCGTCCGACGACGGTGACATCTACAAGATCTACACGCGTACCTTGGCCGAGCTCTACGCAGGACAAGGGGGCATCGACAAGTCGGTCGAGGTCTACCGCAAGCTTGTTTCGGACGATCCGGCGAACACGGATCTCGCCCAACGGTTGGACGAGTTGGAGAGTTTTGGGTCTGGAGAGGGAGCCGTCGTTCCGATCGAGTCCCCTGCGCCCGATTCGGCCGACGGGGCCGGCTCGAGTGCCGGCCAGCGGGTCGTGGTTCCGATCGGTCTTCTGGCGCCCGACGACGCTTCGTTCGACGAAACGTCGGGCCGTCCCTCCCGTTAAGCTGAGTGAACCGTAGGAAAGAGGAGGAGTCGGCCCGGTGCGGATCCTAGTCATTCATGGCCCCAATCTCCGGCTTCTCGGACGGCGAGAACCGGAGGTCTATGGGACCGCGACGCTGGACGATATCAATCGAGCGGTCCAGGAGTTGGGGACCGAGTTGGGTGTGGAGGTCAAAGCGTTCCAGTCGAACTCAGAGGGGGCCATTCTGGACCACCTGGAGGAGGCGAGCCAGCGCGCGGACGGCGTAATCATCAACCCGGGAGGCCTGACACATACGAGCGTCGCCCTTCGAGATGCGCTCGTCGGTGTGGATCTGCCTTTCATCGAGGTACATCTGTCCAATACAGCGGCTCGGGAGCGCTTTCGACGACATTCCTTCCTCGCGCCTGTGGCCGCAGGGGTGGTTTTGGGGTTTGGATCTCAGGGCTATCTTCTAGCGCTCAGGGGTCTTGTGGCCCGCATCTCAGACCGGTAACAATCCGGCTGGTTTCCCTCGGATGACAAGGCGTCATGGCATCGACAGCGGACTTTCGTAACGGCTTGGTGTTGGATATTGACGGGCAGTTGTGGACTCTCATCTATTTCCAGCACGTGAAACCGGGCAAGGGCGGTGCGTTCGTGAGAACGAAGCTCAAGAAAGTCCTTACGGGTGCGGTCGTCGACAAGACATATCGTGCCGGCGAGAAGGTCACGGATGTCCGCCTGGAGCGGCGCCCCGTCACCTATAGTTACTCGGATGGACAGCTCTATCACTTCATGGACCGTGAGACCTTCGAGATCACACCGATTTCGGGAGACCTACTCGGTGAAGATCAACTCGCTTACTTGAAAGAGAACATGGAGTGTGAGGGACTGGTTCACGACGGCAACGTGTTGAGTGTCGAGTTGCCCCAGTTCGTTGAACTGACGGTCGTGGAGACGGGCCCCGGCTTCAAGGGAGACACGGCCCAGGGGGGTACGAAGCCCGCGAAGCTGGAGACCGGCGCCGTGGTCCAGGTGCCCCTTTTCATCGAGGAGGGAGACGTGGTGAAAGTGGACCGCCGTGAGGACAAATACCTTACCCGGGTGACGTCATGATCGATCTGGACTTCGTTAGGTCACTCATCAAGTCCATCGAGGAGAGTGACATCCATTCGATCGAGATCGAACACGACGGGACGCGCATCAAGCTGTCCAAGACGCCCCCCGGGGGCCCGAACACAGGTGTCGCCGTCGCGGGGCACCTTGCGCCCGCCGCGATCCTGCCAGGGGCTCTCGAAGCGCCGTCTCCGGCAGCCGATTCCGATCCTGAGGTTACGGGGGTCATCTCCTCGGCGCTGATCGAAATCAAGTCACCGATGGTCGGGACGTTCTTTCGGGCCCCGGCTCCTGAGGCCCCGGTCTACGTGGAGGTGGGAAGCAGAGTCGGGGTCGGGGACAGCCTGTGCATCATCGAGGCCATGAAGCTCATGAACGAGCTGGAATGCGAAGTGTCTGGGGTCATCCAGGAAATTTGTGTTCAAAATGCCGATCCCGTGGAGTACGGCCAAGTACTCTTCCGCGTCTCGGCTTGAGGAACTTCGGCCACAGCCGAGGCTAACCGAGTGTTCAAGAAGCTCCTCATCGCCAACCGGGGCGAGATCGCGCTCCGGATCATTCGGGCTTGCCACGAGCTCGGCGTCAAGACGGTCGCGGTCTATTCTGAAGCGGACCGGGAGTCGCTTCATGTCCGCTTCTCCGACGAGGACGTCTGCATCGGGCCGGCGCCGGCCGCAGACAGCTACCTCAACGTTTCCCAGATCATCGCGGCGGCGGAAATCACCGGTGCCGAGGCCATTCATCCGGGGTATGGCTTCCTGGCTGAGGACGCTGAGTTCAGTGAGATCTGCCAGCGCTCCG
>CAUZAE010000160.1:0-5489 GCA_963577685.1 Gemmatimonadales bacterium UBA6960 | reverse complement strand
GTGCTCACGCACATCGTGGCCATGGGGATGGCCGTCTTTGTCGTGTCGAAGGGCGTCCGGGGTATCGAGACGGCGGCGAAGTTCCTGATCCCGGCTCTCATAGTCCTGGTCATGGTCTTGGCGATCCGGGCGATCACCCTCCCGGGGGCGATGGCGGGTGTCGCCTTCCTGTTTACGCCGCACCTCTCGGATCTGGCCGACTCCAGGATCTGGTTGGAGGCGCTGACGCAGAACGCCTGGGATACCGGAGCCGGCTGGGGCTTGGTTCTCACGTACGCCATCTATATGAGGAGTCAGGAGGACACGGCGCTCAACGCTTTCGTGATCGGCTTCGGTAACAACGCCATGTCGCTTCTCGCGGGGATCATGGTGCTGGGTACCGTGTTCTCGGTCATGCCGGATGCGGCCGATCAGATCGTTGGGGCGGGAAACGAGGGTCTGACCTTTATTTGGGTGCCTCAACTTTTCGCGCTCATTCCGGGAGGCCGGTTCTTCATGGCCCTCTTCTTCTTGGCCCTCGTTTTCGCCGCCTGGACGTCGCTCGTCGCGATGATCGAGCTGGCGAGCCGGATTCTCATGGACTTTGGGTTGACCCGGAAGCGGGCCATCGCTCTCGTCGGGACGGCCGGGATCCTGTGCGGCATCCCGAGCGCTCTGAACTTGAGCGGTACACCTGGAGCGGGACCCTTCTTCGCCAACCAGGATTGGGTGTGGGGTGTAGCGCTGATGCTTTCGGGCTTCTTCTTCGCCTTCGCCGTGCTCAAATACGGCGTCACGGACTGGAGGGAGAAATTCATCAACACGCCCGACTCGGACATCCGTATCGGAGCGTGGTGGGACTGGGCCGTCCGTCTGGTGATCGTAGAGTCGGTCGTGCTCATGGTCTGGTGGCTGTTTCAGGCTCAGGGTGAGTCGTTCGCTGAGACATGGACGCTCTTTTCTTCGTTCAACATCGGTACGGTCTTGATTCAGTGGGCGATCGTTCTGGTCATTCTCTACGCCCTGAACGGTTGGCTCGCGTCGAAGTCCGTCGATGGGCGTCGAGAGTCACAGACGGGAGCGGGCGAAGCCGCTCCCGAGGTCACATAGCGGGGACTTCCGTCATGCCCAAGGAATCCAAGAGGGCGATGGCTGCCCGCGCCTCCATTGCGTTCGAACACCTCGTGGAGGAGTACCCCGACGCTCACTGTGCACTCCTGCACGTCGACGCCTATCAGCTCGGCGTTGCGACCATCCTCTCGGCGCAGACCACGGATGAGCGGGTCAACATGGTCACGCCTGAGCTTTTTCGGCGGTACCCGACGCCCAGTGATCTTGCGGACGCACGCCCACAGGACGTCGAGGAGATCATTCGTTCGACCGGATTCTTCCGGAACAAGGCCAACAACATCATCGGGTTCGCGCGCGGTGTCGTCGAGCTTCATGACGGAGCCGTGCCCCGGACCATGGCGGAACTCAACGCGCTTCCTGGCGTTGGCCGCAAGACCGCCAATGTCATCCTGGGGAACGCGTTCGGTATCGATGAGGGCGTGGTCGTCGATACCCACATAAAGCGGCTGTCCGGCTTGCTCGGATTCACGAGAGAGAAGACCCCTGAAAAGGTGGAGCGGGACTTGATCGAGCTGTTCCCGCGCGAGCGTTGGACCCTCCTAGCCCACCTTCTGATCTTTCACGGGCGTCGGGTCTGTGACGCGAGGAACCCTCGCTGTGAGGCTTGTGTGCTTTCGGGGCTCTGTCCGTCCTCTAGGGTCTAGGGTCGTCCGCGGCGAAAGAGGTTGTGCAACCTTTTGGGTCCCCGACAGTTTTAACAAGAGTGACAGGCCGTCGGTTCGAAGGATTGCCGGGCTGGTACCCTTCTCAAGAGAAAAGAGAGAGAGAGCGTGAGTGAAGCGACGCCGGACCGGGCTGCATCCATAGCCCTCCTGGAGAGCTGGGTCGAGAACGAAGGCCTGAGGAAGCACATGCTGTCGGTCGAGGCCGCAGTCCGGCATTACGCCCGAAAGCATGACGAGGACGAGGATGTTTGGGGCACCGCCGCGCTGCTCCACGATCTCGACTGGGAGCGACACCCGGCCGAGCACCCCCACCGGGGACTCGCCGAGCTGGAAGAACTCGGGTATCCCGATGTCGTGCTGCAGGCGATTCGTGCGCACGCTCCGGACCGCACGGGTGTAGAGCCCGAGACACTCCTGGACCGGGTCCTCTTTGCCTGTGACGAGCTCTCGGGATTGGTGTTCGCGTGTTGCCTGGTGAGGCCTACGGGGATCGACGACCTGGCCCCTAAGTCCGTGACCAAGAAGCTGAAGGACAAGGGGTTTGCCGCTGGAGTGAACCGCGACGACGTAGCACGCGGGGTGGAGCTCCTGGGCATCGAGCGTAGCGAGCACATACAGAACGTGATCGACGGGATGCGGACCATCGCCGACGTGCTGGAGATCCGGGCGCAAGACAAGCACTAGTGTGATGTCCCAGAAGTTCGCGAGTCACCGAGAGCGCCGAGGCCCGGGTCCGGCTTTCGCCTCTCGGTTCGGGAGGGGTGTGGCCGCCATGGTCGTGTTGGCGGGAGGAGTGCAGCCGGCCAGCGTGTGGGCTCAAGATGTGGAGATGCTCGGCCAGCACTATGGCACGCGGCCGCCGGCCGCGTACTACTCCGAGATTCAGAGGAATCCTCGGGCGTATCGTCCTCTGCGAGGATGGCGCCCTCGGCTCAGTTTGGAGAATGCTGCGGTTGGCTCCGGAATCGGCTCCTCTGGAGGCGCCGGCATTCTCGGACCGCGCCAGGGCCCGGTCACCGGGACCTTCCGACTTCCTCTCCTTCTCGGACTCTACTCCGACACGAATACCGTGCCCACGGCTACAGTCGGTGCACAGATCGGGGTGGGACTGACCCGGACCGTCGTTCAAGGCGAGTTCTTCGATGGCCCCAACAGTCGCCTTGCCACAATCCCCGAGTTCTACTCCGCCCTCTCGGGTGGGAGGGTGACGCTCGTTGGAGCGGTGTTCGATTGGGTCGGGACGAGCCTGACGGAAGCCGAGGTAGCGGGCGCAAGCAGCGGCTTGAGCCCCGCCGATCAGGTCGGTGAGTTCATCGTGGAACTCCTCGACGCGGTCGACGACACGATCGATTGGGGATGGTACGACAACGACGGTCCGGATGGTCTACCCAACTCCGGTGACGACGATGGATTCGTCGATCTCCTGACGGTCATGCATCCGACTGCGGGTGCGGAGTGTTCTTCGGGTGGTGGGAGTCATGTCTGGTCCCACTATTGGACTCTTACCGAGTCCGATGGACAGCCTTTCTCGACCTCATCCCTCTCGGCCAACGGGGGGATTGTTTCGGTCGACGACTACACGATTCAGCCCGTCTTGGACTGTGATTCTTCCAAGATCAACGAAATCGGAGTCTTCGCGCACGAGATCGGTCACGCCTTCGGTCTTCCCGACCTGTACGGCACCGGGGGAGATCACGGTGGGGTAGGGCGCTGGGGGCTCATGGGATCGGGTGCATGGGGCTGCGACGGCGGGGATCCCGCGTTGCCCTGTCACATGACCGCCTGGAGCAAGGAGGTCTTGGGTTGGGCGGATGTCACGACCCTTCCGAGGGGGGCGGACCTGGGTTCGATGGCCCTCGATCCGGTGGAGACCTCAGGCGATGTCTTGCGCATCGATGCGGGGGACGGCAGCGGGGACTACTACCTCCTCGAGAATCGGCAGGCGATCGGATTCGACGCGAGTGTCTTCGCCCCAGGACTCCTCGTTTGGCAGATCGACAGTGAGGTACTGAGCGCTACGTGGGCGTCGGCGACAGTCAATTCGAATCCGAGCCGAATGGGTGTTTGGCTCCGCCAGGCGGACGGTAGCAACGACCTCGCTCGGAGCTTCGAGCGAGGCGACGAAGGGGATCCCTTTCCGGGGTCGTCCAACCAGACCGAGTTCAGCGCACGCACGGTGCCGTCGTCCTTTACGTTCGACGGACTGAACGGCCTGGGCGGCATTCCGGCGAACACGGCGGCGGGCGTCACTTTGTTCGATATACAGCAAGTGGGCGACCAGATGCAGTTCAGAGCGGTCACGCGGTATCAGACGCTCTCCTTGCGGTCGACCGGGGTGGGCGGGACCGGAAGTATCTTCACCGTCGACAGTGTGAGTTCGGTTGCGACGGTGCTGGACGTTCGGTCCGCTCCGTATCAGTCTCATGTTTTGGGGGCTGATGGAGGAGCGCCGTACGGGGTGGGCCTACGGCACGGCTTCACCGGTTGGAGCGACGGTCTGCCCCGTATCCGCAACTGGCAAACCGGACTTCAAGACGCGATCCTGACAGCGAGCTACGACACCCCTGAGGCGAGCTTCGACGTCACCTTGGAGGGGCCGGTGGCAGGAATTCTACCGGGTCACATCGGTCTCAACCCGGACTCTGAGACCGGGTGGATCCGAGCCGCGACCGACGTGAGCGTGTGGGTGGATCCCCGGACTGGGTTTGCCTTCCGAGAGTGGACCGGCACGCTGGCGGGTCGCCTCAATCCAGTCGTCGTGAACTTTAGCCAGCCAGAGTCGGCCACGGCTTGGTTCGACCTGACCTATAATCTCTCTCCGGTTTCTCCTACGACACTGCAGGTCAACGCAGCGACATTCGTGGAGGTGACCTTGATGGTTGAGAACGGCAACGAGCCGGTGGTTTGGACCGTGAGCGCCCTGCCCGAGGGGCTCGATTTCGACGCGGGTGGGGAACGAGTCCATGGGTTTCCTTTGGTGATGGGAGAGTTCCAACTGGCGGTGCAAGCGACCGACGCCATCGGCTTGACGGATTCGGTAGCGATCGATCTCACGGTGGGCCCTCCCTTGGCCGGCCTTCAGACGATGGCCGAGCCTTTTCTCGGTGTGGGTACCGCAGATGTGGCTCTAGCTAACTTTCTGGATTATCAGGGAAATCGAACTGGGGACTACGATCTGGGGGACTTCCGTGCGTGGGTGTTGGACAACCCGGATCATCCGGCGGCGACGTTCGTGGCTTCGCCCGCCCCCACCGTCATCCGGCTCTTCCGAAAAAAAGGACCTGCTCGATGACGCGAGACGTAATAAGGGCCGCGGCGGTGGCCGCCGTAATGCTTGCGAGTGCCTGTGATTGGGGACCGAAGGGTCCGGGCCAGCTTTCCGGGGTCCTACGGTCCGGGTCGATCCCGCTGGGTGCCGTCGTCCTGGAGATCACGGGTCCCGGAATCGAGGGATTCTCGGGCAACGGACAAACGAGAGTGTTCCATGCAGAACCGGAGCCGGGCGTTCATCGCGTCGCCCTACTCACGTCTTCTCCGGGGCAGTTCGATTTTTCCATGGCGGTAGAGGATGTGCGTGCGCCCATGCCCGCGGTCACACCACTCCAAGCCGTGGACGCGGACAACGGGCCGATGGTCGACCTGACCGGCATCTTCGTGAATATCTCCAGATAACACGTGCTTTCCGGCATAGGGTCGCCGTTCGAGTCTTGCGCC
>CAUZAE010000159.1:0-5505 GCA_963577685.1 Gemmatimonadales bacterium UBA6960 | reverse complement strand
ATCAACTGGCGCTGCAGGAGGGGGTTCAATTCCTCTTTCGGAATGTCGTCCCACCGGATATGTCGAACGGAGGCATCGCTCATGGATCTGTGCTCGAATCTTGAGACGTGGCGTGACTGCTTGACGATGAAAGAGACCATACGAATCGCAGGCTAGCAAGATGTCTGGCGGGGATTGTGGGTCCCCCGCCGGGGAATCCCAGGCTCCCTCACGTCTTCCCAACATCGCTAGTTTATCGGCGGTCATTTCACCCGCTGCCCGTAGGAGAGAATCATGTGCGACAAGCCGACCAAGACGGACGAGGAATGGCGTACGTCCCTGACTCCCGAGCAGTACCGCGTACTCCGTGAGAAAGGCACCGAACGTGCGTTCGCCGGTGAGTACTGGGATGCCAAAGATCCGGGTACGTATGTGTGTGCAGGGTGCGGCACGTCCCTCTTCGATTCCGGGACCAAGTACGACTCCGGATGCGGATGGCCGAGCTTCTACGCCGCGGCGGACGGGGACAAGATTCGCGAGGAGGTCGATGACACTCTGGGGATGCGGCGCACCGAGGTGCTGTGCGCCAACTGTGACGGGCATCTCGGGCACATTTTTCCCGACGGCCCGGAACCCACGGGAGTGCGCTACTGCATCAACTCTGCAGCGCTGAACCTCGAGCCTGAAGGGCCTGACTCCGCTGAGTAGCTAGGCCTCGCGAGGGGAAATGCTCGGGGCGGGCCATGCGTATTCTCTTCCTGAGAGCGGGGTGTACCGTATTCAGTGCTTTGAATAGGTTTCACCGGCTCACCAATAGCGATGTGCTGGGCACCCCGCGACCCCACCTAGGGAGGCTGATGGATTCTCGTTTGACGTTGAAGCGCGGGACGCTTTTTCGGCTACCCGTGCGTGGTGTGGGCATGGTGCTTGCGACGTTGTTATTGCACGCCTGCGGCGGCGGTGGAAGTACGCTGCTTCCGGAGGCCGGCTCCTTGCGCGGATTCGTACCGGATCTGCGGGGAAGAAGGGTGATGGTGTACCCCGTGCAGATCCGACAGAGTGTGCCGGGGGACGTGGACGCGGAGATCGCTTTCGCCCTGCGTGAGCGAGGCAGTGAGATCGATTGGGTGTTTCCGGAGGAACTCCGAAGGACGCTCGCGCGGTCTCAGGCCATCCGGAGTACAGTGGATGGCCTGACGGCGACCGTGTTTCTGAGAGCGGAAGTGGACCGGGTGGGTGACCCGTTGTACGGGCAGATTCGCCGGTTGGTTGTTATGGTACGTGCGATAGCAGAATGAAGAATATGACTGGGATCAAGACACTTAGAGTCGGGTTGACCGTGGCCCTCATCGGAGTTCTCGGTGCGGCGACGTGCGAGGAGCCCGATCTCACCTTGCCGTCCGATAGCGAAGCCCGAGGCTTCTACGGTTCGTCGTCCGACATCACCGTACGCCTAAGCGGCAATGTGCTCGAGATCTTGGTCAACCAGCCGTTTCAGCAAGTCCGCCGGGGCGGCACTCTCTGGGCCAAGGTCGGACCGTACATCTACCTCTTTTCGGCCGAGACCGAGTCGGTGCTCAATGCCTATCCCGGGTTGGCCGGAGTCCGTGTGATCACTCGGACGAGTCGGCGCGATACGGAAGTGGCGCGTGTATTCCTGCTCAGGGACCGTCTCAACGAACTCACGTGGAAGCGAGCCAAGAACGTTGCCGGAAAGGCACGGCTCGAGGGTACGCAGCGTCCCTCCTACCTTGAGGATCTCGTGGAGTGGGGTGAGGACCGCACCGAATTTTCGTACAGCGCTGAATTCACAGGACGCTGATCACAGCGAAGAAGGGCGCCCGCCCTCCGCTTTCACATTAGATTTGCCCACCCCATTTATTGAAGGGCGAATCCATCGTATGACCAAGACCGTTACCGTCATCCCCGGAGATGGGATCGGGCCGGAAGTAACCGACGCCACGCTGGAAATCCTGCGCAGCGCGTCGGACAGCGTCGTCCGTTCAGGCAAGGCGCGGACTCAGGACATGGGGGGCGGCGCTTCCACGGCCGACTTTACCGCAGCCGTGGTGCGGTCTCTGTCGTGACCTGGACGGCCAGTGATTCGGAGGCCGTAGCGTGCATGCGTTGCGGCGAGATGACTCCTCGGGCCGACCTCGATCGTATCCTCTGGTGTGACGACTGCCGTTTGTCGGTCCACGCCCGCGCCACTAGGAAGAGTTGGCGGGCCGGCTTCGTTGTTGCGACCGCCCTGGCGCTTTGGATCTGGCTATACATCCAGCCATCCGACCTCGTAATCGGTGGCTGGATCGGTACGGTGCTTGCAGCGTTCTACGTTGCCTCTCGGGTCACGCGCGAGACTCTCTTCACCATGGCTCGACTCGGCAAAAGAGACCTCGTCGAGGCCGTTCCACCCGGGCAGGATCCCCACTAGTTTGAGCCTGGGGCTCGACCATCCAATGCATCGCGAGGCATACCCATGGCAGGCAAGTTCCAGGGCGTAGACTTCTACGACGTCGACTCTCTTCTCAGCGAAGAAGAGCGCATGATCCGGGACACCGTGCGGGAATGGGTGGAGGACCGAGTCATGCCGCTGATCGGCAAGGCCTACATCGAGCGTCGGTTTCCCAAGGAGATCATTCCGGAACTGGGCGAACTGGGAATGCTGGGCGCCAACCTACCCGAAGAGTACGGCTGTGCCGGGCTCAACAACGTCGCCTACGGGCTGATCAACCAGGAGCTCGAACGGGGTGACTCGGGCATCCGTTCGTTCGCCTCCGTCCAGGGCGCGCTGGTCATGTACCCGATCTTCGCTTTTGGCAGCGAGGAGCAGAAGCGCGAGTGGCTGCCCAAGTTGGCCTCGGCCGAGAAGATCGGCTGCTTCGGTCTGACGGAGCCCGACTACGGGTCCAACCCCGCCGGTATGATCACCACGGCTAAGAAGACCGATGACGGATGGGTCCTGAACGGCACCAAGATGTGGATCACGAACGGTTCCATGTCCGACGTGGCCGTGGTCTGGGCGCAGACCGGTGAGATCGGTGACACCAAGGGTATCCGAGGGTTCGTCGTGCCTACCGACACTCCCGGATTCTCAGCGCGCGACCAGAAGGGGAAGCTGTCACTCCTGGCTTCGGACACGAGCGAGCTGCACATGGAAGACGTACACCTTCCCGATAGCGCCCTGATGCCCGAGACGAGCGGTCTAAAGAACCCGCTCAAGTGCCTGACTCAGGCTCGTTACGGGATCTCGTTCGGTGCCGTAGGGGCTGCGATGGCCTGTTTCGACGAAGCCCGCAGCTACGCCAAGGAGCGGGTCATGTTCGGCGAGCCTATCGGGGCTAAGCAGATACAGCAGGTTCGGCTTGCCGACATGCTGACCAAGATCACGCAAGGGCAGCTCCTGTGCCTCCAGCTGGGACGGCTGAAGGACGCCGGAACTGTGACGCCGCAGCAGGTGTCGCTCGCGAAACGGGCCAACTGCGACATGGCGTGTGATATCGCCCGGGAGGCCCGGCGCCTGCTAGGCGCGAACGGGATTCTGGTGGAGTACCACTCCATGCGGCACATGGCCAATCTGGAGTCGGTGTACACCTACGAGGGCACGCACGATATCCACGGGCTGATCCTAGGGCAGGCCGTGACGGGCTTGTCGGCGTTCTAAGTGCCCCTCTACTCGCTCTTGAGCACGGTGACCGGGTCAACGCCAGGCGGGGATGACCCTACCCACGGCTGCGGCTTACCGCGCCTTCGTAGGACGGGGACCGGCTGTCCGCGTTCTAGGTCTTGCGCAGACCGCCCTCTACATCCGAAGCAGATAGCTCAGCTTGACGAAGAACCCGTCCTGCGTGCGTTCTAGGTTGCGGAACCGGTAGGTGTCGTCATCGTTCATGGTGCTGCCGTATCCCGCAAAGATGACCGTGCCCGGACTCGGTTCGAATGAGAACAGTCCGTCGACGCTGAACACGTTTCGGTTCACAGCGACGGATGGTTCGTAGACTCCCTCGCTGTTGCGGATCACGATCGGATCCTCCGTTCTAGAATCGTCGTGCAGGGCGTCCACGTTGAGGGCGTCGTACTGGCCCACGAACCGGAAGAAGATCGATCGCGTGAGCTGGTACTCCAGCTTGATGCGAGGAATGTCGACGATGCGTACCACGCTCCAATCGTCCGTTCGCCACCGTTGTTGGCGGACTAGACGACCCTCCACCCGGATCTGATCGCTTGGCCTCCAGGTCCCCTGGAGCGTTACGAACATGATGTAGGCCGCAGCCCACTCGTCGAAATTCTCGTCCCGTCCCAGGATGAGCGACGTGAAACCCGTGAACGTCGGTGAACTCGGCGTGGTGAGCCGTAACGAGATGTCGTAGTTCATGATGCCCGGCGTCCCGACGAACGGCACGATCTCGGGGCCCGTCGGGGTCTGCCGCTGGATGGCGTAGTCGGTGTACAGGTCCGGTGGGAAGTAGAACTCTTCGATGAAGATCGACGTCCCGAGTTGCCATCCTCCGCGGAACACGAAGTCGTTCGATATGTGGAATTTCCACGCGTCGTTAGGGCTGGCGCCACTCATGAAGCCTTCGTGCGTCCAGGTGAAGTCGATGTTCAACCGTGCGCGATACTGCTCGACCCGAGCGCCTGGGTCCCCATAGAAGGTCAGCGTCGGTTGAGCCCTGGCTTGCACCGTACCCACTCGGCTCAGGAATCCGCTGCGGGCCACCAGCTCGTCATCCAACCCCTTGAACAGCAGATCCATGCCGAACATACGGCCGGAGCGTCGCAGATTGAGGTCCCAGAGGTGTCCGTCGACCGTCGGCCCGTCGGTGCGGTCGAACGTCATGGCCCCCTGTGCCTGGAAGGCGTAGATGTCGCTGAATACGATCCGGCTATCAACACTCACCACCCGGTTGTAGTTCGAGCCCTCTACGCGGTCTGTGTATGCCATGCCGAGGGTCGATTCATCTCCGAGATCTCGCTTTACGCGGAGAATGTTGAAGATCGGATGGTCTTCTCCCGAACTGGACAACGTCTCGTCGTCCACCGCTGAGAGAAACCCGATCTCGGTCCCAGAGATCTTGCCGCCGATCTTGGCGGCCGTCAGTGGGTTGGAGATGCGGCGCGTGTAGATGAGCCGGTTGCCGGTTTGGAAGTTCTCGCTGCCCTCCAGGAAGAAGGGGCGTTTTTCGTCGAAGAACACTGCACGCCGGGGGTCGAACTGTCCCTGCGCCGCATCCGCCTCGACCTGTGAGAAGTCCGGGTTCACGGTCCCGCTCATGGTCATGTTCGAGGTCAAGCCCCAGCGCACGTTGCCACTGAACTCGGGCCGCGTCGCGTCGTAGTCCCACGCGCCGTCGGTCGGATTCCCGTTCACCGACGACGTCACGACCGGGTTGATGTCCAATACGAGGCCGCGATCCATCCCGTTCATGTCCCGCAGGCGTCCTCCCTGGGAGAGGAAAGAGGCCCGTCCCTGAAGCGCAGGCGTCCAAGTCTGCTCGCGGCCGGAGTGCTGCACCCTTCGGATGA
>CAUZAE010000158.1:0-5524 GCA_963577685.1 Gemmatimonadales bacterium UBA6960 | reverse complement strand
TCATCGACCACAACATACGTTTTACCAAGATGGGGTTCGACCTCACCGACCTCCAACGCCGGGAATTCGACTACGACGCGCCAGAGATCGGAGTGGATTGGCAGGCCGCGGCGTCTCAATTCAGCGGGTTGCCAGTCTGGAGCTCACAGGCCCTCCTCACGACGTTCCGACAGCTCGAGGCTCGATTCCCCTACTACGATTTTTCCGGTGTTACGGTGGATCGCTACGAGACTTCTGAGGGCATGGTCCCGGTAGCGCTTTCGGTCCGCGAGATCCTCCCGGGGGGAATTCAAGATCCGAACTGGCAAAATCTCCACCTTCGTGATGATTACATACGTGGGATGGGGGTGGTCGCGATCGAAGCTGGAACGAGAACCCCCGAGGGCCGCCCCCTCATGTACCTTTCCGGTATTCCCCCCGAATTCACGACGGAAGGGATCGCGCCGGAGGATCTCAGGCTGACCCAGCCCGACGTGTACATCGGCTCTCGACGTCAGGAATACGCCGTCGTGAACCCGACAGACGGATCCGGTCCGGGCGCGCAGGCCACAACGGCCGGCGTAGACTTCCCTGAGGGAATTCAGCTCAGCTCGACGCTGAGGACCCTTGCTGTCGCGTGGCGTTTCCGAGATGCGAATCTGTTGTTTTCATCGCAGGTCGATCGGACGAGTCGGTTCATCTTCAGACGGAGCGTGCAGGAGAGGGTCAGCGCCATATCCGGCGGCCTTTTGCGGTTCCCGGAGGCCCCTTACCCAGTGATCTACCGGGGGCGGGTCGTTTGGAT
Source organism: Gemmatimonadales bacterium UBA6960 (assembly GCA_963577685.1). Lineage (GTDB taxonomy): Bacteria > Gemmatimonadota > Gemmatimonadetes > Longimicrobiales > Gaopeijiaceae > UBA822. The sequence goes on along the minus strand of CAUZAE010000158.1, from coordinate 4,740 downwards.
TCTCGAGGGCTTTACCGGTACGCGCTGGTTCCCACTCTCGACGACGTATCCTCTGCAGGCGGGGCGGCCCCTCCGATATGCCCGTAACAGCGTAAAGGTCACGGTCGACGCCGTGTCCGGGCGAGTGGATTTCTATGTGGTCGATGAAGACGATCCGTTGATACAAACCTACCGTCAGGCCTTCCCCACGCTTTTCCGGCCGTTTGCCGACATGCCCGAAGAGCTGCGAAAGCACCTCCGATACCCCAAGTCGATGCTCGGTCTCCAGGCCCGTGTCCTCTATCAGTACCATCAAGAGACGGCTCGACTCTTCCACGGGCAGCAAGATGTTTGGGCGTTGCCCCAGGAACTGGCGCAAGGGACGACGCCGGTGCCGTATCAACCGGAGTACGGGCTCTACCGGCTACCGGGAGAAGCCCGGAGCGCGTTCTTGCTCACGACCGTGTTCGTCCCGCGAGGGCGGCAGAATCTGACCGCGATCCTGACCGCTCGGAGCGACCCCGAACGGTTTGGGGAACTCGTTCTCTTCGACGTGCCCGTCGAGGACCAGATACCGGGCCCGAGGCAAGTTGAAGCGCTGATCGAGCAGGACCCCATCATCTCTCAACAGTTTTCACTTTGGCGTACTGGGGGAAGTCAGGTTTGGACTGGGCATCTTCACCTGATTCCGGTCGGCAGAACGCTACTCTACATGGAGCCGGTCTTCCTGGCGGCCGAGGAGGACGCGATCCCCGAGCTGAGGCGCTTCGTCGTGAGCGACGGCCATCGGGTCGCGATGGAGGAAAGCCTGGAGGAGGCGATTCAAGCCTTGGCCCTGCTCGAAGGAGAGCAGTTTTCACTACCCGTGCCTGCTTCCTTGACCCCTTCACCCCTTTCACCCCTGGACGTCGCGCCCCTCGACACGAGCCTGTGGCCCGCTGAGGCCCTCGCATTACTGGAACGCGCGGAGGCCGCCCTGCGGGCAGGTGATTTCCAGGGGTTTGGAGAGTTTCTGGCAGAGCTCAGAGTCCTTCTCGAGTCGTTCTCAGCCGGAGGCGGGGAGTAGCGCCGATTTGCTTGATCCGCTCCCTACGGATCGGTAACTTCAGCGGCTACCACCCTCAGTCTAGAAGTACTGGCGGGACACGGTATCCAACCTCTAGGTCTTTACACATCCCTATTCGACAGGCACCCAGCACTGCATGAACATCCACGAGTATCAAGCCAAGGAAATCCTTCGGGCAAGTGGAATCCCGGTCCCGCCCGGAGAGGTCGCCAGCACAGCTGACGCAGCGCTGGCTATCGCCGAGAATTATGGAGGCACCGTGGTTGTGAAGGCGCAGGTCCATTCCGGTGGAAGGGGTAAGGCGGGAGGGGTCAAGCTGGCCGCGACCCCGTTTGAGGCCCGTGAACATGCCGAGGAGATCCTCGGCATGACGATCTCCGGGCTTGTCGTCGAAAAGGTACTGGTTACGCCGGCTGAGGACATCGCTTCCGAGGCTTACGTGGGCATCTTGGTAGACCGCAAGGCACAGGCCGCCACGTACATCGTGTCCGCCGAAGGGGGGATAGACATTGAGGAGGTTGCGCATAGCAATCCCGATGCGATCCGCAAGCTCATCGTGGATCCCCGCCACGGACTCCTAGGGCATCAAGCCTATTGGCTAGCCAACTCACTGTATGAAGACCCACAGCTGGTTCGGCAGGGTGCCAAGATCATCTCTCAGCTGTACTCCGCGTTTACGGGGAGTGGCGCCTCCATGGTCGAGATCAATCCTCTCATCGTGACCTCAGATGGTGAGGTCAAGGCGATCGACGCCAAGATGAGCATCGACGATAGTGAGCTCTTCCGGTATCCGGAGATCTCGAAGTACAGGGATCTTGCGGCCGAGCCCTGGGCCGAAGCCAAAGCCCGCGAAGCCGACCTCAGCTACGTGAAACTCGATGGCAACGTCGGGTGCTGTGTCAACGGGGCGGGGTTGGCCATGGCCACCATGGATCTCGTGAAATACTACGGGGGGGAGCCCGCGAATTTTCTCGACATTGGAGGCTCGTCGAATCCCGAGAAAGTTGTGGCTGCCGTGGAGATCATTACTTCAGATCCGAACGTCGAGGTCATTCTGTTCAACATCTTCGGTGGGATCACTCGCGGTGACGACGTCGCGAGGGGCATCGTGGAGGCCACCAAGCGGATCGACATCAAGCCACCGCTCGTGATTCGCCTGACGGGCACCAACGAAAAGGAGGGCCTCGAGATCCTTGCAGGCGAGGGCCTTTCCGCCTTCACCTCCATGGACGAGGTGGTCGAGCGAGCTGTTCAGCTAGCGGCAAACGGATAGGCACGAGACTGCCCACGGGGAGCACGAGAGAATAAATGGCGATCTTCGTCGACGAAAATACGAAGTTGGTTGTGCAGGGCATCACCGGACGAGACGGCTCGTTCCATACGCTTCAGATGATGGAGTACGGGACGGCGGTGGTCGCCGGGGTGACGCCTGGCAAGGGAGGGGCAACCTTTTACGGTCCGAACGGTGAGTCCGTGCCGATCTTCAACGCCATGGACGAAGCCGTATCCGAGACTGGCGCTAACACTTCTGTCGTTTACGTTCCTCCGGCCTTCGCATCCGGTGCGATCGAGGAAGCCGTCGACGCCGGCATCTCGCTTGTGGTCGCCATCACAGAGGGAATTCCAGTGCTGGACATGGCCCGCGCACATGCGTTCGCAAGAGACCACGCCACACGCGTCTTGGGGCCGAACTGTCCGGGCGTTATCTCTCCGGGGAAGGCGAAGGTCGGGATTATTCCAGATCAGATCGTGACCCCAGGGCCGGTGGGTGTGATCTCACGTTCGGGTACGCTCACGTATGAAGCGGTGATACAGCTAACGAATGCCGGCATCGGGCAGACGACTTGCGTCGGAATCGGTGGGGATCCCTTGATCGGTACGAACTTCGTGGATGCACTCCAGGCCTTTTCCGAGGACTCGGAAACGGAGGCGATCGTCATGATCGGGGAAATCGGCGGCACCGATGAGCAGGAGGCCGCTGAATGGGTGAACGAGCACTTGGATATTCCCGTCGTGGGCTTCATCGCCGGCCAAACGGCCCCTCCCGGACGTCAAATGGGTCACGCCGGTGCGATCATCAGTGGCTCGTCGGAAACCGCGGAGGAGAAAACGAAGGCTTTCGAGGAGAATGGAATTTCCGTAGCGCCGCGGCCGGTCGACATCGTCGGGCTCATTCAGGACGCCCTCGCATCCTGACTAGATCAAGTCCTCAATGGAGGGCGACATGAGAGTTGAAGAGTTGCTGAAGCGGGGAGGCATTCTCGTCCCGCTCACTGCTTCCGATTTCGAGTCCGCCATCGCGTTGGCCGTCGAAGAACTCGAAGGGGTTCCAGCCCGCCGATTGGCCAGGATCGCCTCGGACATCTCAGATGTCACCGGTGCGTCGGTCACTCCGGTGCACGAGCAGGTCATTGTAGTTCTCGCTCAAGTGGACGATATCGAGCACCTTTCGGCGGTCATCGGAGTTTCGCCGACGCCGTTTCTCGTTCCTGGGGGGGGGGATGGAGGCGTGACCGAGGCCAGAGCCCTCATCTTGCTGGTTACGCCGCGAGCGCTATCTACGCTCAAGGATCAGATGTTGCCGGCCTTGGTTCGTTTTTTTCGAGAAAAGGAAAGGGCCGGGTCCCTTCTCGCAGTTCGATCGGTGGAAGACGTCGAGGCGCTGACTTTCTTGATGAACCTACATCTCCACCAAAGTCTCTTGGTGGAGGATCTCTTGGAGCCACTTCAGTATAGAGTCTACCCAGAAACCCCGTTCCCTGAAGTCGTAGACTTGATGGTCAGGCGGGATCTACATTCGGTGCCGGTTGTGGGGGAGGACTACGAATTCCTTGGAATCATTACGACCGGAGACGCGATGAAACAGGTCGTCTCACGGGGACGCAAGGAAGAAGTGGGGGGCTTGGCGACGGGGCAAATTCAGCAGGAGCCTACCGCCAGAGAGGTCATGACCCGTAGCGTCATGTGCGTTTCGGAGGAACAGAGCCTCTTAGAGGCGGCCTCCATTATGGCTAACCGCGATACGGCGCATCTTCCCGTGGTCCGGGAGGGAGAGCTCGTGGGATTCTTGAAGCGAAGCGAGGTCCTTCGGGCACTCGTCGCGTCTTTGGAATAGATGAAGATAGCGCCCCGTTTCCGAACTTCGGGACGCTGCACTTGATGAATTCAATAGAGAGGCATCACCGCTGATGAGCTGTACGCTCGCAATTCTCAAGCCTGACGCAGTGGAAGCAGGTAACGTTGGCAATATTCTCTCGAATCTTGAAGCCGCTGGCTTCAAGATTCGTGCGATGCGCATGACGCGGCTGACTTCCGCGCAAGCCGGATCCTTCTACGCCGTGCACCGGGAACGCCCCTTCTTCGAATCCTTGGTGACGTTCATGACGTCGGGGCCGATAGTTCCGCTCGTCCTGGAATCCGAGGATGCCGTTTCAAAGCTTCGGCAGGTCATCGGAGCGACCGATCCAGCCGAGGCGGAAGAGGGCACCGTGCGCCGCTTGTTCGCACAATCAAAAGAACGAAATTCCATCCACGCGTCGGACTCCGATGAAAACGCGTCCGTGGAGATCGGCTTCTTTTTTTCGGAACATGAGCGCCTGGCCCTTTAGCTCCGGTCCATCGCGTTGACTCCTCGTTTTGGTTGGAGTAATTTTCGCGGCTATGCTCAGAGTCGATTTCAGTGACCTGGAGCGACG
>CAUZAE010000157.1:0-5559 GCA_963577685.1 Gemmatimonadales bacterium UBA6960 | reverse complement strand
GAATACATCTCGGATTCGGGGCAAAAGTTGCACCTGTACCGCCGCCTGTCCAAACTGGTGTTGTTGTCCGAGGTGGACTCCCTACGCGAGGAGCTTGTCGATCGCTTCGGAGAGCCCCCGCAAAACGTCGAGCACCTCCTCCAAGCAACGTCGCTACGGATCCTTGGACGGAAGATCGGGGTTGAACGAATCCTTGTACGAGAGCATGAAGCGCGGATCAATTTCTTGCCGTCAGTAGTCCCTCGTCTCGCAGTGTTGGAGGGTCCGTTACGGGACCGCGACGTCGATGTGGAGGTGCGCCGGATGACTCCCCTTTCAGTGGTCCTTCGTCAGAGGGGGCCTAACGAGCTAATTTCAACCCTCATATCGGCTCTCACGGCCCTCCTCGATACCCAAAGTGCCAGAGTGTAATCGCATGACATCCAGTCTAAGGACAACGACCGGTGAACGGCCAACCCGCCCGTTCGTGGTCCGACGCATAGTGGGGACGCTCGTTCTGGTTCTTCTGGCCGGGCTGTCTGCCTGCGGCGGCGGCCAGGAGCGCGTGCTAGCGCGAGCGGCCGGTCACGAGCTTACCGTAGACGAGATCGTGGAGATCCTGCTACGGCAAGATGGGCTACCTAACGAACCGTCCGTAGTAGCGGGCTTGGCCACCTTCTGGGTGGACTACATGCTGTTGGCGGTCGCTGCCCAAGAGGACCCCGAGCTTTCTGGAGTGAGCCTGGACGCGCTCCTAGACCCGCAGTTCGAACAGGAGATGATCGAGAGCTACATGCTGTCGATCGTCCAACCCGACACCGTGCTCACGGAGGACGAGCTCAGAGAAGAATGGAACAGGGCTCCACCCGCCGATTCGGTCCGAGCTCGCCACATCCTTCTGACGTACCCTGCAGTGGCTACGGTCGCCCAGTCGGACAGTGTCATGAGGGTGGCGCTGCAACTGCTGCAGCGTGCGCGCGCGGGTGAATCCTTCGCGGCTCTGGCGGAGCAGTACAGTGAAGATGAGGGAAGCGCCGGCCAGGGAGGCGACCTGGGCTTCTTCGGACCGGGAACCATGGTTCCACCGTTCGAGGAAGCCGCCTACGCGTTGGCTGTGGGCGAAGTGAGCGACCCGGTGCCGACCACTTTCGGGCTGCATCTCATCCAAGTCGTCGATCGAACGTCCACCGCTTTCGAGTCTGCCAAGGACCTCTTTCGGAACGACGTCATCATCCAGCGATCCATTTCGGCGGACTCCACGTTTCTCGCCGAACTCGATCGAGAGGAGAGGATATCGGTCAACGCAGGGGCCGAAGGGGTTTTGCGAGAGCTGGCGAGCAGTCCTCGAACAGCCCGGGGCGGGAGGGCGATGGGCCGAGTGCTCGTCTCCTATGCGGACGGCTCCTTCACCGTGGCCGATGCTCTCGAGTTTCTACAGACTCGCCAGGCCGACTTCCCAGCCCAGGTCTCGCAGGCCCCCGACGAAATCCTGACAGGGCTCCTGCAGGAGCTCGGGCAAACACGAGTGCTCGCGTCTCGCGCAGAGGAAAGTGGTTTCAGGGCGACGGAGGAGCATCGGGATTCGGTATACGACCTCACGCTGGGCCGAGTCATCGAAGCGACGGATGTCCTCGGAATTCGGAACATTGTGCCCGTGGAGGACGAGACCGCGGATGAAGCGCTGGACAGGACCGTGGCCCAGATTCTCCGCGAGTTGCTCGCGGGCACACGAGAGCTCATCCCGATGGGACAGGTCACGTACGGGCTCAAGGGTGAAGTGGACTGGGCGATCGTGGACGGGTCGGTCACCGCTGCGGTCACTCGGATCGACGAGTTGAAGGGTATGGCGGCCCAGGTGTCGCCACAGGCCCCCTTGGGGCTCCCCCTACAGGCGGTTCCCTCACCCTCTGATTCGAGCGGAAACTGAGTTTTTCGGGCTACGTCCGGAACACGTGTTTCACATGAGGTTTAAAGAACGCATGAGATACGTCCCTAAGGATCTACGGTTCGCGAAGTCAGGTCACGGAAGTGCCATCTCCTGCACGATCCTGGCCGCCTCTTTGCTATTCGGTTCCCCTGCAGGAGGCCAGGTCGTCCCTGACGGCTTGGATGTGGTCGAACGCGTCGTTGCCGTCGTAGGGGATTCGGTGATCCTGATGACGGAGATCGACGAATATCTTCTCACGTTGGAGGCAAGGGGCTGGAGCCGCCCGGCGGACGAGGACGAGCTGATGACGGTGAAGGTCGAGGTTCTCGATCAGCTCATCAACGAACAGCTCGTTCTCCAGGATGCGGCCAGAGATTCGCTGATCGTCATCTCGGACGTGGATCTCGAGGACCGCGTCCAACGTCAAATCGATGGACAGATCCTAACATTCGGGACCATCGCCCGGCTTCAGCAGGCGCTCGCGGAGCAAAACATGACCTTGGCGGTCTACCGCGAACAGCAGAAGGGCATGATTCGTCGGCAACTCCTGCAGGAGCAATACATCGCGAAACAAGGGCTAGGTCCAGCCAACGTTGCGGTGACCGAAGCAGAAGCGCGGGCCTACTTCGACGAAAACCAAGCTCAGATGCCGCAGGTCCCGTCGATGATCCGTTTCGAGCACGTACAACTAGCTCCCGAACCGAGCGACTCCGCGAAGGCAACCGCGCTCGCCGAGACTGAACGACTCCTCGAGATGGCGATTTCCGGTGAGGACTTCGCCGACCTGGCGACACGCTTCTCACACGGACCGTCCAGTTCGGTGGGTGGAGAGCTCGGTTGGATCCGACGAGACGGCAACATGGTTGCTGAATTCGAGGACGCTGCGTTTCAATTGACCACGGGTCGAGTGAGTTCCCCTGTGGAAACCGAGTTCGGCTACCATTTGATCATTGTGGAGAGAATCCGAGGAGGAGAGCGTCGGATCCGTCACATCCTCATCCAGCCGGAAGTCTTCCAGGTGGACATCGAAGCGAATGAAGCCCGCGCAAGAGACTTCGGAGCGCGTCTCCAGGCCGGCCAAGCCATGGTGGACGTCCTGGATCAAGAAGCGGATACGTTCGATCTCTCGATCCCTCAAATCGCCCAGATCTCCGAGTTGTACGCCACCGCCATGCAGAACGCGGCGCCAGGTGACGTGATCGGGCCGATTCCGCTTCTCGATCCCAGGGCCGAAGATTCCTGGGGGATAGCAAGAGTGCTGGCGGTGAAGCCAGCGGGTCCGAGTCAGTTCGAAGACGTACGGGATCTGATCGAGGAGCGGCTCAATAGTCAGCGGCTTTCCGAGAAGGTGGTGGAAGGTCTACGAAGTCGCACCTACATCGACGTTCGTTTGACCGGAAGTTGACGAGCGGGACCCCAGCGGCCGCTTTTCGCCCTGCCCGCTTGGACCCACGAGAGCACGAGGAGGAGGAGTGTCCGTAGACGCATTGGCATTGACGCTCGGGGACCCGCGCGGGATCGGCCCCGAGATCGTGTCCCGTGCGGTTCGGCTATGGCGGGAGACGGAGGAGGGGACCCCACTCGACCTGATCGCGGTGGGTCCGGACGGGTATGACCCAGACTTCGGCCGATACGAGGCCGTCGCCTCCTTCGACGGATCCGAGGCGTCGGCTGGCTCGGTAGCCGCCAGCAGCATCGAACGGGCCGTGGCACTCGCGCTCGACGGGACGGTGGCAGGCGTCGTAACCGCACCGATTCACAAGCCGGCCTTGCGATCCGCGGGCCTGTCCGATCCGGGCCACACGGAGATGCTCCAGCGGCTTACGGGGAGTCCCGAGGTCGGCATGCTCATGGCTGCCGAGAAAACGAATTTCGGCGCTCCACTCAGGGTGCTCCTGGCGACCACGCATGTCGCGTTGAGGCGTGTTCCGGATCTACTGGACCAAGCCCTCCTGGTGTCCCAGGGGAAGCTCCTGAACGCGTCGCTCGTCGCCGGATGGAATATCGCAACGCCGCGAATCGCGCTCTGCTCCGTGAATCCACATGCGTCTGACGAGGGGCTCTTCGGTACCGAGGAGAGCCGTGTCTTCGCACCTGCGATCGAGGAGCTGAGAGACTCGGGGGTGGAGGCCGAGGGTCCGATTCCAGCGGATACGGTTTTTTCGCGGGCTCTCAAGGGTGAGTTCGACGCCGTAATCGCACCATATCACGATGTCGGCATGGCTCCCTTCAAGACCGTCACGTTCGGCAAGGGCGTGAACGTGACCCTGGGCTTGCCCTTCGTCAGAACATCCCCCGATCACGGAACGGCATTCGACCTGGTCGGTACAGGACGGGCCGATCCCTCATCCATGGTGGAGGCCATCCGTATGGCGTCGCACCTCGTGAAGAACCGTTTTGACACGCTTGCGACCCGGATATAGCTTTTGAAGCTGATCTGCTATACCCCCGGAAACCCCTGGGGAACAAACACTTACAGGATTGTTACCCTCGGGTGATCAAGCTCATCGAGGTGACGAAGACATACTCCCGGCCCGAGCCGGCACTCGAGAATATTTCCTTCCATCTGGAGAGGGGACAATTCTGCTTCCTGACTGGCCACTCCGGGTCGGGAAAGTCGACCGCGCTACGGCTCGCGCATATGGTCGAACGGCCTTCGGCGGGCGAAGTGCGGGTGAGTGGGTTCTCATCGGCTCGGACGTCACGACGGGAGGTCTGGAAGCTTCGCCGCCGTGTGGGCTTCGTCTTCCAGGACTTTCGCCTTCTGCCCGGACGGACGGCCCTCGAAAACGTTGCCTTTGCGCTCGAGGTAACCGGGACCGCCCGGAAGGACATCGCTCCTCGCGCCCAGCGGCTCCTGGGACAAGTCGGCCTCGCACCCAAGGCCAGCGCAGCGGTCCACGAGCTGTCGGGAGGAGAGCAGCAGCGTGTGGCGATCGCGCGGGCTCTCGCCAGCGAGCCATTACTCCTCCTCGCGGACGAGCCGACGGGGAATCTCGATGACCGGGCCACCCGTGGGATCATGAAACTCTTCTGGGAGATCAACGCCCTCGGCATGGCCGTCCTCATGGCCACACACGACCTCGAACTGGTTCGCCAATACCCCAAGGCCCGCGTCCTGGAGCTCGATCAGGGACGGCTAGTGTACGACTCGGCGGATAGTGCGGGTGCGGGTGAAGGGTCCGAGGGCTGACGTGTTCTATACGCTTCGGGAGGCGATCCGCAACTTACGTCGCACCCCCCTCCTCACCGGGCTGTCCGCCTCCATGATCGGGCTCGCCCTCTTCGTCGTCGGACTATTCGCTCTCGCAGCCTACAACCTCCAACTAGCCCTTGAAACGCTCGAGGAGAGGGTCGAAGTCGTGGCCTATTTGAGGGACAATGCCGGCTCCTACGAAATCGCGGCGATGACGGACGCCCTCACTAACCTCCCCGAAGTGCTCTCGATCGACTTCGTGACCAAGAGTGAAGCCCTCCTCAAAGCGCGCAGGGAACTCCCCGAGTTTCGAGACATCCTGACGGACCTGGAGGTAAATCCTCTCCCGGCCTCCCTCGAGATCCAACTTCGACCTGGGAGTCGGACCCGCGAAACGGTCGACCGCCTCGCGCGGCAGGCGGAGGCCTTCCCTATCGTCGAAGACGTTCAGTACGGT
>CAUZAE010000156.1:0-5796 GCA_963577685.1 Gemmatimonadales bacterium UBA6960 | reverse complement strand
TCACGGGCCTCGACCCAGAGGATGCCGCGGCGAATGTGGGTGGGTTCAGCGGTCCGTTCGGCGAGCGGCATCACGTAGTGGACACGGTGGTCGATTTCGAGCGCCAGCAAGTGAGCCTCACTCTGGCGGACGGTGTCACACGAACCGCAAGGAGGTACAAGAGTCAGGGATGCGCGACGCTCCCGATCGGGGAGGATTCGGTGTACTTCACGCCGACTGAGGTGGCGCGGAACCTTCCGCCTGCCGCGACCACCCCCTGGCCGATGGTCGCTTTCAGTACGGGGGAGCGTTCATGTGGGTCAACGGCAACGGCAGTCGACCGGTGCCGGAGAACGCCTACTCGATGCGAGGGGCGGGAGGGCAGAGCGCCACGATGATTCCGACGCACCAGCTCGTGGTCGTAAGGCTCGGCAAGTACACGGGGGCGGGAGCCGGTGGCCGGGCGTTGGACCGAGCGTTCGAGCTGCTGCTGGAGGCAGTGCCGCCAGTCGGCCCGTAGTCGGAGGGGACGACCTCTGCGGGCTACGTGTCCGCGAGCTCGAGTGGTCATGGGCTGGTGGGCGATACGCTGATTGCTCCCGGTCTGGTCGCCTGATAGACTGCTGGCCATGTTGAGGACGACACCCTTCCACGCGCGAACTGCTCCCCTTTGCCAGTCGCAGAATTGGCGCCGCTGGGCCGGATATCTCACGGCCGGATCCTACGAGGTCCATCACGAGCGGGAGTACTACGCCGTTCGTAGCTCGGCGGCGCTCTTCGACGTATCCCCGCTCTTCAAGTACGAGATCCGGGGACCGGACGCCGTGGCCTTTCTCGACCGCATCGTTACGCGTGACGTGTCCAAGTGCCAGCCGAATCAGGTGCTCTATACCCCCTGGTGTGACGAGTTCGGAAAGGTCATGGACGACGGAACACTTTCTCGGCTGAGCGACGACGCCTTCTTCCTCACCTCGGCCGAGCCGAATCTCCGGTGGCTGTCGGACAACGTGCTGAGATTCGACGTGACAATTGAGGATGTTTCCGACTCCATCGCTTCGCTTTCCCTACAAGGACCGAACGCTCGCGTCGTCCTGAATAGCGCCACCGACGGCGCCGTGGACGACCTGGGGTTCTTCCGCCAGACTCGAGGGCGGATCTCCGGCATCGACGTGCGGATCACCCGCACCGGGTACTCGGGGGACCTGGGTTACGAGATCTGGGTGGATCCGGATCGAGCGGAGCCCATCTGGGATGGCCTCATGGCCGCCGGAAAGCCCCACGGTATTACGCCGGCCGGTATCCTGGCGCTCGACGTGGCCCGGATCGAGGCCGGATTGATCCTGCTCGACGTCGATTATGTGCCTGCCCATAGGGCGGTCATCGAGGACCGGAAGTCGTCTCCCTTCGAGCTCGGTCTAGGGTGGACGGTGAAGCTGGACAAGGGGGCATTCAACGGCCGCGACGCCCTCGTGGAAGAGCACAGTCGCGCCGCGGAGTGGCAGCTGCGGGGACTGGAGATCGACTGGGAGAGTTTGGAACACGTCTACGGGAAGGTGGGCCTGCCTCCCCAACTGCCCTCTGTGGCGTGGCGCTCGAGCGTGCCCGTATACGCCGGAAGAAGGCAGGTCGGTTACGCCACCAGTGGCTGTTGGTCGCCCATTCTCAAGACCTACATCGCCCTCGCACACTTGAAATCGAGTCATGCAACCTTGGATACGGCCCTAGAGATGGAGGTCACGGTGGAGCACCATCGGCGGCGGGCCGCGGCTCGGGTCGTGAACACACCGTTCTTCGACCCCGAACGGAAGCGGAGCTGACATGTCTGGAGGGGTGGGCCAGGGCGGCGCTGACATGCCTGAGTTGACGAGCCAGGGCGTGGTCGACTTTGTGTGCTGTCCCGGAAATACACTAGCATTGATCTCGCTACGCTCGATCGTCTCGCGGTGGGCATTGCGGTTGGCCCCGAGCAGGCCGGCGCATCGGCTCGTGAACCGCTGCATCCACCCTGGCCGCGTTGGTCCTCCTCGAAATAGCGGTGCTATTCCTCGTCGTCTCGCCTTGCCAGGGCGGCGCTTCGGTCCCCTCGGTGCGTCACCGTACTTCCGGGACAGCACACTGGAGGAACGCCGATCATGAGTGCCAATCGGTACGACGCGATCGTCATCGGAGGTGGCCACAACGGATTGGTCAACGCGGCCTACCTGGCGCGGGCCGGAAAGCGGGTCGTCGTTCTGGAAAAGCGGCACGTTCTCGGAGGAGCCGCGGTGACCGAGGAAATCTATCCGGGCTTCAAGTACTCGGTTTGCTCGTACGTAGTGAGCCTGCTTCGCCCCGAGATAATCCGCGAGCTCGATCTTCCCCGCCACGGTTTGGAGATCCTCCCCCTCGAGAGCACGATGACACCCTGTGCCGACGGCGACTATCTGGCACGCTGGTCGGACCACGACCAGACTCGCCGGGAGCTCTATCGGCACTCGCCCAAGGATGCGGACGCGTACGACGACTTCAGCAAGCTCATGTACCAGCTCGCCGTGGCGGTCAAGCCGATCCTGTCCATGGTGCCGCCAGACCCGACTTCGCTCCACCCGAGGGATCTCATCGGATTCGCGAAGCTCGCGAAGCACTTCCGGGGCTTGGGGTCTGAGCAGTTCCACGCGCTCTTCAAGCTCATGACAATGAGCTCGGCCGACTATCTCGACGAGTGGTTTGAGACCGACGCGCTCAAGGCGACCATGGCGGCGAGCGGCATCATCGGGACGTTCTTAGGCCCCCGCTCACCCGGCACGGCGTATGTGCTCCTGCACCACTATATGGGCGAGATCGATGGGGCGATGCGCGCGTGGGGCTTCGCACGGGGTGGCACGGGCGGCATCAGTGAGTCGATCGCGAGTGCCGCTCGGGGCTTTGGAGCAGAGATTCGGACCGAGGCCGGAGTGGCCGAGGTGATCGTAAAGAATGGCCAGGCTGTGGGTGTGGCGCTCGAAAATGGCGATGAGGTGCGCGCGCCCGTCGTCGTATCGGCACTGGACCCGAAGCGCACGTTTTTGGGCCTGCTCGAAGAGAAGCATCTGCCCGACGACTTCGTTCGGACCATACGACGTTTCAAGATTCGGGGATCCTCGGGGAAGGTGAATCTCTCGTTGAGCGAGTTGCCGGACTTCACGTGCCTCCCCGGGCCTGGGCCACACCTTCGCGGTGCGATCTCGATCAGCCCGAACGTCGAGTACCTCGAGCGCGCCTACGACGATGCCAAGTACGGGGCGTTTTCCAGGCGTCCCTACATGGACATCATCATTCCATCGATGATCGACCCAGGAATGGCGCCGCCGGGCAAGCACGTCATGTCGATATTCGTGCAATACGCTCCGTCGGATCTGAACGGTGGCTGGGATGAGACTAAGCGGGAGGCGTTCGGCGATGCGGTCGTCGACACGCTCGCCCAGTACGCGCCGAACTTGCCCGGTGCGATCCTCCACCGTCAGGTGCTGACGCCCTGGGACATCGATCGCGTCATGGGGCTCACAGAGGGCAACATCTTCCACGGAGAGTTGACGCTGCAGCAGCTGTTCTGTCTGCGACCGGCCGTGGGGTGGGCGGATTTCACGACACCGCTCGCGAACTACTACCAGTGCGGGTCCGGTACACATCCTGGCGGGGGCATTACGGGCGCGTCGGGCCGGATGGCCGCGCTACGGGTCCTCAAGGATCGAGCATGATGACGAGCACCTACGACGCCATCGTGATCGGAGCGGGCCACAACGGGCTGGTTGCTGCAGCCTACATGGCCAGGGCCGGCCTCGAGGTCTTGGTGGTTGAACGCCGGGAGCTCGTGGGCGGGACCGCGGTGACCGAGCAGATCTTTCCCGGCTTCGTTTTCGACACGGGAGCGCACCGCATCGGCTCTCTCCACCCGGCGCTCGTCGGTGATCTGGCTCTGAGACGTCACGGAGTCGAAATCGTAGAGGCCGATCCCACGGTCTTCTCGCCTTCTTTGGATGGGCGTCACCTTCTGCTGTGGCGTGATCCCAGGCAGTCCGTCGAGGAGATCCGTAAGCTGTCCAAGGCCGATGCCGAGGCGTGGGTTCCCTTTGGGCGTTTGATCTCGAAGGCGGCCGGGTTGTTACAGGCAGCCGGGTCGGTCACTCCCCCCGACGTAACCGGTAGCGACCCCGGCGATCTGTGGGCCATGCTGAAGTTGGGAGCGCGGCTGCGTGGGCTCGGCAAGAAGGACATGGTCGAGGCCATGCGCCTCATCCCCATGTCCGTGTCCGAGCTCCTCGACGATTGGTTCGAGAGTGACGTCCTCAAGGGCACGCTCGCGGCGAGCGGGATCACGGGCATATTTCAGGGCCCGATGGCCGCCGGAACCGCTCATTCGCTGCTCTATCATCATGTGGGTCATGAGGCGGGAGTGTTGCGGCCTACGACACGCATAAGGGGGGGCGTCGGGGTGCTGACCGAGGCGTTGGCCGCCGCCGCAAAGGAGCATGGCGTACAGGTTCGAACCGGTCAGGCCGTGGGGCGGGTGATCGTCAAAGAGGGCCGAGCCGTGGGGGTGGTGTTGGAGAGTGGAGAAGAGATCGGTGCACGGCGCGTGGTATCCAACGCCGATCCGAGACGGACCTTCATGAGCCTCTTGGACCCAGTTCACCTTCCTCCGGAGTTCGTTCGCAAAGTCCGGAACATTCGCTTCAAGGGGACGTGCGCGAAGGTGCATCTGGTCCTCGGTGAGTTACCGAGGTTCGACGGGCTGCCGGCGGGTGGCATCCACCTGAACGGTGTGGTGTCCATCAGTCCGAGTGTGGAGTACCTTGAGCGCGCCTACGACGATGCGAAATACGGGGAGCCCTCGCGGAGGCCCTATCTCGAGGTGTCGATCCCTTCGTTGACGGATCCCGGGTCTGCGAGGGAGTCCGGATCGGCCACCGATTCCGGCACGAACGGAATCGGTGGATATGCAGTGTCGATCCTGGCTCAATACGCGCCCTATCATCTAAAGGACGGCACTTGGGACTCCGCCCGTCGAGACGCCTTGGGGGATTCGGTCGTTCGCACGCTCTCGGAGTACGCACCGAACGTGGAGTCTGCGGTCCTACAGAGGCACGTGATGACCCCCCTGGATCTCGAGGAGACCTACGGCCTCACCGAGGGCAACGTCTATCACGGTGAGATCATGCTCGATCAGTTGTTCTTCATGCGTCCGGTCCCAGGTTTCGCCCGATACCGATCGCCCGTCGCGGGCCTCTATTTGTGCGGAGCGGGTACACATCCCGGCGGGGGCGTGACGGGTGTGCCCGGCTACAATGCGGCACGCGAGATCGTCAAGGATGCGAGGGCAGGGCGCGAAGCCTGACAGCGCACAGGTCTGCGGGATTGCGCCCACCTGCCCGCTACGCCGCGGGCCCCAGGTCATCCAGCCGCTCGAGCGCCCGCAGGATGAGGTCTGCGGGGATGTCATCTGTAATACCATCAATGACTTACGCTGAAATATAACGAGGGGTTCAGCGGCCGTTCAGTACCCCCTGGAAGGCCTGAACAGGGGTCGCCAGGTCAAAAGCAAGTCCGGTCGATCGGACGAGGCGCGTCGTAGTCGCACAGGGGCGCGCCCACGTCCAAATCCCGACCTAGTCCCGGACTACCCCACCACCCTAGGCGCCAAAGCTGTCCATGGCGGAATGAGACTGATCGCGTTGTCCTCGGGCTAGCTGGGTCGCGTTGGCGGGTGATAAGCTGTCGGAGGCTACGATCCGCCAAGCGAGAAAGACGACCGCACGAGACTCGTGACCTCAGCGAAGGAAGGACAGGGTTATCATGAGA
>CAUZAE010000155.1:0-6020 GCA_963577685.1 Gemmatimonadales bacterium UBA6960 | reverse complement strand
CCACCCCAACGAGATCACCTTGTACAGCTTCTTTCGCAGCCCCGTCGCGGCGTCCCGAGCGGCGGCCAGGTCGGGGATCGTACCGAGGTAGAAGAACACCGCCGAAACCGTAAAATACGTCGTAACGGCAAAGACATCCCAGACGAGCGGAGAACGGAAGTTAGGCCACAAGAACCGACTATTCGGATATGGAATCAGCCAGTAGGCATGCCAGACCCGACCCACATGAATGAGCGGAAACAGGCCTGCAGTCATGACGGCGAACACCGTCATGGCCTCCGCTGCTCGATAGATGGATTGCCGCCAGGGCGCGCGGAACAGGAAAAGAATCGCCGAGATCAGCGTCCCGGAGTGGGCGATGCCAACCCAGAAAACGAACGTGGTGATGTACACACCCCAACCGACCGGACTCGCGAGGCCCGTTACGCCGATCCCCTTCCACATCTGGAAACCCCAGGACACACCCAAGAGACCGATGCCGGCGATGGCGAGCGCGAGCATCATCCACCAACCGAGGCCCGGCCGGCCAAGCGGCCTCAGGACGTCGCGATTGACCTCGGCGAGATCCGTGATATCCGGATGTGGGACGGCGCCCCGCGGCACTTCGGTGGCGGTACTCATCAATGCTCCGCGGACTCGACTTCGTGGAACGTCACCTTCTTCAGGTAGCTCACCGCAGGTTGCGTGTTCACGAGTTCGTCGAGCACACGATATGCGCGCTCATCTTCGGATATCTGCCGGACCCGCGACCCGGGGTCGCGAATGTTGCCGAAAACGATGGCCTCTGCGGGGCAGCTCTGCTGACAGGCCGTTACGACATCGTCCGGGCCGACGGAGCTTCCCTCGACGGCTGCGCGGTTCTGGTGATCCCGTATGCGATGGATGCAGAACGAGCACTTCTCCATGATCCCGTTCTCGCGGACCGTAACGTCGGGATTGAGCTGCCAGTTGAGGGGCTCCGGCATGTGTCCCAAACCCTCTCGTACGGGCTCCTCGTCCGTAAACGTATACCAGTTGAACACACGCACCTTGTAAGGACAGTTGTTCGCACAGTACCGAGTTCCGACACAGCGGTTGTAGACCTGTGTATTGATCCCGTCCGGCGTGTGGTAGGTCGCGTAGACCGGGCACACCGGCTCGCAGGGCGCGTTGCCACAGTGCTGGCACATCATGGGGAGGAAGCGGACGTCGAGTGGCCCGGCATGTGCCGCGTCGACCGCCTCGTAGTAGCGCTCCAGTCGGATCCACCCCATGTCCCGACCCATGGCGACCTGAGCCTCACCGACCCACGGAACGTTGTTCTCGGCTTGGCACGCCGTCACACAGGCGCTACAACCCGTGCACTTGTCGAGGTCGATGGTCATGGCCCACCGCGGGGTGTCCGCATCCCCGTATTCGCCATAACGCGAGCCCTCGAGAGGAAAGTCTTCGGCTCTTCCCTCCGTCTCGACAGGCACGAACCCGCCGCCGGCTTGTAACTCCTTTAACGGACCGTGCCCTTCCTCCTCTGCGCTCTCTCCCTCGCCTCCATTCCCCAGGGCCGCCAGGGCGACGGCTGGAGTAATGGGGCGATTACTCTGCGTATCCGACCCCGCAATCGACGCCAAGGTCTGCCGTTCACCCGTAGGGGCGACCTGGACCTTAGTCGCGAAATGCACGAGTCCGCCGGACAACGCTTCGGCCTCCGCCGGAAGAAGGTCCAGCGGGTTCACTCCGTTGCCATCCGCAAAGCGCCCAGCGCCCGTGTGTCCGCCGCCCATCGGCACCGCGATGACGTTCTCGCGGATGCCCGGGTAGGTCCATACCGGAAGTTCGACCGAGCCGTGGTCCGTCGACAGAACGACTTTGTCACCGTTTCGGACGCCCAACGACTCCGCCCGGTCGGGGTGCATCTCCACCCACGAGTGCCACGCGATCTTGCTGACCGGGTCGGGGAGTTCCAGCAGCCAGGTCCGATTGGCGTTCAGGGCCCCGTCACCGAAGCGGGACGACGGGTAGACCATGAGGTGTAGATCCCCCTCGCCGTCGAATGCCGGTGGATCGAACACCATGCCACGGTCGGGCTGGCGAAGTGATTCGGACTGGCCGGCTGCGGTCGCCCCGGCCTGCACCACTCCCGAGCGCAACGCCTCGTTCCAGAACGTGTCGAAATCCGTGGCTCCCGCCGCGGAAGCCACACTCTGCCAACTGCTGCGCAACCGATCGTAAAAGGTCTCGTCTCCAAGATCCTGTCCCATGCTCGACGCTACGGACAGAAGTACGTCCCCGGTCGCTCTTCCATCGAAGTGGGGCACAGGCCGCATCGCGGGCTGCTGCAACGTCCACTGATTGGTCCGGGCGGAGGTGTCGCCCCACGACTCCAGGAAGTGGCGATCGGGAAGGACTAGGTCGGCGAGCGCGGCGGTCTCGTCGGCGGCCGATGCAAACGACACCTTGAACGGCACGCCCGCAAAAGCCTCTCGGAATCCAGACGCGGCAGGCAGCGCGTACGCGGGATTACTGCCGTGAACCAACACGGCTCCCACCTCGTTCGCGGCCATCGCCTGGATCGCCTGTTCCATCGGTCGAAATCCGGCCGTCGGAGCGTTGAGTTGAGGCGTGTTGTAGTGCAGAGTCCGGCCCACGTTTCCGGCAACGGCATTGAGAATCGCTACGGCCAGATTGGCGGCGGTCGCGTTGCGGTGCTGACCGGCAATGCCCGGACCCAGAGCCAGGCTTGGGGTCGCCTCACCAAAGCGCTCGGCCAACTCGCGGATGCTTTCCGCCGACACGCCCACGACGTCCGCCACGTTCTCGGGCGTATAGGAGTTGACGATGTTGACGTAGGGGCCCGCGCCTGTGCCACCCCCCGAGATGACGTTGGCCATCGCGAGCGCGACCAGGGCCTCGCTACCTGGTTGGATCGGCAGCCACTCGTCGGCGTTTTGTCCCGTGAGCGAGAGCCTCGACCCGACGAACACGAACCGCCCCTTGTCCCCTCCCTCACTGACCCCACTCATCCGGGAGAATGCCCGTCCATCCCGAACCGGGGACAGCCAACTCTCGAGAAAGTCGGCCCCGAAGGAAACCAAGAACCGGGCTTCGGCCAGGTCATAGGAGGGAACGACGTCGCGTCCGAACACGATCCTGCTCGCCTCGCGAAGTGGAGACTCGGCAAGAGGATCGTAACGGACGACCTCGCCTCCGGTGACTCGCGCGAAGTCCGAGAAGAGATCGGTCATGGCCGGACCGGCACTACCCGTGATCAGGAGATGCCCGTCGGCCGAGCCAAGCCCGTCGGCGAGCATCTGCTCCGCATCCTCCCACGAGATGGGCTGAAGTCGCCCGTTCTGCCGCGCCATGGGCCCCGGATAGCGGTCTGGATTGTACAGCCCCTGAAGGCTCGAATGGCCGCGGGAACACAGAGCGCCTCTCGAGACGGGATGGTCGGGGTTACCCTCGACCTTCACGACCCGGCCCTCTCGGGTCCGCACCCACATCCCGCACGCGGCCTCGCACTCCGAGCAAGCCGTGGTATACCAAGTGGCAACGCCCGGCGTGATGTCTTCCGGCGGAACCACATAGGGCACCAGGTGCTCCACCTTTTCCGTGGAACAGCCCAGCACGCCAGCTCCGGCACCACTGACGCCCACTACCTTCAGAAATTCTCGTCTCTTTAGTCCTTCGCTCATCGACTTCGTCCTGGAGTTCTCAGCGGGCTTCGGGAACTAATAATGACAAACTGCGCAGTCCCTCGAGACATTGCGCTCAATGTGACAAGTCACGCACCAGCCCATGGAAAGAGTCTGATTGACCTCCTCGATGACCGCGAGCTCCTGGACCTCGCCGTGGCAGGTCGCACAGTCGACGTCAGCCGCGACATGCCTCATATGAGGAAAGTGGACATGGTCCGCGACTTTATAGATCCGCACCCACGGGATCGGCTCTTGGTCATTCCAGTAGTCCCTCACCTTCTGGATCTCGGCCTGTTGCCTCTCATCCGTGCCACTGATCACCAGGTGGCAGCCCATGCAGGTGCGTACCGGTGGAATTCCGGCGTCCACCGATCGTTCGGCCGAGAAGTGGCAGTACTGACAATCGATCTGGTCGATCCCAGCGTGGACGTTATGGGGAAAAGCGATCGGCTGCGCGAGAGCATCCGCTTCCGAGGAATCCCCTTCCGGCGCCGCATCGGTATCCTGAGTCTGGATGAAAGCCAGAGATCCCAGGAGGGTGAGTGCGACGATCGACGCCACCGCCCATCGCTTCGTCATAGGCTCTGCCGCCCGATCGGGCGTGGGTGAGAGTGAGGTTTCCTTGCTTGAAACGGCAAGAAGGTATGGGAGCCTCTGGATCGTGTCAACGCTCTTTCGGGCGACGAAAAAGCTGCCGACAATGTACCAAAATGGTGTATATATAAGAACCCTTTCTGTCGCACGGGTGTTCTACTTTCCCCCGCCTGAACAAGGCGTGTGCAAGGTTGACGGGAGAAGGATTTTGTCCGATACCACAGCCATCACAGACACGCTGCCTACTTTGGACCTCCTCGAGAGGTTGGTCGGAGAGGTAGAGCAGGTCTTTCACGGCAAGGAGGAGGTGATACGCCTAGCCGTCGCGGCCCTCTTGGCTAGGGGTCACATCCTTTTTGAGGATGTCCCCGGTGTAGGCAAGACCACGTTGGCCCACGCCCTGGCCACTGCCCTGGGTCTGTCATTTCGGCGTATCCAGTTCACGAGTGACCTTCTGCCGTCCGATGTATTGGGCGTATCGATCTTCAACCCGCTGACCTCGGAGTTCGAGGTGAGACCCGGGCCGATCTTCACCAACCTGGTGCTCGCCGACGAGATCAACCGCGCCCCACCGCGAACACAGAGCGGGCTCCTCCAAGCCATGCAAGAAGGACAGGTGAGCCTGGACGACAAGACCTTTGAGCTACCGCAACCGTTCATGGTCATGGCCACGCAGAATCCTCTGGAGCACCACGGCACATATCCACTGCCCGAGAGCCAGGTCGATCGGTTCTTGATGAGACTGGTCATCGGATATCCCGACCAGGCGGCGGAGCGCCGTATCCTCATGGAGTCCACGGACGAGGACTCCTGGGAAAAGCGCATCAGCGCAGTGCTGACGCCGGATCAGGTCCTTGTGCTTCAGAGGGAAGCGTCGGAGGTCGAGGCGGACGAATCACTCGTGGGCTACGTGATGGAAATCGTCCAGCGAACGCGGGTCGAGGCGAGGCTACGCATGGGCGTCAGTCCCCGTGGAGCGATCGGCTTGCTTGCCGCCTCCCGGGCGTATGCCCTTCTGAGCGGACGTGATTTTCTGACGCCGAGTGACGTCCAGCGCCTCGCGGTACCGTGCCTCGCCCATCGAATCCTGCCGATCGGCACCACTTCTGGCACGCACGAGGCCCACGAGGAAGCCTGCGACATCGTTGGCGACATCCTCGAAGACGTGGCGGTTCCCGTCTAGCCGAGCATGGGCCACCCGACGGCATCACGGAAGATGAGCGTCCCCCGCAGTTTCGTCGCATTCCTGCTCTCGCCACCGCGGGTCTGGAGACGCCTACGCGCCTGGCGGAGGATCCACTTCACCGCGGCTGGAGCGGTTTTCACTGCGGGCGCCTTCGCGATCGGACTCGCCGCCGTCAACACCGGCAACAACCTGCTCTATCTGCTTCTCGGGGCCATGCTCGGCTTTATCGCGCTGTCCGGCTGGCTGTCGGAGCAGACGATTCGGGGGCTGGAGATACGTAGAGTCGCGCCCCGGGGCGTCACCGTAGGGAGGCCTGTCCGCGTCACATATCACGTGACCAACACGAAGCGTCGGTTTCCTACACTGGCCACATACCTGATCGAAAGAGGACTCCTCGGAACGGCCTTCATCATGCGCGTTACCGCGGGTGCATCCATCAAAGTTCGTTCGGAGAACGTCTTCGTCCGTAGGGGAGTCTATCCTCTCGTGAATCTCACCGTGTCGACATCTTTCCCCTTTGGACTTTTTACGAAGGAGCGGGATGTGCCGCTACCAGGCGAGCTCGT